>NZ_JBAGKH010000007.1:0-262091 GCF_036689765.1 Streptomyces poriticola
GTACGCCGCCGTAACCTGCGGGCCACCTCCGGCGGCCGCAGCTCCTGCCCGAACATCTCCACGGCCTCAAAGCGCACCACTTCACGCTTCGCCCGCCCCGCCGCGGTCAGCCCGCCGCCATCCGCGTACCTCATGACGAGGATGTAGCACCGCCAACGCCGACTGTCACCCCACCCTTTCAACCTCAGCGTCAACAATCACGGATTTCCACGCACAACAACGGACACCAGCGGAACGCAAATCACGCGCTGACCTGCGAAGAAGCAAGTAGAGGGGAACCGCGTAGCACACGTACTATGTGCTGGCGGGCTCGACGCCGGTCCTGGTTCACAACAGCAACTGCGACTTCAAGATTGGTGTTGCGGACGAGAAGTACGACAAGCACGTCCTGGGTCTCGATGATTCCGGAAACCCCACCCGTAGGCCTGATATGCCGGAATATGACACGGATGATGGGTTTGAAAGGTACGTCGCGGACGCGCAGGCGCTGATGTGTCCCGGTAGCTGCCCTGCCGCCGCTCGTGAAGCTGTCAGAAGTGATGGCGTCATCATTCGAATGGATTCCCAGGGAAGAATAGGAATGAGGAACGGAAATACCATCACTACCTATTTCCGGCCAGATGATCCGCTCGCGTACTTCCAGCGGGAGGCGGCCCGATGACTCACGGTACTGAGAACTTCCGCAACGCGTTCTCTAGCTTTGTCAGGGAGTCGGGTCGGTGGCGTGACGTCGAGCCGGAGGCGCTCCTGTCCCGCTGGAGGACGTTCGTCGAAGAGTGCGAACAGGGTTATCGGGGTGACGCCGAAGACTACTTCAATGATCTGACGTCGAGGGATTCTCTGGCGAGGGCCATGGGTTCTGCGGAACTGCAAAGCTTTCCCGAGCTTGTGCTACTTCGCGCAGAAGTGGAAGCGGTAGACTCAAGATTCCGTGCACTCCTGCTTCCGGATGCGTTTCCAAGGATCCCTGAGGAATCCTGGTGGGCGCGCGGCGTGGTGAGATTTGCGCGTAGGCGCCTGGTGGAGGACTTGAGACGCGAATATCGCCTTGAGGCGGAGCTATTCGAATAGTTGTTGAAGGTTCGCGCAAGTAAAGCGAAGCCCCGTCAGGTGCGTCCTGACGGGGCTTCTGCGCGGTCTGACGGCAGTAGTTGATGGCAACGTCAGCGGACGACTGAGGCGCAGGGTGGCGGTTCGTCGCCGTCGGAGCGTGCCGTCTTGGTGGTCTCCCGGCTGACGAGCGCGGTGCTGAGGGTGTCGATGGCGTCGCGCTGGAGGCGGAGTCGGACGTGGGCGTAGACGGTGGCGGTGACGCCGATGTGGGCGTGGCCGAGGAGTTCTTTGATCACTACGAGTTCGACGCCCTGTTCCAGGAGCAGGGTGGCGGTGGAGTGCCGGAGGTCGTGGAAGCGGATGCGGCGGAGGCCGGCCTTGCGGAGGAGCGTGGTAAAGGCGCGGGTGAGGTTGGTCGGGTCGATCGGTCGGCCCTGCACCGTAGTGAACACGTGCCCGTCGTGCCGCCACGTCGTGCCCGCGGCCTCACGCTCGCGCTGCTGCTGCTCGTGGTGGAGCTTCAGCGACTGGACGCAGCGGGTGGGGAGGGCGATACGGCGCTCGGAGGCCCGGGTCTTGGTGGGCAGCGTGGTGAGCCCACCTGCGCTGGTGCGCTGCAAGGTTCGGCGGATTGCGGCGGTGCCCGCGTCGAGGTCGAGGTCTTCCCAGCGCAGACCGAGAAGTTCGCCCTTGCGGAGTCCGGTGTGGAGGGCGAGTTCGAACAGCGCGCGCAACCGGTGTCCGCGCGCTGCGGTGAGGAGGTGGCGGGCTTCGTCGGCGGTGAGGGGTTCGAAGCGTCGGGGCCGTGGGGTGCCGGTGCGGACGTTGCGGGCGACGTTGCGCGGGATCTCTTCCTCTCGGACGGCGTGCTCCAGGGCGGACTTGAGGACGGAATGGATATAGGTGAGCGTCAGCGGGGAGAGCGGCTTGTGGCAGCACTGGCCGGCGGCGCAGCAGCGGGGCTGGTCGCGCCGGGCGTCGATGCCGCGCGTGCAGCACTGGCAGGTGGTGCGGAGCTGGTTGAGCCAGGTGCGGACGTCCTTGGCAGTGAGCTTGGCCAGCTTCTTCTTGCCCAGACCGGGGACGAGGTACCGGTCGACGCAGGCGGTGTAGCGGGTGTGGGTGTTCTCGCGGAGGTGGTGGACGGCGACGTTCGCCAGCCAGTACGTCAGGTACGCGCCGACGCTGCCCTGTGCGGAGGGCACAGGGAGGCCACGATTGCTGGTGGCGATCTTCTCGGTGAGCTTGGCCAGGGCTTCCTTGCGCGTAGTGCCGTAGACGCGGATGCAGCGGCGGGTGTTTCCAGGGGCGAGGACGTATCCGGCGGCTTCCCAGCGGCTGTCCTTGCGCTGGTAGACGGTGCCGTCGCCGTTGGCGCGGGTTCGGCGGGAGGCGGGGGTATCGCGAGGCGTGGCCATCAGACAGCTTCCTGTTCGAGGTGGGTGCGGATGAAGTCGGTGAGGGAGTGGGCGGGGATGCGGCGGGCGCGGCCGAGGGTGATCGAGGGGAGTTGCCGGGTGCGGAGGAGGTCGTAGACGGCGGTGCGGCCGAGTTGGAGGCGTTCCATGACCTGGGGGACGGTGAGGAGTTCGGTGCTGGCGGTCACGCGAGGGCCCCCGTCCGGACAGCGCGGGGCAGCCGATCAGTGGAGTGACCGACCAAGTGACCGGTGGAGTGACCGGCGCGGTCGGAGCGCCGGGTTCGGGTCGGTTGCGCAGGTCGGGTCTGTCGTGTCGCGGTCAGAAGGTGGGCGAGGTGTTCGAGTTCGGGCAGGAGGCCGGTTCCGGCGTACTGCCAGTGGGAGATGACCAGCGTCGTGTCCGAGTCCACGCGCCGACCGGTGATGTCGTGGTGACCGGGGATGGGGTCTGGGGGTCGGGTCGGCGGGTTCGCCAGGCGGTGCGTTCGGCTCGGAGGTGGGCGAGGGTGGTGGAGTAGTGGCGGGTGCGGGTGGAGAAGTGGCCTCGGAAGCCGAGCATGTGGGCCCAATGCCGCAAGCGGAGGTGGGCGTGCTGGGGGCGGGTGGCGAGGTGCCAGGCGGTGTGGATCATGCGGCGGGCGTGGTCGGTGATGTCGAGGCCCGCGAGTTCGGCGAGGAAGCGGAGTCGGTGGTCGAGGGTGCCGGTGGTGGTCTCGGCGCCTTTGGTGGCGTACTTGGCGATGTAGCCAGCGACGTGCCGGTCGGTGACCGGGCCGCCACCGGTGAAGTCCGTGCCGCGGATCGCGCGGACGTCGATCTGCCGTCCGAACCGGAACACCAACCGCCGAGCCTGATCTGAGCCTTGGGGCGGGGACGCGGAGACGTATCCAACGGGCTGCCGTTGCTTCGGCGGTTCGCCCTCGTGGTGGACGCGGGTGCGAGCGGCGGCGGCGCGGACCGCGTGGTCGAGGAGCTGGGTGGTGGCCCAGGCGGGCGGGGTGCTGCCGGGGCCGGTGGGTCCGTCGATGCGGATGACGGCGTGGAAGTGGACCTGGCCGCGTTTTTGGTACCCGGCGACCTTGGCGTAGGAGAGCGTGGCGTGATCGCGCAAGGACCGCTGCGTCAGCCCCGCGGCCTTGGCGATTTCCCGCCGCAGGTGGGTGGTGAAGCGTGCCCACAGGGCCGGAGCCTGCGCGTTCCACAGCACCGCGCCCGCGTAGTCGTACCGCTCGGGATCGAGCGGCGTGCCCAGGAGCGAGTCGTCGTCCGGGTGGGAATGGCCGCAGCGGCAGGGGCCGGTGTCGGGCTGGTTGTGGACGGGGCCGAAGCCGGGGGCGGTGAGGGTGGCAAACACGCGCGGGTGCGCGGCGACGCTGGCGGGGACGGTCTTGCCGCCGCGCAGTCCGGCGGCGATGAGCTGGTAGGTGTCGTAGCGGTAGACGGTGGAGCAGGCGGGGCAGCGGGTGGCGCGGCGGTTGCCGCAGCGGACCAGCAGTTCGCCCGCCGGGAGCCGACTGGAGTCGAAGTGGCCGAGGATCTCACCGGTCGCGCTGTCCAGGCGGGTGCGGTGCCCGGTCAGGCGGATCGGGTGCGCGCAGCCGCCGAGTCCGGCTATCTGGTTTGCGAGGGGTGCGAGTTGGCCGGTGGCGGCGAGCTTGGCCAGCTTGGCGGTGAGCCTGGCGCGGCGGTCCAGCGCCGACCGCCCACCCGCAGGCGCGGCGGTGGCCGGGTTCGGCGGCGCGGTCGGCATGGCGAACGTAGACGACCGCCGGCAAGCGGTCGTGGCGTTGGCGGGGTACGGGAGTGAGAGCTGTGCGGGCATGCGGAACGGGGCCTTTCGGCGGGAGCGCGGAAGCGGTACGCGCGAGGTGGTGTGGGCAGGCCGAAGTCGTCGGCTCACAGATGAACGGGGCGCCTCGGAGTGCGCGCGGGGGCCGGACCGGGGGTTGGTCGGCGGGGCGCGGTGGTGATCACCGGCGGGTGCGTGACGTTAACATCGCCTCACCGGCGCATTCAAGTGCATCCCTCCTGATTCCTTTCTGCTGGGTGGGTGGGACGCGGGTAGTGTGAGGCCGGTTTCCGGGTTTGGACGGGCCGAAATCCGGTGGTAGTGGGGCACGGAAAGGCGGGGGTGACCGGCGTGGTGGTGGGGCGACGCGGGCGCAGGCCGGCGGGCGGCGGGGTGCAGCTGACGTTCGAGGTCATCGCCGAGACCTTGCGAGAGCGGATCTGCTCAGGCGGTCTGCGGCCGGGAGATCCGCTGCCGACGCAGGCCGTGCTGATGCGGGAGTTCGGAGCGTCGAGCCTGACTGTGCAGAAGGCTATGACCGTGCTGAAGGACGACGGGTGGGCGGTCTCCCGCCCCGGCAAGGGCGCCTTCGTTACCCACCGCGACCACCCCGGCCGTGAGGCCGAGGCTGATGACCAAGACGGCAGGAAGGTGACCGAACCCGCAGTCGGAACGGCGGCCCGCGTCGAGGCGCTGGAGCGTGCCCTGGCCGACGCCGTCGAGGAGATCGCCGACCTCCGTCACCGCGTCCAGGCCCTGGAGACGCCCGGCGACGCGCAGGGCCACTGACCCGCCGCGCCAGACGGGCTCCGGGGCGTGCGTTCAGATTTTCTCTACGAGGTTCAAGGCGGGCCTGCCCGCCAAGGCTGGCCGCCGTTGCCGACAGGCCCCGCCGTCTGCTCCCGCGATC
Source organism: Streptomyces poriticola (assembly GCF_036689765.1). Taxonomy (NCBI): domain Bacteria; kingdom Bacillati; phylum Actinomycetota; class Actinomycetes; order Kitasatosporales; family Streptomycetaceae; genus Streptomyces; species Streptomyces poriticola. The sequence goes on from NZ_JBAGKH010000007.1 coordinate 5,173, forward strand.
AGGCGCTACTGGAGACACCGAGCCGACGCGGCAGCCGGGCTGCGGGAGCGGCAACCGGCCAGATCACCGGGATGACCGGCAGGGCTCCTGGCAGAGCAAGCTATCGCCTACGACCGTCCTACGGCCGGATCGCAGGCAAGGGCCGACCATGGGGCCGACCCTTCACATGCGTCGCGCAGGCTCACCGAGGGCGGTGGCTGGCACCACCTCCAGTGGGGGAGTGATGCCCCGGCGGCCCACCCTCGCGGCGGCCCCTCCGGCCCCGGCCTCGCGCCGCCAAACTGGGCGACGCACCAGCCCGGCCCATATATCATCGGCGCTATGGACAGCGGGCGGTACTCGATCGAGATCGAGCCGGAGGTACGGCTGTGGCTGGAGAACATTCCCGCCCAGCACTACAAGCAGGCCGAACGCGTCGCCGACCTGCTCGCCGAGCAGCCCACCACGCTCGACGAACCGCACTCCCGCCACCTGGGCGGCAAGCTCCGCGAGCTGCGCTTCCGCCTCGGCGATGCTCACCAGCGCATCACCTACTGGCTCGCACCCGACCGCCGTGTCGTGCTGCTCACCGTGTTCCGCAAGACCAAGATGCGCGAGCAGGCCGAAGTGGACCGCGCCCACGCCGCACAGCGATTGTGCGAGGCAGAGCATGAAGCCGCTGCCGAGCACGACTTCTACAGCCGCAATCTCAAGGAGAACCGGTGAATCACAGCGAATGGAGGACCCGTCGCCACCGCCAGATGCTGGGCGAACACCTGGACGCTGACCCCGAGTACGACCGGGTCTACGAAGAGGCCGGCCTCGCCATGACCCTGGGCAAAGCCGTCTACGACCGGCGTAAGCAGCTGGGCCTGAGCGAGGCCGACCTCGCTGAGCGCATGCACGTCGACGTCGATGACATCGAAGGCATCGAGACGGCCACCGAGCTGCCCCCCATCGCGGTCATCATGCGCCTGGCCCGCGCATTGGACCTCACGGTGGACGTGCACCTCGCCGGCGGAGACGAGCCCACCGTCACCATCGTCGCCCCAGCGGCCTGAGGCGGGGAGGAACCATGCAGGAACCGCCTTCCGCGCTCGCCCGTGAGCTCGGGCAACTCGTCCACGACCGGCGCATCGAGCTCGGGCTGTCCCAGGCCGAGCTGGCCGAGCGGTGCGGGATGAAACAGCCGCAGATCTCCCGCTTCGAAGGCGGCGGGACCGTGCCCACACTTCCCCTCCTGCGCCGCCTGGCTCAGGCTCTCGGCGCCGACCTGACCATCAGCCTCACCCCGCACGACGAAGCCGCTTGACACGCATTCGGAATTCCTGGAATTCCCCAGGCGGTGTAGACCACTGACGGCAGTAGTGACGGCAACAAGCGCGAACGCCAGGGCACAGCCACGGACGTCGGCGGAGCACGAAACCGCTGATGACCTGCGAAACCGCAGGTGGGGCGGGGTTGCGTAGCACACGTACTATGTGCTGGCGGGGGCCACGCCGGTTCTGGTTCACAATGCAAACTGCATTGTAGGAACCCGGCAGTTTGACCACGCTTGGGACCAGCATTCACCTGGAGGGGCCTACCATAAGGCCGGAAAGGTGGAGAATGTATTTGCCGATGGCATCGACAAGACTCGATTCCGGAGGATGGTGGATGAGGCGATCAAGAACGGGACGCAGGTTCCTAGGTCTAAGTCTGACCCTCGCGGCGGATATTACATCGACTACGATTTCGGTGACGTGGAAGTCGGTGCGATGGGCCAGAATGGAATGAGGATCGCCGTTGATGGTGCGGGGAACTTCGTCACCGCGATGCCGAAATTCATGTACTAGGGGATGAAATGATCTCGTTTACATTCATGCCTCGCACCGACGATTCATCCTGGGATGCTGATGGCCTGTCGGGGCTCTCGGCCCGCATGCTAACGGCCGATGACCTAACTTTTCGCTACTTCAGCTCCGACGTAGTGATCGGTGATGGGTGTAACGAGGTTCAATTGAGGACGCCTGGCCTCCCCGTCGTGGACTTTGTCCTGATGCTTGTTCAACTGTGCCGTGAAGTCGTATCGTCCGGTGAATCAGTTGTGGAGTCTTCGCAAACTCAGGATTCGATTACAGCCATGAGGGTCGGGGATGTGGTGGAGCTCTCCTACAGCTTTTCTAGTGTGGTTTCAACGGTCTCTCTGCGTGACTTGAAGGAGGCCCCAATCGGGGCTCTTCAGTCAGCCCTTGAGGTGCTTTTTTCCGCTCATGGCGACTTGAGGTTTAACAGGTATCTAATCGAACTTGCCGACCTCGTTCGATCGGGCTGATCGGATTTATCGCCTCACAGAAGAGCTGAAAACAGGAGCCCCACCGAGTTACGCTCGATGGGGCTCCTGTGCCGTTTGACGGCAGCGATGACGGCAACGTCAGCGGACAACTGGCGAGGCGGGCGGGTCGTCCGGGGCCTCGTTGGTCCAGCTGAGGGCGTCGTTCAGGGTGTCGATGGCTTGGCGCTGGAGGCGGAGGCGGACGTGCGCGTAGACGCCGATGTGAGCGTGGCCGAGGAGTTCCTTGATCACGACGAGGTCAACGCCTTGCTCCAGGAGCAGGGTGGCGGTCGAGTGGCGGAGATCGTGGAAGCGGATGCGCCGGAGCCCGGATCGGTCGAGGAAGCTGCGGAAGCGTCGGGTGAGGTTGGCCGGGTCGAGAGGTCCGCCCGTTGGGGTGGTGAAGACGAAGCCGCTGTCTTTCCAGTCCGGCCCTGCCGTCTCGCGTCCCTTGTCCTGCCGTTCCTTGTGCTCCTTGAGGGAGTATAACTCACCGATATGACCAGGCGCGAATACGTCGGTTCCGCCCGTGACAGACTGGGCCTCTGAGTCTCTGCTTTCTCAGGTCAGGACGACGACCCTGACGACCCACCCGCCGCAGCCGTCGTCCGCCGACGTTGCAGTCAAGAACCGCAGAAGCCTCGCCAGAATACTCTGGCGAGGCTTCTCGCTATTCACCTGACTTTCGGCCTCAGTCAGATTCCCGCCAGCGCGTTACAGCTCGCAGTACAGTTTACTGCGTCGCGACCGTCGCCAGGGGCTGGCGCTGGCGCCATTTCTCGCCCCGCCGTTCACCACCGGGCATAATGGGTCACCTGGTACGCGGTGGCGCCGGTTAACCCTGGCCCTCTGCCGTCGTTCATGTCGAGGACCTCGAAGCCAGCGTCCTCCGCATCACCGCCGCACCCCCGCTAAGTTCGAAGACCCGCTAAAGGTTCATGCTCGGAATCTTGGCAGGGTTTCCGTACGACATGACTCTTCTCAGGCCGGCCCGCATCTCATGAATGTCGATGCCGGAGGCGATGTTCAACGGTACGACGTTAGAGGGCAAGCCTAGTGCTTCAACTGCTCCATCGTCAAAGCGTAGGCAGAGGACATCCTGCAGCAAGGAAACTTCTTCAAGGCCGCCATAGTACACACCTCCGCTCTCGTTCACGACGCAGTAACTGTCGGTCTCGTTCCTCACGTCTTGTTCTTTCACCTCGTCACTCAGACGACGCTGGAAGTCAAAGTAATAGCCGTCGCTCTCCGCATCTTCCCCGTCACCAATGAAAACGGTGAAAGTCGCACCAGGAACTGCCTCCCCGACGACTAGTGCCGCGATCGTCCAGTAGGGGGATGGGTGAGTCATTTGCCCCAACACCATTCTTTCTTACCTTGCTTGTACACGAAAGTCGCCCCCAGCTCCCGGGCCGCCTGCTCCATGCGCGCCTGGCAATTTTGGCATGGTGGATTCAGTCCATGAATGGTTACCCTGTCGCCCGACTTGATGGGTGCCAGATTTGAGTAGGGATCCCCATTGATGTCCATGCTGGTGGTACCAGACATTCGGATCACCCGAGTCTCCGTATGGGACTTCGATTGACTCTCCCCGCTGCTCATGCTGCCGCTTCTCAGGCTATAACTGACGACCAGTTGACCGTCTCGGGTCACCTCCACCCTGGCCCAGTGTGTCTTCGTAATGGTCTTACCTGTTATGGAACCTTTCCGGTCCCGCGCTTTCCTGTCTCCGTAGGTAGGCTTGCCTGACGCAGTCATCGGCTTATGGGCGAAAACTGAAGCCAGAATACCAGGGACCAGATAATAGCCACTCGCCGTATTGATACCGGCTTCGGCCATGTGCTCGTCGTATCCGGGACCGAAGCCGAAGCCGGGCTGGCCCCACCCTCCGTCACCCCAGCATCCGTCGTCCCACATCCAGGCCGTGCCGTCGAGGGCGTAAACAGCGTTCGATGCTAGGCCAGTAATGACCGCTTCAAGTGGACCGGGCCCCTCTACTGCCGCTGCACTCAGTGCATCGTGCGTGCAGTTTCCCTGAAGCACTGAACAGGAACCGAAGCGTCCCCCGCCGCTACTTTCCACAGCAGCGGTTCCGGACACTGCTCCGCAAGGGGCAACACAGAGATTCTTCGGGGCGGCTCCCTCGTTGGGGCGGCCGTTTCCTGCTGTTCCGTCGTGGCGGGTGGGGCACCCTGGATTGCCGCCGGAGCCGCAGGCGAGGCCCAGGCCGGAGGGGTCGGAGAAGGTGAGGGGGTTCTGGGCGGCGTAGCTGTAGCCGTTGAGGGTCTGGTGTTTGTCGGTTTCCAGGAGGGGGTCGACGCTGATGAACTGGCCCAGGGTCGGGTCGTACTGGCGGGCGCCGATGTGGGTGAGGCCGGTGTTGGTGTCGTGGGTCTTGCCGAGGAAGCCCTTGTCGTCGGGCCAGGGGCCGTGGACGGGCGTGCCGCGGTCCTCGTCGAAGGGGGTGGTGCGGCGCTTGGTGAAGGCCTGGCCGATCCGGTCGACGGCCAGATGGGAGGTGCCGTGGTGGTCGGCGAAGAGGAAGGTGACCTTGTTGTCGCCGGTCTCGTTGGTGCGCAGGGCCCCGACGAGGCCGCCGGCGGCGTAGTAACGCTGGGCCCAGGTCGTGCCGTCGGCCCGGAGGTGGAGCTCGGTGGCCCCTGCGTAGAGGACGCGCTCGCCGTTCTCCGTGGCACGGATCAGCAGGGTGCCGTCGGCGCCGTAGAGGTAGTCGGTGGACTCACCGCCCTCCGTGAGGCGGGCCAGCCTTCCCGCCTCCGACCAGGCCAGCGTCTGGGGTGTGCCGGTGGACCCGCCCGGGCGCTTCGTGGTGTTGCCGGCGGTGTCGTAGGCGTAGCTGCGCTCCGGGGTGGCGCAGTCCGTCCCCGTGGTCGTGCCGGTCAGAGCGTGGAGCTGGTCGGCCGGGCTCGGTCATCAAGCCCTTGACGGACAGTTCGCACCGCCACGGCGTACGAGAGTCCACCGTTCGGCTGATCCGGGGCCGTGTGCCAACGGTACCGTCGAAGCGTTGCCGCAGAACGGAGTTCGCCGTGTCGCAGAGCATCGAGGAGCACACCGGCGCTCGGATCGCCCGCATCCGGAAGCAGCGCGGTCTGACGCAGCAGGGGCTGGCGATGCGGGCGCACGTGTCGAAGTCGCTGTTGTCGAAGGCCGAGTGCGGGCAGAAGCCCGCCTCCCCGGCTCTCGTCGCCGCCTGCGCCCGCGTGCTGGGAGTCTCCACGTCCGAGCTGCTGGGGCAGCCCTACGCCGAGGAACTCCGCAGGGATCGGATGGACTCGCTGATCCAGCCGATCCGTGAGGGGCTGGAGAACTGGGACATCGCCTTGGACTGGGAGACCGCTCCGCGCCCGGCCGCGTTGATCTGGGTGGATGTCCAGCGGGCTCTGGAGCAGCGCAGGCAGGCGCAGTACACGGACATGGTGCGCGATCTGCCCGTGCTGATCGACGAGTCGGTGCACGCAGTGCACACAAGTACCGGGGAGGAGCAGCGGCTGGCCTACGAGTGCCTGGCGGAGACGTTCCGTTGTGTGTTCACCGTGGCTTGGAAGCTCGGCTTCCTCGACCTCGCGACCGTCGCCCTGGACCGGCTCGCGTGGACCGCGCCGCACGCCGACGAGCCGGGGCTGGCCGCCATGCATGCCTTCCTGCGTGCGCAGACCACGCTGTCGTCGGGGCGTTACGACCTGGGTCTGCGGGTCGTCGACCGTGCTCTGCGCGACCTCGACGGACAGGACTCGCGCCGCCCTGCGGGCATTGAGGCGATGCGGGGCATGCTGCACTTGCGCGCCGCTACCATCGCCGGGCGGATGAAGGACCGATCCCATGCGGACGCGCGTCTGGCCGAGGCCCGTGCCCTTGCCCAGACCACAGGGGAGCTGCCCGACTTCGGCGTCACCTGGGGACCGGTCAACGTCGGGGTGCACGCGGTGGCCATCGCCTCAGAGGCCGACGACTTCGGGCGCGCGATCGAACTCGCCGAGAACGTACGCGTCCCTCGCGGCTGGACCCGGTCTCGCGCCGGGCACCACTGGATGGACCTCGGCCGGGCCCACGCCTGGTCAGGGCGCTTGGAACAGGCACTGGACTGCCTGTACCACGCACGGCGCACCGCACCGCAGCAGACCCGCTACCACCCGACCGTGCGAGAGACCGTGCTCGCCCTCAAGAGGCAGGAGCGGACGCGAAGCGGCTCGCTGGCGCAGTATGCAGAGTGGGTCGGGATATAGCGGATTTCCGGCGGGAGGAGTTGCACTCTTCGGTGCAACTGCAGTGCATCACCGATCGGCAGGCTGACGTCTCATCAGGACCCCCGCGACCGGGCGAACGGTCCGAGGGCATGACCAATGCTGACAGGGAGCGTCGACGTGCCGCACCGTATCGCCCGCATCTGCGAGCCGCTGCTCCGGCTGCTCCGGCCGGCAGCGGGCCGCCATCGCAGACCTGATCACCCGTCCGCCAGCCTTGTAGAGGCGTCGACCGTATCGCCCGCACCGGCCGCCCCCGTACTGCGCGGTGAGGACGCCGGGCTGGTTCGCCCGTACCTGGCCGCGCACGATAGACGGGAGGAGCAGAAGCGGCAGGCCCGCCGTCGAACGCTCCGGCTGGCTGTGCGCGGCATCGACATCGATCACCGGCTCATCCACGCAGCGGAGGTCCCCGCATGTAAGAGCGGTACCGGACAGCTGCGCCTGCTGCCGTGGGCCGAGCCCGGAGGCAAGCCGTGCTATCTCTCAGGCGACGGGACCGGATACCTGTCCCGGCTCGCCGACAGCATGGAGGCAACTCAGCTCGGCCTTGCCGAAGAACTCCTCCAAGAGGCCAAGCACGCCTTGGAGAAGCGACAATGGACGCCGGGCGAGCTGCATCTGCTGGCAGTCCAACTGACTGAAGCCCTCGGCAGCGTGCACCGCATCGCCGTGAGCCGCGGCGCACGCCTACAAACACCCGCTGATGACGATCCCGACGCCGCGGACCACCTGAAGGACGCGGATGGCGAACAGGACGACTCACGCCCAGATGCTTACCGCTGACTGCGCTCGCGAAGGAACAGCGGGGACAACCGGCTGACCCTGGGAATTCAGCGGGTTCGGGGAGTTTGACGTCCCGGTAGCAGAAGGGCGCCTCACATTTCCCGGCCTGTCAAATGGACACCTGGTACGGATCACCAACTACGCCGTCATCCTTCGACCCGCAAACAGATCACGAAGCAGGCTCCAAACAGCAGACCAAAAAGCCCGATAAAGATCCAGGCAACCCCGAGGAAGAACGGGCTACCAACGATTCGAGCCGCGACTGTCGACTTTGCCAGCACATCCTGCCGTACCAGAACTCTTGGAATCCTCCCGCCTAGCAACACGAGGACTCCAGCAGCTAAGAATCCAAGACCCACGACAAGAAATATGAGCGCGAACAAAAAGGGCACCTCACCCACACCCATTCAGGCGACCTGCGAATTCACAGGCAGATACGGAAATTCACGAAAGGATCACGAAAACGACACCGAAAGCAGTCATGAAAACTCCTAGTGTAATTGCCATTACACCGACGGCTTTGAATGTTCCAGTAGCCCTTCCGTCTCCTGGGGCGAGATTGATAGGGGACGCTTCCAGCCGGTCTCTGAGTCCGCGATGATTGGCCACAATTGCGACACCGAAACCCAAGCAGGAGAGCCCGAGGATTAGGGGCATAATGAACATATGAAGTAACCTCTACTATTGTGGAGACTAGGGTCGTCGGCTCGAGAGGCGTCAAACCTTCGGGCTGACGACGACGAGTACACTAGCTGCAGCCTAGCCGCAGCGAGCAACCCCATGTGTAGTTGACGCCCGTTTCAATTCCGCCCTCGATTCCAGGTCCACCACCGACCTGCGTAGCCCATACAAGTTCACCCTTGCTATTCCTTACCCACGAGCCGTCGAGATTGAAGCTGGATTCATGGCTGGCGACGCCTCCGAGACCATAGTGGGCGGAGATCTCTTTGTCCCATCCCCAACCCCGAAGTTGGTCCAGCGAGTCAGCGTTACTGCTCAGCCCGGTGAGGTCAGCGGACAGGCCCGCACCGACCCCCGAGATCGCCGGTGAACCAGTTACGCCGAGATCCCATTCACCATCGGCGTTCCGACTCACCATGACGCAGCCCTCCAGACTCCCCATGAGTCCCACACCTCCAGAAACACTTAGGCAGCCGCCCCACGTATTGGGCTCACTCCCGATGCCGACGACGTCGAGCAACTTACCCAACCAGTTTTTTTGAGTCTCAGGCTTGGTGTCGGGACTGATGTTGGTTTTGGTGCCGGAGCTCGGCCGCGAGGTGGTCTCCAGCCAGCCCTTCGGAGCCGGAGTCGAGGGCAGGTCGAGATCGCGGCTCCCCGGGATTCCTCCGAGGCCGGTGGTCTTCATGCCCTTGACGAGTGGGGGGCGTGTTCCGCAGCGGCAGGCGCGGACCGGACCTTCGCTACCGCTGCTGGCCTTCTTGCCGCTGCTGACAGGGACGCCGTTGCGGCAGTTCTTGATTTCGCCAGTGTGGCATCCGGGGACACCGAGGCCGGTGGGGTCTGCGACGGTCTGCGGGTTCTGGGCGGCGTAGCTGTAGCCGTTGAGGGTCTGCCCGATGCCGGTTTGCAGGAGGGGGTCGACGCTGATGAACTGGCCCAGGGTCGGGTCGTACTGGCGGGCGCCGATGTGAGTGAGGCCGGTGTTGGCGTCGTGGGTCTTGCCGAGGAAGCCCTTGTCGTCGGGCCAGGGGCCGTGGACGGGCGTGCCGCGGTCCTCGCCGAAGGGGGTGGTGCGGCGCTTGGTGAAGGCCTGGCCGATCCGGTCGACGGCCAGATGGGAGGTGCCGTGGTGGTCGGCGAAGAGGAAGGTGACCTTGTTGTCGCCGGTCTCGTTGGTGCGCAGGGCCCCGACGAGGCCGCCGGCGGCGTAGTAACGCTGGGCCCAGGTCGTGCCGTCGGCCCGGAGGTGGAGCTCGGTGGCCCCTGCGTAGAGGACGCGCTCGCCGTTCTCCGTGGCACGGATCAGCAGGGTGCCGTCGGCGCCGTAGAGGTAGTCGGTGGACTCACCGCCCTCCGTGAGGCGGGCCAGCCTTCCCGCCTCCGACCAGGCCAGCGTCTGGGGTGTGCCGGTGGACCCGCCCGGGCGCTTCGTGGTGTTGCCGGCGGTGTCGTAGGCGTAGATGCGCTCCGGGGTGGCGCAGTCCGTCCCCGTGGTCGTGCCGGTCAGGGCGTGGGGCTGGTCGGGGTCCTTGTAGCAGTAGGTGGTCTTCGTCGTGGTGGTGCTGGTGTGCTCGGTGGCCGTGGTGCGCTGGCCTGCCGTGTTGTACGTGTAGCTCGTCCAGTACGGGGCCGGGCCGGAGAGTGCGTTCGCGTCGCGTTCGTCGCCGCAGTCCTGGGAGGCGGGGGTCCAGGCTTCGGTCAGGCGGCGGTGGCCGTCGTAGGTGAAGCACTGGGTCTCGGCGCTGCTGGTGCCGCCCAGGGTGGTGGGGTCACTGATGGACGTGACGTTGCCGGCCTGGTCGTAGGTGTAGTTGAGGCTCTGCAGCTGGTAGGGGTGGGTCTCGTCCTGTACGAAGCTGCGGGTCAGGCGGCCGGTGCCCGCTTCGAAGTCGTTGTTGACGTAGACCTTGTCGTTGGTGCCGTAGGTGAGCTGGCGCGGCTCCGCCAGGGCCGAGTAGTCGATGTCCGTCAGGTAGACACCTATCTCGGTCAGGTTGCCCAGGCCGTCATAGCCGTACTCGGTGAACTCGTGTTCCAGGCCGCCGAGTGCCGGGTCCCCGGTGTGCTTCACCGTGCCGTTGAGGTTGTACTGCGTCTCGAACTGCAGGGTGGCGGACTCGCCCGCCTTGACGAACGGGTCGCTGTCCGGCAGCCGCAGTTCGGTGTGCGTGGCGCGGCTCATGCTGTCGTAGGCGGTGACCGCCTGGGTGTAGGCCTCTCCCGTCTTGCCGCCGATGTAGCGGGTGGAGGTGGCAGGCAGACCCTTGAGAACCGTGTCGTACGTGTAGCCGGTGAGCTGGTTGGCGTCGGTCTTCGAGCCCGCCCAGGTGGCGGTGGGGCGGCCGATCTCGTCGTAGGCGCTCAGGATCGACTTGCCGCGTGAGTCGGTGGCCTTCACGACCTGGTCGAGGGCGTTGTACTCGGTGGTCGCCGCGCCCTTGTCGGGGTCGTCGGCGCTGGTCTGGCGGCCGTAGAGGTCGTAGCCGTAGGACCAGGTCGCACCGTCCGGGCCGGTGATCGTCTTCTGTCGGCCGTCCAGGCCGTACGTGAACTTCGTGGATGTGTACGTCGGGCCGGGGCCGGTGCCGTATGCCGGGTCTGCCGGGCTCGTGCCCGCGTAGTCGCGGGTCTCGATGGTCCGACCGCGGATGTCGGTGATCGTGCGCTGGGCCGTTCCGCCCTGGACCGCAGTGGTCGCGGTGGAGTCACCCGTGTAGCTGGTCGTGGTGGCCCACTTCTTGGTGCCGTTGACGTAGAGGGTGCTCGTGGTCGGGCGTCCGGCGCCGTCGAAATCCGTCTCCGTCTGGGTGGGGGCATGTCCGTACTCGGCCCGGGTGTACGTGCCGTTGGGGGTGCTGGCGCTGTCGAAGATGTCCGCGTACGTCTCGTAGGCGAGGCCGCGGGTGTCGTAGCGGGTGTCGGTCAGCACCCGTCCGCCCTCGGGGGTCGGGGACTGGGTCTGCAGCGGGCGGAGCAGGGAGTCGTACAGCGTGTAACCGGTGTTGTACGTGCCCGAGTTCGTCAGGGTTCCGGTGGACACCCAGGACGGCTTGCTGTTGTCCAGGTGGTAGCCGAACTTGACGTTCGGGCCCTGGCTGCTGCTCGACCGGTTGGGCAGCCATACGCCGGTGAGCCTGCCGAGCGCGTCGTACTGCTGCTCGGTCTTCTTGGCGTTCGTGTCGTAGGTGCGCAGTGGCTGACCTCGGCGCGGATCGAGGTAGCTGACCGAGTAGTGGCCTTTCGGGTTGGTGGTGAGGGTTCTGGTCAGGGGGCCTGCCTCAGCAGGGCGGTAGGCGGTGGTGGTCGTCTCACCCGCGGTGTCCGTGACGGTGACGGGACGGCCCAGCGTGTCGTATGTGGTGGTTGCGGTCGTCTGCCAGTCGGCGGGCAGACGCTGGCCGTCGGGGCCGGGCGTGGTGGTGTAGCCGGTGGGGCGGCCCGTCCACGTGGCCTCGCCCTTGGTGGGCTTCTGGTTGGCGAGCCAGGTCGTGGCGTCGGTCCTGTCGTAGACGACGGCCGCGTCGGCGAGGACGTCACCCGGAGTGTTGCTGGTGGCGGGCAGGTTCAGGCTCGCGTCGGACACCGAGCACGGCTTGGCGACGGTGCGGGTGCGGGAGACCAGGCTGGTGATGCCCGCGTCCGGGTTGCGGGCGTACCAGGTGCGGGTGCAGGTCTCGTCGCCGCCCACACCGCCCTGGCCCCAGTCGTCGACGGCTTCGATCATGCCGAGGTCGTCGTAGCGTTTGGTGGTGGCGTGGGTCCGCCAGCCGTCGGGGGCGGTGAGGTATGTACTGGTGTAGGTCGTGGTGTTCCTGACCCACAGCGCGACGTGGTCGGCGGCGTCGGGAACCGTCTGGCCGGCGGTGTTCTTGTACGTGTAGCTGTAGAACTCGCTGCTGATGGGCTGGTTGCCGTTGTAGGTGACCGTCTGGCGTGGCTGCCCCTTCCAGCGGTCCCTGTCGTACGCCGCACCGAAGTCGACGTCCGTGTCGAGCAGCGGGGGGACGGTGACGGACTTGGTGGTACCGTCCTGCTTCTTGTCCCCGTGCATGCCCTGCAAGTAGCGCGTGACCGTCTTGGAGCGGGTGCCCCCTGCGGCGCCGGTGTGTGCGGTGACGGTGCGGTAGCCGCGCCAGTCGGACCAGGTCCGCTCGTCCTTCGGCGTGAACGGGTCGTCCTGGTGGTGCCAGGCGGCGCCGCTGTAGGCGTAGGCGTACTCCACGGCAGGGTTGTTCGCGGCGGCGTCGTGCACGCCCACGGCGAGGACCCGGTACTTGTGGAACCAGTCGATCGACGCGTTCTGTGCACCGTTGATGTGCCAGTACTGCGGATAGCAGGAACGGGTGTTGGTGTCCGGCGCCGCGCCCTGGACCTCGCTGCGCTTGCACTCCGGGGCGGACAGCGTGACATCGGTGATGGCGCCGGTCTCGGTGGTGATCGTGGAGATGCGCGGGCGGGTCAGCGGGAGGATGTCGTCGGTGGCGTCGACCCGGTTGGGGCGCATCTGATACGTGAAGCGAACGGGGTCGACTGTGATCGACGTGTCGCCCGCCTTGCCGGTGCGCTTGATCGACTCCAGGGTCAGGACCTGGTCGGAGCTGTCGCCGATGTCACCGCCGTCCAGGTACCGGCCGCTCAGGGCCCAGGAGTCCACCGGGTCGTAGGCGTCGCTGGTGGTGTTGTAGGAGGAGGTGTCGACGCCGGTCAGCCGCTTGCGGGTGAAGAAGGAGGGGCCGGCGGCGTTGCAGTCGTCGTCGTCCTTGGAGCAGATCGCGTCGAAGGGGACGTCGGGCCAGTTCTCCGCGGTGTCCTCGGTCAGGCTGGAGCAGTCTTCGGCGGTGCAGCGCTCGGCGTAGGTGAAGGTGACCTTGGCGTCGGCCTTGTCGGTGAAGAGGGCGCCCTTGCGCAGGCCGTACTCGATGCGGTTCAGGTAGCCGCCGCGGGTGTAGGAGGCGTCGGCCTTGGTCGCCTTGTTCTTCTTGTAGTGGTTCGACTCCTTGGTGTACCAGTACGTGACCGCGTTGCCGTGGGTGTCCTCGACGTAGTCCAGGTTCCAGCGCCAGGCCTGTGTCAGCGCGCGGTCGGCGAAGGCGCTGCCGCCCGAGTAGCCGGGTTCGCCGGAGTCGTCGCCGAAGACGGGCGCCGTCCAGGTGGAGTTGGTGCGCTGGGCGCCGGCTCCGTCCAGCTTGTTCAGGCCGAACACGTACTTGGTGCCGTCGCCGGTGACGACGGTCCAGTACTCGCCGTCGTTGTCGCCGTTGTCCGCGCCGGTGGACCGGGTGACCTTCGACGCGTCGTCGTTCTGCAGACGCCACTGGCCGCTGTCGTCATCCTTGATGAGCCGGGTGGACCGGCCGTTGAGGACCAGGCTCGCGTTGTCGTACTTCCAGCACTGGTCGAAGACGTCGTCGTGGCCGTCGTCGTCGCAGCTGCCGTAGCTGCGGGTGATGTAGGACTCGGTGAGGGTGAAGCCCTCGCCCACGGTGGTGGTCTGGTTGTTCGTGGTCGCCGTGCGGCCGTCGATGCTGCCCGAGTCGTAGGACAGCGAGAGCGGGGGCACCGGGCCCGCCGCGGCGGGTGGCAGCGTGAAGTCGTAGGACCAGGTGAAGGAGCCCGAGCTGCCGCCGGCCTCCCAGGAGGAGGACGCCGACAGCTTCGTCGCCGAGTAGTCGCCCGTGCCCTTGGGAGACTGGCCGGAGCCTGCTGCGGCGGCGGTGACGGCCAGAACCGTCGCGCCGGAGACGGCGGTGCCCGCCTCGGCCATGAGCTGCGTGGAGGGGCCGGACGGGGTCGAGCGGTCGAGGTGGGCCTTGGCGGTCACGTTCTGGCCGTCGATGTCGTTGTGCGACGGGAGTGGTCTCTGCTTGCGGCACTCTGCCTTGTCCGGTGTCGTCAGCGCACACGCAGGCAGCTGCACCAGCTTCAGCCGCTGGGACCAGCCGCCGCCGACCGCCGAGGCGAAACCGGAGTAGTCCACCTTGACGTCGGCCGGGCCAGGGGTGTCGGCCGCGACCGTCAGGAGCACGCCCGTGACGCCCGCCTTCCGAGCGGCCTGCTGGTCCAGGACCGTGACCTGTGCGTCACCGGCCGCCGCAGGGGAGTCCGCCGCGGGGCGTGAGGTGGGCGAGGGCGCCGGCTTCACGGTCACGGAAATGCCGCCCGGTTTCGCCGTGCGGTCCGAGCCCTGCTCGAGCGTGAGCGATGCGGAGCCGCGCTCGGGCCACCGGGCCTTGCGGTCTCCGTCGGCCTGCTCGGCCTGCGCCGCGTTGGCCTTGCGCTCCTTGGCGACCTTGGCCCGTGCCTTCTTGGCGCCGGGTCCGTCGAAGGCCTTGACCTTGGTCACCGGGGACTTCGGCACATCGGGGCGGCCCAGGCCGCCGGGTTCCGCCGCCTGGGCGACCTGTGCCAGCCCCGTGGGCACGATGAGGGCCAGGGCGAGCGACTGGCCCAGAAGGCGGCTCGCGCGGCGTCGCGCTCCCTCACCCGATCGCCTTGAGGTGCCTATGCCAAAGACCATGGTTGTGCTCCACCCAGTCCCTTGAGAAAGAAGTCCGCTCGTCTGACGCGGGCCGTCGCTGCGTCTGCCATCGGCCGGTGTGGTGAGGACATCAGGACCGCCGGGATGTCCTCACCGGGCTGTCCTCAGTCGCCCACGGTCTCGCCCACCTGCTCGAACGTGGCCATCGCACCGGCCCACACGCGCACCTCGGCGACCCTGGCGGGCAGGTGGTGTCGCCACGTGCCGTCCGAGAGGCCCTTGCCGACGGCGAAGTCGCCCGATCCGACCTTCGCCGTGAACGCCGTGGAGTCCCCGTTCTGGCCGTTGCTCAGGTAGAGGCTGATCGTTCCCTTGGCGGCGTCGAAGACACCGGTGAGGCGGACCATGCCTCCCATCGCAGCGCTCTGCTCGGAGGTCACCGCGGAGAAGGTCCCGTCGGCGTTCAGCCTGCCGAAGCGCCAGTAGCCCTCGGGGACGGTCTTGTCCTCCAGCGTCTCCTCGTCGAAGACGGTGGTGCTGCCGGTCCGCTCGTACCAGATGCCCCAGGCCGACCCGTCGGCCGTCCGCTGGCCCACGACCTGGCCGGTGTAGCCGACCGGCTTGGCGGCGAGCTTCTCCGAGTCCAGCGCGGCCAGCGTCGTGACCGTGAAAGAGCCGGTGTCGTCGACCACCGGCCCGGACGCCGTGGCCGCGTCGTCCGTCCCGTCGAAGACCATCGCCTCGCCGTCCAGTGCCGCACCGCCCGTCAGGGACAGGGACCGGCCGTAGCCGGAGATGGTGTCGGGGACCGTGGTGCCGCTCCCCCGCTCGGCCGCCCAGTCCGCGACGAGTTCCACCGCGGCGCGGTTCGGTGAGTTCATCGGCTGGGCCTCGTCGGCGATCTGGTCGTCGGACAGGGCCTGCTGCCAGGCGGTGACCTCGTCGATGGAACCGGCGAAGTAGTCGGTGTAGTTGCCGCGCCACCACACCCTGCCGATCTGCATCGGCCCCTCGGCCGCCCACACCGCGGAGACGGTGTCACTGCCCTGCAGCCGACCGTTCACGTACAGGCGGATCTGCTGGTCCTCGGCGTCGTACACCGCCGCGAGATGCGTCCAGACCCCGCGTGCGGCCGGCTGGGTGGCCGTCACCTTCTGCTCGCCGATGTTGCCGTCCGTGGCGTCCTTGGGCGAGGTGCTCAGCGTCCAGGTCTTGTCCGCCTCCCGGTAGGTGAGGTAAAAGCCGCTGTAGACGTCGCCGTCCTGGCCCAGCACGGTCTGGTTGCGCGCGACGCCCGGCTCGAGCACGGCCCAGGCGGAGACCGTGTACGAGGCACGGGTGTCCACCACAGCGGTGCTGGTGGCCGCGTAGTCCGTCGTTCCGTTCAGCGCCAGGCCCTGGTCCGTGACGGGCGTCCCCAGCAGAGTGCCGTCGGCGTCGTGGGTGATCACACCGCGGCGTCCGCGGTCGTCCCGTGCCGCTCCCCCGAAGAGGGTCGCGTCGTCGCGGCCGTCGACGGTGGCCGAGTCGACCGCCACCCCGGACTCCTCGTCGAAGTGCCACTTCCCGACGGGCTCGTCACCGGAGTCGACCAGGAAGTCGGTGACGGACTGCCCGCCCCAGCCGAGCTTGTCCTTCGCGCGGACGTACACCCGGTACAGACCGCCACGAGTGGGCGTGATCTCCGCCGTGGCCGTCGCGCCCGTCAGTTCGGCCGACCATGCGGCACCGGACGACAGCTTGTACTGGTAGGCGGTGTTCGTGTCCCCGGCTGCGGGCTTGAACCTCAGCGTCGCCGTCACGTCCGGCCCGCCGCCGGCCACACAGGCGTCTGCGGTGCACTCGGTGTACGGACCGTCGATGGTGATCTGCGGTGGCCTGGGCGGCTCGGAGTCGACCCGGAAGTAGCAGAAGCCGTCGGAGGCCGCGCTGCTCAGGTGGTTGGAGCCGTAGTACGACCACGTCCACGCGTGGTACCGGTACAGCTTGCCGTCCGTCAGCTTGGACCAGTTCATGGACAGGGCGCGATCGTCACCGACGTAGCCGGTGGTGGGGCTGAGCGAGCCACTGGCCGGCGGGGTGACGTCGGTCCAGGTCTGATCGGCGTTCTGCACGTCGATGTCGAAGTAGACCCGCAGCTGGGCCTCGTCCGCGCCGCCCGACTCCGTCTGCGCCGTAGCCTTCAGCGTCGGCGTGGGGTCCGACACGATCGCCGGGTCGCTCGCGTTGGGCTCACACACCGGCGCGCTGCTGCTGCCGCCGCCCTGCAGGCCGACGTCGGTGGGCTTGTCCGGGAGCCCGACGAAGTCCACTGCGAGCACCGCGTCGTTCCGGAACCGCTTCCACGCGGAGGTGTCCGACTCGTTGTTGGCCCGGAGCTGCAGGGTCAGCCGGGAGAACTTGCCGGCCGCGAAGTCCCGTACGGTGGGGGTGAGGTTCTCGTTGGGTTCCCCCGGATTGTCGTTGAACTCGATCGCCGCAACCGGCGAGTCCGGGTCGCACAGCGAACCGCGTCCGGCCGACACGGACCGGTCGACCATCCAGTCCAGCTCCTTCGGCCGCGACGACCACGTCGTGGACGAGGAGATGTTGTTCGTGCGCACCAGGTCCACCACGCGCGCCTTGCACTGGAACGCCCACGACTCCGTCACCCGGAACGTGGCGTCCAGGATCTTCTTGCCCTTCAGGCTGGCCGGGGAGAACTCGAAGTACAGGCGCTGCACATACCCCGGACCGCACTTGTAGCCGTTCCAGGTGCCGCACTTGCCCACGCCCTTGCCCCGGTTGTCGTCCCCGTTGCCCCAGCCGTAGGACTCGTAGCCGTCGCTGCGCAGCAGGGTGCGTTCCGACTCGCTCCAGCTCACGGTCGGATCGATGAAGAGCGGGAACACCGACTCGTCGGTGGTGGTGAGCATCACCGCGTCCGGGACGACCGACAGCGAGTCGTCCCCGACCTCGACGTCCATACGGGTCACCGTGTCGCCCTGGCCCGGTTCCAGGCCAGAGCCGGACGGCGCGGTCTCGGCCGGGTCCGCCGGATCCGCCGGGTCCACCGGGTCCGCCGGGTCCGCCGGATCCACCGGGCCGTCGGTGGCGGCGCCGTCCCCGGTCGCCGCCGTCGTGACCATCTGCGGCTGAGGACCACCGGTGTCGTCCTGTCCCGCCGAGTCCCACATCCGGGCCGGCGGCGCCCGGAACACGGTGGCGCCGTTGCCGTCGACCGCGGCGAGGTTGCCCACGGCGCCCTCCTGAACGTGGAGGTGCTCCGTCTTCAGGCCGAAGGTGAGCTTCTCGAGGTCCTGACTGGCCGCCGCCTCGGGCGTCTTGACCACCAGCACGTGCTGGAAGCTCTCCGGCGTCGCGGTGAGCTTCAGGTCGACGTCCGGCAGGACGTCGGGGTACGTGGCGCTGGGGCCGTCCAGCGTCGGAACGGGCAGCTTGCCCGGCCAGTCCAGGGCGAGGGACCGGCCCTCGTCCTCGATCCTGGCCAGCGGGTCCTCGTCCCCGCCGCCGGAGAACGTCATCTCCACGGCCGCGCCCTTCGGGCCGACCGTGCCGTCCGACCGCTTCACCAGCGTCGCGTCCGGTGCCTGCCAACCGCCACCGGGGGCCGGGGCGCGGACCGGGACGGACGACTCCTCCAGGGTGAAGGTGGCGCCGTCCGGGTTGGCGAACACCGTGGTGCGCTCGGTGCGTTCGCGGGTCACCTCGACCTGCCGGCCGGTCCTCTGTGCCTCCTCCAGCGCCTGCTGCCCCTCCGACAACGGCGCCGTGGCGGGCTCCGGGTCGGTAGCGAGGGCCACCGGGCCGGGCACCAGTGTGGCGACCACCGCGGCGCAGACCGCCGCGGTCAGCCCGGCGGTCCGCCGCCGGGACCGTCTTCGGTCCGGGCGGTCCGGGCGGTCCGGGCGGTCCTGTCCTCCGGTGCCGCCGTCCGCTCCGGACGCCGCAGAGTCCCCACCCCTCGACCGGATCCACATCTCCGCCACACCCACCCAGAAAGCTCACAGGAATTGCCGCCAGCAACCCAAGCCTCGGCAGAACGGCAGGTCAACGGGCAGGAAACGGACAACAACATGCCAACCACAGGAAGGTGATGTGGTGATCATTACGTTTGGCGGGGGTTGTACGTGGCGCGATCACGCTTGGGCAACCGTCGCGACACCGCGAGATCACTATGCGGGCACCACTGCAAACACCAACACCTCCAGCGGCCCACGCCATTGACCGGTGAAGCGGAACTCTCCCCACCGCCCACAGGATTGTCACAGCCTGCCCGGAACGTCCCCCGTGGCGTATGGCGGAAGTACGCCATGCACTGAACCCGCCTCGATCAACTCTCCACAAACATCGCCCCCTTGCGTCAGGCTGAGCGGTCGTCCGGGATCGCATTCCGGACTTCCGCGGCCAGGGCCGGTCGGCCCCGGTCGTCCTCATTCGTTCCCTACGTACAAGGGATGTCGATGAACCCCACCCCCCAGAGCGAACCGATACCGGGCGCGAGACGCGCGGCCCGCATAGCCGTGGCCGCGGGGCTCGTCGCCGCGCTGGCCGCGGCCGGGCCGGTTCCCGTGGTTTTCGCCGCCGACGGTCCCGCCGCCGGCGGTACGCCGGCCGCCAACACCGCACCGGCCGACGACAAGGCCAAGTCGGCGCACGACAAGCTCGGTCCGGACGATGCCGAACTGCTCGCCGAGGCCAAGGCCGGCGGCGAGAAGAGCGTCACGATGATGGTCGCGACGAAGCCGGGTGACACCGAGCAGGTGGCCAAGGAACTGGACGCGGTTCCGGGCGGCGCCGTGGGCCTGACCCACGACAAGCTCGGGTACGTCCGGGCCACCGTCCCCACCGAGCGCGCGGACGCGGCCATCGCCGCCGCCGCCAAGCTCTCCTCGGTGCACGGCATCGACCTGCGCGAGGAGATCCCGCTGGACGACCCGACGCCCGCCGCGGACACCGCCGAGGGCGCGCCGAAGGCCGGTGCCAAGGGCCGGTACGGCGGGCCGGGCCGGCACACCCCCGCCGAGAACCCGTACAACCCGTCCCACGAGACGGGCGCCGTCGACTTCGTCCGGAAGAACCCGAAGGCCGACGGCCGCGGGATCACCATCGGCATCCTCGACTCCGGCGTCGACCTCGCGCACCCGGCGCTGCAGAAGACCACCACCGGCGAGCGGAAGATCGTCGACTGGGTTACCGCCACCGACCCGGTCGTCGACGGCGACCGTACCTGGCGGCCGATGCTCACCTCCGTCTCCGGGCCCACGTTCACCTACGGCGGCGAGTCCTGGACGGCACCCGAGGGCTCCTACCGGATCAACGCGTTCCGGGAGTCGTACACCGTCGGCGGCGACGCGGGCGGCGACGCCAACCGGGACGGCGACACCACCGACGTCTGGGGCGTGCTGTACGACGCGGCGGCCGGCACGGTCCGCGTCGACCTCAACGACAACAACGACTTCACCGACGACACGCCGATGAAGCCGTACAAGGACGGCTTCCAGATCGGCTACTTCGGCACCGACGACCCGGCCACCGACGTGGCCGAGCGGCAGCCGTTCGTCGTCGAGATCCGCAAGGACGTCGTGTACAACGGCGCGGGCGACCAGGCCGACTTCGTCAACATCGGTGTCATCGAGGGCTCGCACGGCTCGCACGTCGCCGGTATCACCGCCGCCAACGGCCTGTTCGGCGGGCGGATGGACGGTGCTGCGCCCGGCGCGAAGATCGTCTCCTCCCGCGCCTGCACCTGGAGCGGCGGCTGCACCAACGTCGCGCTCACCGAGGGCATGATCGACCTGGTCGTCAACCGCGGCGTCGACATCGTCAACATGTCGATCGGCGGCCTCCCCGCGCTCAACGACGGCAACAACGCGCGCGCCGAGCTGTACACGCGGCTCATCGACACCTACGGCGTGCAGCTGGTGATCTCCGCGGGCAACTCGGGCCCGGGCGCCAACACCATCGGCGACCCGTCGCTGGCCGACAAGGTGATCTCGGTCGGCGCGTCCGTCTCCCGCGAGACCTGGGCCGCCAACTACGGCTCCGTGGTGTGGAAGAAGAACCAGATGATGCCGTTCTCCTCGCGCGGTCCGCGTGAGGACGGCGGGTTCACCCCGACGCTGGTGGCGCCCGGCGCCGCGATCAACACCATCCAGACCTGGGCGCCCGGCGCCGCGGTCCCCGAGGCGGGCTACGACCTGCCCGCAGGCTACGGCATGCTGCAGGGCACCTCGATGGCGTCCCCGCAGGCCGCCGGTGCCGCCGCGCTGCTGCTGTCGGCGGCGAAGCAGAAGGGCATGGACCTCACCCCGGCGACCCTGCGCACGGCGCTGACCTCCACCGCCGACCACATCCGGGGCGTGCAGGCGTACGAGGAGGGCGCGGGCCTGATCAACGTGCCCGACGCCTGGAAGGCGATCCGCAAGGGCGCCACCGCGCACGAGTACACGGTCAAGGCGCCGGTGGACACCGCCATCGAGGAGTACCTGGAGACGCCCGGGTACGGCACCGGTCTGTACGACCGCGAGGGCGGCCTGAAAGCGGGTCAGAAGAAGACGTACGAGATCACCCTCACCCGTACCTCCGGTGCGGACCGGGCGATCCGGCACCAGCTGCACTTCGCGAACAACGCCGGCCGGACCTTCCGGATCGTCGGATCCGACGAGGTGCGGCTGCCGCTGAACGAGCCGGTGACCGTCAAGGTGCAGGCCAAGCCGCGTTCCGAGGGCATCAAGAGCGCGATCCTGGAGGTCGACGACCCGCGCACCGAGGGCGTCGACAAGCAGGTGCTGACCACGGTCGTGGCGTCCGCGTCGCTGGACCGCGGCTTCTCCGTCCGCAACTGGGTGGAGCGCAACAGCACCGAGTCGTACTTCGTGACCGTCCCCGAGGGCGCGAAGACGCTGGAGGTGGCGATCGGCGGGCTGCTCGGCAAGAGCCAGACCCGGTTCATCTCCATCCATCCGTACGGCGTTCCGGTCGACACCACCTCCACGCCGTACTGCTACAACAACTACCTCGACGGCAACGGCTGCCGGCCCGACGTGCGCGCCTACGCCGACCCGCAGCCCGGCGTGTGGGAGATCGAGGTCGAGTCGCGGCGCACCTCGCCGCTGCTGTTCAACCGGTACGAGCTCGATGTCACCGTTCTCGGCGCCGCGTTCGAGCCGGAGGTCGTGACGGTGCCGGAGGCGAAGGTGGGCACGCCGGTCGACGCCTCCTGGACGGTGACCAACGAGTTCGGCGCGATCGACGGCAAGCTGGCCGGCGGTCCGCTGGGCTCGGCCAAGTCGGACCGTCCGTCGATCGGGCAGGGCGAGACCCGGACCACCACCGTCGTGGTGCCGGAGGGCGCCGAGTCCCTGGACGTCGCCATCGGAGGCGTCTCGGACACCGCCGCCGACCTCGACCTGACCGTCTTCGACCAGGACGGCAACGTGGTCGGGCAGTCCGCCGACGGCGACTCCGAGGAGTCCGTGTCCGTGCCCGAGCCGGCCGCCGGCACGTACACGGTCGAGGTCTACGGCTACGGGGTCCCGGCCGGCAGCACGGCGTACGACTACCGGGACGTGTACTTCGCCGGTTCCCTCGGCACGGTCACGGTGGACGGGTCGGCGCCCGTGCAGCTGGACAAGGGCGAGTCCGCGACGGTCTCGGCGAGCGTCACCGTGCGGGCCGCCGCGCCGGAGGGCCGCGCGTTCTTCGGACAGGTCCAGCTGGTCAACGCGCGCGGCACGGTCGCGGGCACCGGCAGTGTGGCGATCGAGAAGGTCGTGCCGTAGCAGCTCCACGGCACCTGGCCGCAGTACCGGGGCGGGCGCTCTCCCGGCTCTTCCGAGCCGTGCGGGGCGCCCGCCCTTCGCCTTCCCCCGCTCCGGCCGCGGCGCTCAGTCGCAGGTGAGGGTGCGGGACTCGGGCAGTGCGGCGAGGATCCGGGCCCGCTCGGGGGCGATGGCGCGCTCGCCGACGATCACCGTGTCCGGGGTGCCGCCGACCTGCGGGATGCCCACCAGGGCGGCGTCGCCGGTGCCGAGCCGGGCGGTGGTGTCGTCCAGCAGGAACGTGATGCGCCGCGCACCGCCCGGGGCGGACGGGTCGGAGGGGTCGGAGGGGTCGGAGGGGTCCGGCGGGTCCGGCTTGTACCCGCGGGTGATCTCGAGGGTGATCCGGTGCACCCCGGCGCCGGAGGCACCGCGCACCGGCTCCGCGCCGGTCACCGTGCCCTCGGCCACCACGGCGGCGCACGCGAGATAGCGGGGACTGCCGAAGGCGACGCCGGAGCCGCCCGAGTCCTCCGGGTCGCCGGATCCCGCGCCGGTGTCGCCGGTGTCGCCGGATACTCCCGCGTCCGGTGCGACGCCCTTCTCCGCACTGCTGCTCGCCGTGTCCTCGCCGCCCCCGGTCCCTGCCTGCACCGCCAGCCAGCCCAGGCCCGCGACCAGGGCACCGGCACAGGCCACGGCGAGGACGCCGAGGGCGACGGAGAACGGGCGGGTGCGAGTGCGGTTGCGGGTCCCGGTGCGGAGGCGTGGGCGAACGGCCCGTGCCGGTGCCGCTGCCGTCCCGTGCGCCGGTTCGGGCACGAGCCCGGACACGGGCGCGGACACGAGCCCGGGCGCGGGCGCGGACACAGGTTCCACGGGGTCGGCCAGCGCGTCCCCGAGCAGCTGCAGCTGCTCCCGCAGCAGCGCCACGTCGGCCGCCGCCGCCCGGTGCTCGGCGGCCACGGCGACGTCCGCACCGGCCCCGGTGGCCGCCGGCTCACCGGTGATCGCGGCCATCAGCGCGTCCGTATCCGCCCCACCGGGCACGGCCCCCTCAAGCACCGCCCCGCCCGGACCGCCGTCCTGCTCACGCCGGTCATGCTGCTCACGCCGGTCATGCTGCTCACGACGGGCATCCTGCTCGCAACGCGCGTCCCGCTCGTGACGGGCGTTCTGCTCCCGCTCGGCGGCCATGTCACACCACCTCGTCCTCGTGCAGCCGGGTGCGCAGCGCCCGTACCGCCGTGTGCAGCCTGCTCTTGACCGTGCCCTCCGGGACCCCGAGCTGTTCGGCGATGCCGCGCACCGGCAGGTCGGCGTAGAAGCGCAGGACGACGACCTGCCGCTGGGCGGCGGGCAGCTCGTCCAGGCCCTGGGCGACGGCGAGGGAGAGCACGCTGGTCTCCTCGCCGGAGGGGTGCTCGGTCTGGCGCAGCGCGGCCAGGCGCTCGCCGAGCCGCTCCTGGCGGCGCTTGGCGCGGTGCCAGTCCATGGCCAGGTTGGAGGCGACGACCGCGGCCCACGCGGAGACGTCGCGCGGTGCGTCCCGCCCGGTCGCGGCCCGCTCCAGCAACCGCAGGCGGACCTGCTGTACCCCGTCCGGCAGGTCCGCCTGCGGTACTCCGCCCAGGGCGAGCACCGCCCGGACCCGGCGCTCCTGGACCGCGTCCAGCGGATCCCCCGGCGCCTTCGCCGTCTCCGCCCCGCCCCTGCGGGCCTTTCTGCGCAGCACGAGCCACCCCTCCCCTCGGCACGTCTCCCCTATGACGCCGGAGGGCGCCGAAACGTTCGCCGACGCCCGCCGACGCCCGCCGCGGGGTCCGCCGGCCGGATCGAGGCATACGTCACACCGCGTGTGGGCCGGTCGGACGGGGGCAGGGACCGAGGCAGCACAGCTTGCGGCGCGGGGCCCGGTACGGGTGATTTCCTGCAGCCGTGCGGGGTGGCGGGCGCAGGGACCGCAACCGCCGCCCCGGCCGCCGCGTCCCAGTCCTCGGGCTCACCCGGCAAAGAATTGGACAGGTGGACCGGGGATGGCCGCATGATGGAAATGCCTGAGCCGCACCGGGCGGGCACACGCAAGTCACGAAAGGGAGTCGTCGTGAGGGTCGGAATCGTCGGAGCCACCGGTCAGGTGGGCACGGTCATGCGCAGGATTCTCACGGAGCGCAACTTCCCGGTCGACGAGCTGCGTCTGTTCGCGTCCGCCCGCTCCGCGGGCCGGGACCTGGACGGCGTGACGGTGGAGGACGCGGCGACCGCCGACTACTCCGGGCTGGACATCGTGCTGTTCTCCGCGGGCGGCGCGACCTCGAAGGCGATGGCCGAGAAGGTCGCCGCGCAGGGCCCGGTCGTGATCGACAACTCCTCGGCCTGGCGCCGGCACCCGGAGGTGCCGCTGGTGGTCTCCGAGGTGAACCCGCATGCGATCGCCGACCGCCCCAAGGGCATCATCGCCAACCCGAACTGCACCACGATGGCCGCGATGCCGGTGCTGCGCCCGCTGCACGCCGAGGCGGGTCTGGAGGCACTGGTGGTCGCCACCTACCAGGCCGTGTCCGGCTCCGGTCTCGCCGGTGTCGACGAGCTGTTCGAGCAGGTCAGGAAGGTCGGCGAGGACGCGCCGAAGCTCACCCATGACGGTGCGGCGGCGACCTTCCCACAGCCGGAGAAGTACGTGGCGCCGATCGCGTACAACGTGCTGCCGATGGCCGGCTCGATCGTCGACGACGGTCTGGACGAGACCGACGAGGAGCAGAAGCTCCGCCACGAGTCCCGCAAGATCCTGGAGATCCCCGAACTGAAGGTCTCCGGCACCTGTGTGCGCGTGCCCGTCTTCACCGGCCACTCCCTGCAGGTCAATGCCCGGTTCGCCCGCCCGATCAGCGTGGAGCGGGCCAAGGAGCTGCTGTCCGGGGCCCCGGGCGTGGTCGTCACCGACGTGCCCACCCCGCTGCAGGCCGCCGGCCAGGACGCCTCCTACGTCGGCCGCATCCGCAAGGACGAGACCGTCGACAACGGCCTGGCCCTGTTCCTCTCCAGCGACAACCTCCGCAAGGGCGCGGCCCTGAACGCGGTGCAGATCGCGGAGCTGGTGGCCGAGGAGCTGAAGGGCTGAGCGGCTCGTAAAGGGCCCCAGGCCGCTAGGGTCACACGACCGTGAGGGCCACACGACCGCCAGGGCCACGCAACCGTGAGGGCCACGCGACCATGAGGGCCTCCCGACCACAAGGGGCCCACGACCGGCCGTGGCGGGCGGTCGCGTGCTCGCTATGGTCGTGTCCATGCAGATGCAGCCGCCGTCCCAGGCCCCCGTCCCACCGCCCGCGGCCCCGGTTCCGTCGTCCGCGCCCGCCCGCGGCCGAGGTCCGCTGGTGACCGCTCTGCTGGCCGGACTGCTGGTGGGCGGCGGGGGCGTAGGGGCAGCGTGGGCGCTGTCCGGCGGCTCGTCCCCCGAGGGCGGCACCGAGGCCGACGCCAGGGGTGCATGCAGCGCCCTGGCCGGCCTGGACGAGTCGGAGCTCGCGACGGAGGGCACGGCGGGCGACCAGGCGATGCGACGATTCGCCGGCGCCTACAGCCTGTCCGAGTCCGCCGCCGCGGGCGACTCGTCCTACGAGCCGCTCGCCGAGGCCGTCACCCGGGCCTTCAACCGCCACCGCCAGGTCTTCGAGGTCGATGCGGAAGTGCAGAAGAAGCTGGCCGAGGCCCGCGACATCTGCGCCGGCCTCTGACCCGGCGCACCGCCGCCAGACGGCGCGGAGACGGCCCGGTCACCGGGGCCTGGGTACCTCGTACAGGAAGCCGCCGTACTCGACGGCCCGGACATGGACGACCACCATGTCCGGGCCGTCGAAGGCTTCAGCGAGGGCGTCGTCGAAGGCCACCCGGGACCGCCGCCGAGGCCGGCTCCGCCAGGCGTCCGCCGAGGATCCGACCGTCGGTGGAGCAGCGGCGTATGCCCCGGGATCGGTGCAGGTCGCCGCGGCCCGGCGGCGCAACGGTGCGTACGGCACCGGGGCCGCACGCTCCCCGGTTTGCTGCGTCCCAGGCGGCAGCGACGGACATCGCTTTCCCCCCGCCCGCCGTGGAAGGATGGCGCAACCCACACATAACGAGGAGATGACCGCGTGCCTGGCACAAACCTGACTCGCGAAGAGGCGCAGCAGCGGGCGAAGCTGCTCACCGTTGACTCGTACGAGATCGACCTCGATCTCTCCGGCGCGCAGGAGGGCGACACCTTCCGGTCCGTGACCACCGTGCGCTTCGACGTGGCGGAGAACGGAGGCGGGAGCGAGGGGGAGAGCGGCGCGGAGTCCTTCATCGACCTGGTGGCTCCGACCGTCCACGAGGTCACCCTCAACGGTGACTCCCTGAACCCCGGCGACGTGTTCGCGGACTCCCGGATCGCGCTGCCCGGGCTGCTGCCGGGCCGCAACGTCCTGCGGGTCGTCGCCGACTGCGCCTACACCAACACCGGCGAGGGGCTGCACAAGTTCGTCGACCCGGTCGACGACCAGGCGTACCTGTACACGCAGTTCGAGGTGCCGGACGCCCGCCGGGTGTTCGCGAGCTTCGAGCAGCCGGATCTGAAGGCGACCTTCCAGTTCACCGTGAAGGCGCCCGAGGGCTGGACGGTCATCTCCAACTCGCCCACGCCCGAGCCCAAGGACAACGTCTGGGCCTTCGCGCCGACGCCGCGGATCTCGACGTACATCACGGCGCTGATCGTCGGCCCGTACCACTCCGTTCACAGCGTGTACGAGCAGGACGGGCAGTCCGTGCCGCTCGGCATCTACTGCCGGCCCTCCCTCGCCGAGTACCTGGACTCCGACGCGATCTTCGAGGTGACACGGCAGGGCTTCGCGTGGTTCCAGGAGAAGTTCGACTACGCCTACCCGTTCGCGAAGTACGACCAGCTGTTCGTACCGGAGTTCAACGCGGGCGCGATGGAGAACGCGGGCGCGGTCACCATCCGTGACCAGTACGTCTTCCGGTCCAAGGTGACCGACGCGGCGTACGAGGTCCGCGCGGAGACCATCCTGCACGAGCTGGCCCACATGTGGTTCGGCGACCTGGTCACCATGGAGTGGTGGAACGACCTGTGGCTGAACGAGTCGTTCGCCACGTACACGTCGATCGCCTGCCAGGCGGCGGCGCCGGGCTCGCGCTGGCCGCACTCGTGGACGACGTTCGCCAACTCCATGAAGACGTGGGCGTACCGCCAGGACCAGCTGCCGTCCACCCACCCGATCATGGCGGACATCAGCGACCTGGACGACGTGCTCGTCAACTTCGACGGCATCACGTACGCCAAGGGCGCCTCCGTGCTGAAGCAGCTCGTCGCCTACGTCGGCGAGGACGAGTTCTTCCGCGGCGTGCAGGCGTACTTCAAGCGGCACGCGTACGGCAACACCCGGCTGTCCGATCTGCTGGGCGCGCTGGAGGAGACCTCCGGGCGGGACCTGAAGACCTGGTCGAAGGCGTGGCTGGAGACGGCCGGCATCAACGTCCTGCGCCCGGTCGTCGACACGGACTCCGACGGGAACATCGCCTCCTTCGCCGTCCGCCAGGAGGCCCCGGCGCTCCCCGCCGGTGCCAAGGGTGAGCCCACCCTGCGGCCCCACCGCGTCGCCATCGGCTGCTACGACCTCGACGCGGACGGCAGGCTGGTGCGCGGCGAGCGCATCGAGCTGGACGTCGACGGCGAGCTGACGGACGTGCCGCAGCTGGTCGGCAAGCCCCGCCCGGCGGTGGTCCTGCTCAACGACGACGACCTCTCCTACGCCAAGGTCCGCCTCGACGAGCAGTCCCTGGCGTTCGTCACCGAGCACCTCGGCGACTTCGAGCAGTCCCTGCCGCGGGCCCTGTGCTGGGCGTCCGCCTGGGACATGACCCGGGACGCGGAGCTGCCCGCCCGCGACTACCTCTCGCTGGTGCTGTCCGGCATCGGCAAGGAGTCGGACATCGGAGTCGTCCAGTCGCTGCAGCGTCAGGTCAAGCTCGCCATCGACCTGTACGCCGCCCCGTCCGCCCGCGAGGCGCTGCTCACCCGCTGGACCGAGGCGACGCTGGCCCACCTGCGCGCCGCCGCACCGGGCGGCGACCACCAGCTGGCGTGGGCGAGGGCCTTCGCGGCGACGGCCCGGACGCCGGAGCAGCTGGACCTGCTGGAGGGGCTGCTGGACGGTTCCCAGGAGATCGAGGGCCTGGCCGTGGACACCGAGCTGCGCTGGGCGTTGGTGCAGCGGCTCGCAGCGGTGGGCCGGTTCGACGAGGCGGAGATCGCCGGCGAGTACGAGCGGGACAAGACGGCCGCGGGTGAGCGGCACGCCGCCACGGCCCGGGCGGCGCGGCCGACCGAGGAGGCCAAGGCGGAGGCCTGGGCGTCGGTCGTGGAGTCCGACAAGCTGCCCAACGCGGTGCAGGAGGCGGTGATCTCCGGCTTCGTCCAGACCGACCAGCGGGAGCTGCTGGCGCCGTACACGCAGCGGTACTTCGAGGTGCTCAAGGGCGTCTGGGAGTCCCGGTCGCACGAGATCGCCCAGCAGATCGCGGTGGGTCTGTACCCGTCGGTGCAGGTGGCGCAGGCGACGCTGGACCGGACGGACGCCTGGCTGGCGGACGCCGAGCCGAGCGCGGCGCTGCGCCGCCTCGTCTCCGAGTCCCGGTCGGGCGTGGAGCGGGCGCTGCGGGCGCAGGCCGCGGACGCGGCGGCTGCGTAGCCGCTTCCGCGGGGCGCCCGGTGCCGTGTGGCGCCGGGTGCCCCGGCCCGGCTCCCCGGTCCGCCGGGGGGCGTTCCCTCGTCCGCGGGGAGGGGCTGCTCCTGCGTCCGCGTGGGGCACCCCCGTTCCCTCGGGCCGCTTGTCCCGGGGGTGCCTGTCCCTCGGGCCGCTTGTCCCGGGAGTCGCCTGTCCCGGGGGCGCCTGTCCCGGGGGGGTGCCTGTCCCGGGGGGGGTGCCTGTCCCGGGCGGCCCCTCTCTCCGCAGGCTCTCCTGTCCCGGGCGGCTCCTCTCTCCGCAGGCTCTCCTGTCCCGGGCGGCTCCTCTCGCCGCAGGCTCTCCTGTCCGCTGGGCTCCCCCGCTCCGCGGGCCCGCTCTCAGCGGGCGGGTTCCCCTGTGCACGGGGCTCCCTCTCTCCGCGGGCCCTCTTGTCCACGAGGCTCCCCCTCTCCGCGGGCCCCTCTCAGCGGCGGGCTGCCCTGTCCACGGGGCTCCCCCTCTGCCCCTCACTCCACGGCGGGCTCCCCTGTCAACGGGCTTCCCCCCTCTCTCTCCGCGGGCTCCCCTCTCTACGGGGCTCTCCTGTCCGCGGGGTTCTCGTCCGCGGCGAGCTTCCTGTCGGCGGGGCCTGCGCGTCCGCTGTTCGTGGGGTCTACGCATCCGCCGCCGTGCGCAGGGCGTCCAGTACCCGGCCCACCGCCGGGCCGTCCCCGGCGCCCTTGCGTACCGCTGCCACCACGTGCCGCACCGGGCGGTCGGCGGCGAGTTCGCGCATCGTCACGCCGTCGCGGCGTGCCGCCGCCATCCGGGGGACGAGGGCGACGCCCATACCGGCCTCGACCATCGCCAGGATCGCAGTCCAGCCGGCCGCCGCATGTCCCTGGTGCGGGCGGAACCCGGCCGCCTCGCATGCCGCGCGCGTGATGTCGGACCAGGGCCCGCTCCCGCCGAAGATCCACGGCTCGGCGGCGAGATCGGCCAGCCGCAGCCCCTCCGCGGATGCCAGCGGGTGGCCGCGGGGCAGGGCGACGTCCAGCGGGTCGGCGAGCAGCGGTACCCGGGTGAAGCGCGGGTCGGCCGCGGTCGGCGCCTGGGCGGCCAGCGACAGGGCGAGATCCACCTCACCGGCCGCCAGCAGCTCGTACGCCTCCTGCGCCTCCGCCTCCCGCACCCGCACCGACACCGCCGGATGGCCGGCCCGCAGCGCCGTCACGGCCGGCACGACCAGCGCGGGTACGGCGGTGGAGAAGGCGCCGACCCGGACCTCACCGGCCTCGCCGTGCACGTACGCGGCCAACTCGGCGTCCGCCCGCTCCAGTTGCTCGAAGACGGCTTCGGCGTGCCGCAGCACCAGCCGGGCCGCGTCCGTCAGGCGGACCCGGCGGCCCTGCGCCTGGAGCAGCTCCACGCCGAGCTGTCTGGAGAGGTTGGACAGCTGCTGGGAGACCGCCGACGGCGTCATCCGCAGCGCCTCGGCTGTCGCGGTCACCGTGCCGCGCTCCCGCAGCGTCCGCAGGATCTGCAGTTTCCGGATGTCCCACTCGGCGGCCATGGCGGCAATCCAAGCAGGTCGGGCGAAGTCCGCTGCGGTTCGGCAGCGCCCTGAAGGGCGCGGGGAACTGCGCGACCAGCCACGACGGCGCCGCGGACGAGCAACGGCACAGCGCGGCGCTTCCGGCGCGGCACTTCCGGCGGAGCGCTCAGCCGCGTGGCCCGGCCGTCACCCGCGCGCCCCCGCGCCGAGGACGACGCCGCCCAGGATCAGGGCTGTGCAGCCGGCCTGTGCCCAGCCCGCCGGCTCGGCGAGCAGCGCCCAGGACAGCAGGGCGACACAGACGGGCTGGAGGTAGTAGACGATGCCCGCGCGGGCCGCACCGATCAGGGCGATCGCCCGGTTCCAGGCGAAGAAGGCCAGGGCGGACGAGGCGATGCCGACATAGAGGAGGGGCAGCACGGTGCCGGGGGCCGGGGTGAAGCCGCCTTCGACCGCGAGGCTGACGCCCTGCGCGGGCAGCAGCATGACCGTGCCGAGCAGAAAGGTCGTGAACAGGAAGGCGGCGCCGCCCAGTCCGGCCGGCCGGCGGCGCAGCAGCGCGCTGTAGCCGGCGAAGCAGCAGGCGGCGGCGATCATCCACAGGTCGCCGGGCGTGACCGCCGCCCCGCCGCCGACCAGCAGCAGCACTCCGGCGCAGGCGGTGACCAGCCCCGCGGTCCGGCGCACTCCGAGCCGGGTGCCGTTCGCCCGTTCGTACAGCGCCATCAGCACCGGCGCGGCGGCCATGATCACGCCCATGTTGGCGGCGGACGTCGTGACCCCGGCCTGGTTGACGAGGGTGTTGTAGGCGGCCACGCCGAGCAGGGAGGCGAGGAGCACGAAGCCGGGGTGACGGCGGATCAGGGCCCGTTGCCGCCAGGCCTGCCGGGCGCCGAACGGGGCGACGGCGGCCAGCGCGATCACCCAGCGCCAGAACGCGTGCTGGACGGGCGGCACGCTGTCGCCGAGGGCGCGGGAGGTGACGAAGCTGCCGGACCAGACGAGGGTGGCGAGGGCGGCGAGCACGAGACCGAGGGCGACGGGCCGCCGAGGAGCCCCCGCCCTCCGGGCGGGTGGCACGTCGGAACCGGCCGCGGCGCTGGTCGCGGGAGGGGTCCCCGGGGTGGCCGCCGAAGCGGTCCCCGGAGTGGCTGCGGGAGAGGTCCCGGGGTTCGTTGCGGGTGGGGCCTCGGGGGTGGCTGCGGGGGTGGTGGGCCGGTCGTGGACTGCGGGCACAGAGGTCCTTTCGCGGGTCGGTGATCGCCGTGGATCCACCGTCGCAGCGGGGCACCTGTCACGTCCATCGAATCTTTTCGAGCTGTTTGTTCAGTTGACCTGAACAGTCTGACCTGCCGGGAACAACACCGAGGGCGCCGGCCTCGCCCACGTACGGCGGATGCGCGTACGTGCGGCGGGGTCGGCGCCCTCGGTGAAGTGCGGGACTCCCGGAGCCGGAAGGCTGGCGTCCGGTCAGACCTTCGCGTCGGCCTTGACCGGAGCCTTGCTCCCGGTGGGGCGGGTGGTCACCCGGTGCTCCGGCTTGGAGCGGTCGAGGACCATGGTGATGCCCGCGATGACCAGGAACAGCACGATCGGGGCGAACACGAACAGACCCAGCGTCTCGATGACGCTCAGGCCGGTGCCGGGGTCGTCACCGTCGTCGCGGGTCAGCGCGAGCGCGGGGGACGACATGAGCAGCATCATCAGCGTCGTACCGGCCGCCAGGGTGCCGGCGCGCAGGGCGTTCTTCTTGTCCACGGTCCACAAGGTAGCGAACGCCCGCGGGGGGCGCGCGTCCGGGGTGCCGTACGAGCGCTCGGGTGCTCAGCGGCCGGCGTCCGCGCGTACCGCGTCCAGCAGCGCGCGCAGCCGTGGTGAGGCGGCCAGTTCCTCCAGCGTGACCGGGCGGTCCTCGGCGTCGGCGATCGGCAGTCGCCAGTTCGGGTACTGGTCCCAGGTGCCGGGGAGGTTCTGCGGGCGGCGGTCGCCGACCGCGTCGGGCAGCCAGATGCCGACCAGGCGGGCGGGGGTGGCCAGCAGATAGCGGTGGAGGGCCCGGATCCCGGCCTCCTCGGCGGCGGTGTCGGCCCCGCCGCCGGTGCCGCGCAGCAGGCCGAGCCGGGCGAGCAGGGCGAGCCACTCCCCCGTGTCCGCGGCGGCCTCCGCCCGCTCCGCCTCGACCGGGCGGGCGAGCAGTCCGAGGCCGTCGCGGAGGTCGACGTGGCCGCCGGTGAGGCGGGCGGCGGTGGGCGGCAGGTCGTGGGTGGTGGCGGTGGCCAGGCAGTCGGCGCGCCAGCGGTCCGGGGGGAGCGGGCGCCCGTCGCCCTCCCAGTCCCGCTCGAACCACAGCACCGAGGTGCCGAGCACTCCGCGCTCGCGCAGTGCGTCGCGCACCCCTGGCTCGACGGTGCCGAGGTCCTCGCCGATCACCACGGCCCCGGCGCGGGAGGCCTCCAGGACCAGGATCGCGAGCATGGCCTCGGCGTCGTACCGGACGTAGGTGCCCCCGGTGGGCGGGTGGCCCTGCGGGACCCACCAGAGCCGGAACAGGCCCATCACATGGTCGATGCGCAGCGCACCGGCGTAGCGGAACAGGGTGCGCAGCAGGTCGCGGAAGGGGGCGTAGCCGGACTCGGCGAGCCGGTCGGGGCGCCAGGGCGGCAGCCCCCAGTCCTGGCCGCGGGCGTTGAAGGCGTCCGGCGGGGCGCCCACCGACATGCCGGCGGCGAAGTGGTCGCGCTGCGCCCAGGCGTCGGCGCCACCGGGGTGCACGCCTACGGCGAGGTCGTGCACGACGCCGATCGGCATGCCGGACGTGCGGGCGGTGTACTGGGCCGCGCTGAGCTGGGACTCGGTCAGCCAGGCCAGCCAGCAGTGGAAGTCGACCCGGTCCATGAGCCGGGCGCGGGCCCGGTCGGTCGCGCGCGAGCGCGGATCCTGCAGTCCGTCCGGCCACTGGTGCCGGTCGGAGCCGTGCGCCTCGGCGAGCGCGCACCAGGTGGCGTGGTCCTCCAGGGCCCGGCCCTGCTCGGCGAGGTAGTCGCAGTAGGCGGCTCGGCGGCCGGGGCCGAGCGGCACCGCGTGGAGCACTTCCAGCGCCTCGCGCTTCAGCTCCCACACCGCGTCCCGGTCGATGAGGGCGCCCTTCTCCAGTACCGCACCGCGCAGCCGCCCGGCCCGCTCCAGCAGGGTGCGCACGCGGTCGCGGCCGGGCTCGTCGAGGTAGGCGAACTCGGGGACGTCCTCGATCCGCAGATGGACGGGGTCGGGGAACCGGCGGGAGGAGGGCCGGTACGGCGAGGGGTCGGTGGGGGCGCCGGGTACGGCTGCGTGCAGCGGGTTGACCTGGACGAACCCGGCGCCGAGAGTGCGCCCGGCCCAGGCGGTCAGCTCGGCGAGGTCGCCGAGGTCGCCCATGCCCCAGGAGCGGCGGGAGAGGAGCGAGTAGAGCTGGACGAGCAGCCCGTACGAGCGTCCGGGCGGGCCGGGCAGCCGGGGCGGGGCGACGACGAGGTGGCAGTGGGCGGTGCGGCCGTCGGGTGCGGTGGCGGTGAGCCGGTGCACGCCGGGCGGGAGGTCGCCGGGGCCGCCAGGGCGGACGGCGCGGGTGGCGCCCTGCGCGACCTCGCGCGTCGCCGTGCCGCCCCGCGCGGTCCGGTCCGGCGCGGTGTCGTCAGGGGCGACCTCACCCCGCACGATCTCGCCCTGCGCGATCTCGCCCCGCCAGGTGTCGCCCTGTTCGGTGTCGATGCGCAGCCGGGTGCCGTCAGGCAGTGCGGCCCAAGGGGCCGGGGCGCCGCCCCCGCTCCAGCGGACCACGGTGGGCGGCAGCAGGCGGGCGCGTAGTTCCGCTTCGCGCGCGGTGAGCGCGGCGCGCACGGCCCGCGGGCTGCCGGCGTCGACGCCGAGGGCAGCCAGAGCGAGGGTGACCGCGGTGGCCGAGGCCGCCACGGTGCGGTCCGGGGAGGGACTGTAGGAGGTGGCGACGCCGTGCAGTGCGGCGAGCCGGGACAGATCCTCGCCAAGGGGCTCGGCCGGCCGGGCAGCGGTCATCTACGACCTCGCAGCAGTCGTCTAGGGCCTGGTGGGTTCCGGGACCTCGAAGGAGGGGGCGCCCTGCTCCGGCACGACCGCCGTGAGTTCGGGCGAGGACTCGCTGGTCAGCGGCATCGCGTCGGCGAACGGCGACTCGCTGGTGAGGGGCTCGGCGTCGGGCAGCGGCGGCTCGCTGGTGAGCGGCGCCTCGGCGCAGGTGCTCTCGGCGCTGAACGCGCACATGTCGATACTGTCGGTGTCGGCGGACGGCTCCGCCACGGGTTTGGACGGAGCCGGAAGCGGACGATATGCCGTTGCAGTCACGGGGTCTCCTTGTCGAGCACGGCTTCTGCGGTCCGTTGCAGCCCTACCCAGCGGACGCGAGGGCAGACGTAACCGAGCGGACAACGTGCTCCTGCTCACATTCTTCCCCGGTATCGGCTCGGCGGATCAGGGCAATTCCGTCACTGGAGGCACCGTCGTTGACACGTTCGGTGGACGAGTGGTGGGCTCGACCTCTCTGTGATGACTCTGTTACCCGGACTTGACCGCCGGGACGGGATGCCGGAAGTCGAGCGATCAGGAGGGGGCCGTGCAGTCACGGCGCAGGAAGGGGGCGGCGGCCCTCGCTCTGGCCATGCTGGCGGGTGCACTGGGCGGCGCACCGGCCGCGGCGGCTCCGTCGGCGCCGTCCGTACCGCCGTCGCCGGGCACCACCGGGACGACGGAGACGGCGGCCGAGACGGGTGAGTCGGCGGAGGCGGAGGTCGCGGTCTGGCCGCGTCCGCAGTCCCTGCGGGTGGACGGCGCCCCGGTTCCGGTTCCGGAGGAGGCCGCGCTGTTCCTCGGCGCGGGAGCCGATCCGTACGCCGTCGAGGCGCTGCGCGCGCTGCTCGGCGGGGCGGGCGTCGGCCGGATCACCACCCCGGCGGCGGGCGAAGGGGCGCCCGCCGGGGCGCTGGTGGTGCGCATGGACACCGAGCGCCCCCTGGGTGACACCCGGCAGGGCCTGCCCTCCGGCGGCTACCGGCTGACCGTCGAACGCGACACGGTCACCACGATCACGCTGACCGGCGCGGGCCAGGACGGGCTGTTCCACGCGGTGCAGACGCTGCGCCAGCTGATCCGCGCCGACCGCACCATCCCGGCCGTGACCGTACGGGACTGGCCGGGCACCGCTGTCCGCGGCATCGCCGAGGGGTTCTACGGCACCCCCTGGACCCACCGGCAGCGGCTTGAGCAGCTGGACTTCCTGGGCCGCACCAAACAGAACCGCTATCTGTACGCGCCGGGCGACGACCTCCACCGGCAGGCGCGCTGGCGCGAGCCCTATCCGGCGGACCAGCGGGCCCGGTTCCGCGAGCTGGCCGAGCGGGCCCGGCGCAACCACGTCACGCTCGCCTGGGCGGTGGCGCCGGGGCAGGCGATGTGTTTCTCCTCGGACGACGACGTACGGGCTCTGACGCGGAAGCTGGACGCGATGCGGGCGCTGGGCTTCCGGGCGTTCCAGCTGCAGTTCCAGGACGTCAGCTACAGCGAGTGGCACTGCGCGGCGGACGCCGAGCGGTTCGGGTCGGGTCCCGGGGCGGCGGCGCGGGCGCAGGCGCGGGTGGCGAACGCGGTGGCCCGGCACCTCGCCGAGCGCTACCCGGAGGCCGCCGACGTGACGGTGATGCCGACCGAGTACTACCAGGACGGCGCGACCGACTACCGGCGGGCGCTGGCCACGGCGCTGGACGGATCCGTGCAGGTGGCCTGGACCGGGGTGGGCGTGGTGCCGCGGACCATCACCGGGCGGGAGTTCGCCGAGGCTCGGAAGGTCTTCGGGCACCCTCTGGTGACCGTGGACAACTACCCGGTCAACGACTACGCGCCCGGCCGGCTCTTTCTCGGCCCCTACCAGGGCCGCGAACCCGCCGTGGCCACCGGCTCCGCCGCGCTGCTCGCCAACGCGATGGAGCAGCCGGAGGCGTCCCGGATCCCGCTGTTCACCTCGGCCGACTACGCCTGGAACCCGCGCGCCTACCGGCCGCAGGAGTCCTGGCGGGCCGCGATCGACGCCCTCGCGGACGGGGACCGGCGCCGCGAGGAGGCGCTCACGGCGCTGGCCGGCAACGACGCGTCGTCGGTGCTGGGCGCCGAGGAGTCGGCGTATCTGCGACCGCTGCTGAAGGCGTTCTGGCGGGAGCACGCAGGACAGACCTCCGACGGGCGGACGGCTGACGGGCGGACGGCTGACGGGCAGGGGCCCGACGGACGGGCCTCCGGTGATCGGGAGGCCGGCGCGGGCGCCGGCACGGCGGAGCAGCGGCTGGCCGAGGAGTTCGCCGTGCTGCGCGAGCTGCCGGGACGACTGACGTCCGGTGCGTCCGGTGCGCCCGGTGCGTCCAGTGCGCCCGGTGCGTCCAGTGCGCCCGGTGCGTCCGGCGCACTCGGCGCCGAGGTCGCCCCGTGGTCGCGGCAGTTGGCCGGGTACGGCGACGCCGGCCGGACCGCGCTGGAGATGCTGCGGGCCCAGCGCGCGGGTGACGCGGCCGCGGCCTGGACGGCGTACCGGAGCCTGGGCGCGCAGCGGGAGCGGCTGGCGTCGGCGCGGGTGACGGTCGGCAAGGGTGTGCTGGACCCGTTTCTGCAGCGGGCGCAGAAGGCGTACGCGGCCTGGGCGGGACTGGACCGGGAGCCGGCGGCGAGCGCGGGCGAGGCGGAGGACGGCCGCACGGTCCGCTTCCCGCGCGCGCGTGCGCTGTCCGCGGTGACGGTGCTCGCCGAACCCGGGACGCGCGGCGAGGTCGAGGTGCATGTGCCCGGCGAGGGCTGGCGCCGGACCGGGGCGCTGGACGCGAGCGGGGCGACGGAGGTGGCGCCGGGCGCCGCCGGGGCCCGGGCGGACGCCGTCCGGGTCACCGGCACCGACCCGGGCCGGCTGCGGCATGTGGTGCCGTGGTTCGCGGACGCGGCGGGCGCCTCGCTGGAGCCGGCCCGCACCGAGACGGACACCGAGATCGGCGGCAGCGAACGGCTGACGGTCCGGCTGGGCTCCCAGCGCCCGGAGGACGTGCGGGGCAGGCTCACCGCCGAGGCTCCCGAGGGCGTGGACGTGCGGGTGCCCGAGGACCCGTTGACCCTGCCGCGCGGCCAGGAGGTGGACGTACCGGTCGAGGTGAGGGTGGCACCGGGGACACCGGCGCGGTCGTACGACGTACGGCTGTCGTTCGGGGACGCGACGCGCGCGCTGACGGTCCGCGCCTTCCCGCGCACCGCGGGGCCGGACCTGGCCCGCGGCGGAACCGCGACCTCATCGGCCGACGAGACGCCCGACTTCCCGGCGTCGGCGGCGAGCGACGGCGACGCGGAGACGCGCTGGTCGTCCCCGGCGGAGGACGGCGCCTGGTGGCAGGTGGAGCTGGCGCGGCCGGTGCGGTTGGGGCAGGTCGTGCTGCGCTGGCAGGAGGCGTATGCGTCGGCGTACCGGATCCAGGTGTCGGAGGACGGCCGCCGCTGGCGCACGGCGGCGTCCGTGCGGGACGGCCGGGGCGGCCGGGAGTCGGTCCGGATGGACGCGCGGGACGTGAAGTTCGTACGCGTGCAGGGCGAGAAGCGGGCGACGCGGTTCGGGTACTCGCTGTGGTCGGTGGAGGCCTACGCGGTCGCGGAGTGAGCGAGGATCCGGGCGGGGTGCCTGTGCCGCCGGCTCCTCGCGCCTCCCCTCGCCCGACTATGCACTCAGTACATATCCTGAGTGCATAATGGGGCCATGAGCACCCGTCACATCCTGCTGGGGCTGCTCGCCTCGGGGCCCAGCCATGGCTACGACCTCAAGCGACGCCACGACGAACGCTTCCCGCAGGCCCGTCCGCTGGCCTACGGGCAGGTCTACACGACCCTGCAACGCCTGGTCCGGGACGGCCTGGCGGAGATCGAGGGCACGGAGGCCGACGGCGGCCCGGAGCGGACGACGTACCGCGCGACGGAGGAAGGGGGGTGCGAAATGGCGCGGTGGGCCGCGGAGATCGCACCACCCGCGCCGTTCGTGGCGAACGAGCTCTTCGCCAAGGTCGTCGTCTCGATCCTGTCCGGCGGCGATCCCGCCGCCTACCTGCACGCCCAGCGCTCGGCCCACATGGAGCGGATGAGGGAGCTGACCGCGGTCAAGACGGCCCCCGGGGCGGACCCGGCCACCGTGCTCTCGGCCGACTACGCACTCAACCACCTGGACGCCGACCTCCGTTGGATGACCACGACGGCGGCCCGGCTCACCACCCTGACCGCGGAGGTCGAAGCAGCATGAGAAACGGGGACATGAGCAACGAGGACGTGAGCAACGGGAACGCGAACGACGCGGACATGAGCGACGCGGACACGAACACCACGAACACCACGGACCCGACGGGACGCGTGCCGGGCCGGCCGCTGCTCGCGGGCCGCGGCCTGGTGAAGACGTACGGCCGGTCGGAGGCCCTGCGCGGCGCCTCCGTCGAACTGCACCGCGGCGAGATCCTCGCCCTGACCGGCGCGAGCGGCAGTGGCAAGTCGACGCTGCTGCACTGCCTGGCCGGGATGGTCCGGCCGGACGCGGGGGCGGTGACCTACGACGGGGAGCGGCTGGACGCACTGCCGGAGAAGCGGCTGAGCGAGCTGCGCCGCACCGACTTCGGCGTGGTGTTCCAGTTCGGTCAGCTGATCCCGGAGCTGACCGCGCTGGACAACGTGGCGCTGCCGCTGATGCTGGCGGGCACCGGGCGGGCCGAGGCGCGGGAGCGGGCCGGGCAGTGGCTGGAGCGGTTCGGGGTGCGCGGGCAGCAGGAGCTGCGGCCGGGCGAGATGAGCGGGGGTCAGGCGCAGCGGGCGGCGCTGGCCCGGGCCCTGGTCACCGGCCCGAAGGCGGTGTTCGCGGACGAGCCGACCGGTGCGCTGGACTCGCTGGCGAGCGAGCAGGTGATGACGGCGCTGGCGCACACGGCCCGCGAGTCGGACACGGCGGTGCTGCTGGTCACGCACGACGCCCAGGTGGCGGCGTACGCCGACCGTGAGGTGCGGCTGCGGGACGGGATCGTGGCGGCGCAGGAGGTGACGGCATGAGCGCGGGGCTGCGGTCGGACGCCCGGCTGGCCTGGCAGCTGGTGCGCGGCTCGGACCGGCGGGAGTGGTGGCGGATCGCGCTCACCGCGGCGGGCGCGGGTCTCGCGACGGGCTTCGCGCTGGCGGCGGTGACGCTCGCCTCGGTGCGCGGCCGCTGGTCGGTGTCGCTCGCCCACGGCCTGCTGGACGAGCCCGGTACCCGGGCGGGGGTGATCACCGGCCTGCTGCTGTTGCTGGTCCCGGTACTGGGCTTCCTCGGCCAGTGCGCCCGGATCGGCGCCGTCCACCGCGACCGGCGGCTCGCGGGACTGCGGCTGGCCGGGGCGACGCCGTGGCAGGTGCGGCGGATCGCGGCACTGGAGACGGGGCTGGCCTGTCTGGCCGGGTCGGCCGTGACGACGGTCTTCTCGGTGCTGCTCCTGCTGCGGCTGTGGAGCAGGCCGACCGCGCTGACCTGGACGGGCATCACCCTGGTGGCCGTGCTGGTCCCGGCGCTCGGCGCGCTGGCGGGTGCCCTCGCCCTGCGCCGGGTGGTGGCGTCCCCGCTGGGCCGGGTGCGCCGGGTGCGGCCGGCGACGGGTCGCGGGCCGGGGCGGCTGTTCCTGGCCGGGCTGCTGGTGCTGGCGGTGGCGGCGGTGCCGGCGGTGACCAGTACGGCCGCCGGTTCCGGCAACCGGGACCGGGCGGAGGGCCCGCTGACCGTGTTCGGCCTGGTCCTGGCCGTCGGCGCGGGTGCGGTGTGGCTGGCCGGGGCCGTCTCCTGGCTCACCGGGCGGCTGCTGGCGGCGCGCACCGGACGCCCGGCGACGCTGATCGCGGCGGAACGGCTGCGCGACGACCCGTGGGCGGCGTCCCGCACCCATGCGGCGGTGCTGCTGGTGACCGCCGCGGGCACGGCGTTCCTGTGCATCCGCCACGCGATGCTCGTCCGGCTGCGGGCCGACCCGCCGTTCGCGGCGGACACGGACTTCTACACCACCGGCCTGGACCTCACCGGAGCCGCGGTCCTCGTCGCGCTCGCGATCACCCTCTCCGGCCTCGCGGTCGGCACCGCGGAGTCCCTGTCCACCCGCCGCCGCGCCCTGGCCGCGCAGGTCGCCGCGGGCGTGCCGCGCACGGTCCTGCGCCGTGCCCTGCTCCTGGAGACGGCCCTCCCACTCGCCCCCGCCCTCCTCCTGGCCGGCGCGGGCGGCACGGCGATCGGCACCTGGTACGCCAGCCTCGGCAGCACCGGCTCCCTCCCGCTCACGGCCTTCCTGGTCCCCCCGGCCGTCTACGCCCTCTGTCTCCTGTCCGCGGCAACGGCCCTGCCGCTGCTGGGGCGGTCGGTGGGTCCGGGGGAACTGCGGTACGCGTAGGGGCGAAACACACGGCCGCTCCCTTGAACGGGCCGCGCCGCGCGCACGTTAGGGAGCGTGGAGCAGGGCTGTCGCCCGATCGTCCTGCTCCCTCTCCCGCAACGCCGCCGCGACCGATTCGAGGAGTACCCGCCCATGAGATCCGCGCCGCCCCTGAGCGACCGACTGACGGACCACCAGCCCCTCGTCCTCGGGCTGTTCCGCATCGTCCTCGGTCTGCTGTTCGCCAGCGAGGGCGCCGCCACGGTCTTCGGGGTCCTGGACCGGGAGAGCAGCCCGGTGGGCGACTGGCCGTTCTGGTACGCCGGGGTGATCGAGCTGGTCTGCGGGGCCCTCGTCCTCCTCGGCGTCGCCACCCGCAGCGCGGCGTTCCTCAGCTCCGGCATCATGGCCTTCGCCTACTTCACCGAACACCAGCAGGACGGCCTCTTCCCCCTCCAGAACGGCGGCCTGTCGCCGGCCCTGTTCTGCTGGGGCTTCCTGCTGCTGGTCTTCTTCGGCCCGGGCGCGCTGTCGGTGTCGGGGCTGGTGCGCGGGGCCGATGCCCCGCGGCGCGGCCTGACGGTGCGGTGAGCTCCGGGTCCACGTTGCCCCGTAGACATCGAGCCTTCTCAGAGCGGCTGCTGACCGGGGGAGGAGGTGGCGTCGCACAACGCACGAGGCTCCTCGTCGTGTTCCCGTTCCTGCCGACCGCGCGTACCTCGGCGCCTGCGCTTGGGTGACCACCCCGATCGGACGGCTTCCCGGCCGGGACCTCACCACGACACAGCAGACGGCCAACCGGGCCCTGTCAGCGGCGCGGGCGCCGGTCGAACGAGGCATCGCGAGACTGGTCCGACTACGCCGTGAGAACACCGCGGTTGTAGCGAAGAGTCCACACGACCACGGCGACGAGAAGTGCTGTCATGACGGACGTTACGCCGACGGAACCGGTAGCGGCGAAAGTGCCGCCGAACCCGGCCACTCCCAGAGCCGCACCCACTGCGAGGCTGGTCTCCTGGAGGGCTGCGGCGCGTGCGACGTCCCTGGATGGAACGCTCCCGAGCAGGTACGCGTCTCCGGACGCCATGGAGACCCCCACTCCCAGGCCGATCAGGAAGCTGGCGGGCCACAGGCCGACAAAGGCGGCTACGACGAGACCGAGAGCGCACGTGGCCAAGCTGACCTGCAACATGTGCACGGGAGAGAACCGGGCCTGCAGTTTATGGAAGGCGAACCCTCCGAGCGACACCCACAATGCCAGAACAGAAACCGGCAGAATGGACAGCAGGGAGTCGGCCTCCGAGCTGAAAAGGAAGACCGATCCGGTGTAGCACGCCGAACCGGAGACGAGCGCCAGCGAACAGGCACCCAGCCGGGAGAAGGGCAGCATTCGCACATCGATGAGCGGGTCCCGGGAGCGGAGTTGACGCAGGCAGAACACTGCCAGGATGCCGCAACCGGCGAGGGTCGCCAGCACGCGCCCAAGT
Source organism: Streptomyces poriticola (assembly GCF_036689765.1). NCBI lineage: Bacteria > Bacillati > Actinomycetota > Actinomycetes > Kitasatosporales > Streptomycetaceae > Streptomyces > Streptomyces poriticola. The sequence goes on from NZ_JBAGKH010000007.1 coordinate 47,642, forward strand.
GCCTCGCCATGACTTTGCAGACCTGCCACGAAGAGCCCGAAGCCAAGGAAAGCCAGGAGTGAGGAAGCGACGTCGATCTTCGTGGACGCGGCCTGCCCCAGATCGATGTCGCGCAGCAGCAGCGCCGCAAGCCAGCCGCAGAACAGAGCGATCGCAGCCGGCAACCAGAACAGCAGATTGTATGCGCCGATATCAACGATCGCCCGGCCGAGCAGTGGTCCCGCGCCGGCTCCGATGCTGTACGTGGTGATCCACAGGGAGTAACCCAGCGTGCGCTCCGCGGTGTTCGGCAGCCCGCCGATGACCGAGGCAACGCTGGAAACGATCAGCGCGTACCCGAAGCCCTGCACGAACCGAGTCGCCGTCCATGACGTCGGTGAATCCAGTAGCGCCGGAGCAGCACCCGCGACCGCGAACACGAAAAGCCCGATCGCCAATGTCACGCCGGGGCCCATCCGCGCACCCAGGCGGGACCCGAGGACAACACATGAGGCGAGGGCGATCGTGTATCCGTCGATGAACCACAGACGCCAAGAATCGGTCAGTACGGGCAGGTCATAGGCGATCGAGTTGAACAGCGTGGAGTCCACACCGCCGAGGAACATGGGAACTAAGAGAAGTGGAAAAAGAACCCTCTTGGACACAGTGGGCCGCACTGGCGAAAGGGTGCTTCCGGACATGGCAGACCTCGTCTTGGTAGGCGATCTGTGATGAGTGAAGAAAGAACCACCTAAGACGGTTCGAACCACCTGAGAAGGTTCTACCATGGCTCTACTTCAGGAGCAACCGGCCGGGTGGTCCTGCTCGTTCTCCGAGGTGAAGGACGAGAACGGCCTTCGCGTGCGGTCTCGGAGCCGGCGGCGAGCTGGGCCGGGCACACGCCGCGGGTGGGTCAGGACGAGCAGGTCCTGACCCACCCGCGGAGTCGTCGATGTCGCCGCGCGTCACATCGGAGAAGCCGGCGCTGACGGTCCGTCGCCGCCGACCACGTCGCTCAAGTGGACGGAAACTCGCGGTTGCTGAGGTGCTGCGGACGCGGCTTGGGTGCGGAGAACGGGGCCTCCAGTGTGTTCTCCACGCTGTTGTACACAATGAAGATGTTGGAACGCGCGAAGGGCGAGAGGTTCCCGTTGGAACCGTGAAGCAGGTTCGAGTCGAACATCACTGCGGATCCGGCAGGACCGGTGATCTGCTCGATCCCATGCTCCTCGGCCATTCGCCTCAGGTGCCGCCGGTCCGGGGAGCCGACAGAGGGACTGGCCACACGGAGCGACTCCTTGTGGTAGTCCTGCGGCGTCTCCCCCACCGTGGGAATGAACGACTTGTGGGTACCCGGAATGACCATGAGCGGCCCGTTGAACGGGTGATTCTCGGTCAGCGAAATCGAAACACTGAACGCACGCGGCCGGGGCATGCCGTCCTCGGAATGCCAGGTTTCGAAATCAGAGTGCCAGTGGAACGGAGCACCGCCGAAGCCGGGCTTGTAGTTGACCCGGCTCTGGTGGATGTACACATCCGAGTCGAGAACCTGTCGAGCGATGTCGGTGAGCCGGGGGGACCGAAGCAGTTCGGCAAAGAGTTCGCTGACCTTCTCGACCTCGAAAACGGACCGCACCTGATCAGAATCCGGCTCCAGAATCACGCGCTCACTCGCGCACAGCACCGGATCCTCGCCAAGTCGCTGCAGTTCGGCAAGGAAGATCTCCACCTCCTGCACGGACAGCAGGTCGTCGAGGACCAGGTAGCCACTGGACTCGTACTGATTCAACTGCTCGCTGCTGAGCGGGCCCTGAGCCTCTCCCCACACCGTCGGATCGGTCCGCGGCCGGGGGACGGGCTCACCGAGGATTCGAGTCGGATACAGGTCGGGGCGCACAGTGGTGCTCATGTGTCGATCTCCTTCGCGGGTAGTGGCAGCTGGGTTCACCCATGCCCGGGCCTGGTTCTCGAGGCGCGTCGGCGATGCGAGAGCTGGACGACCCGGGTCCTGCATCGCCGGCCCCTCTCGCCGGTTCGTTCTCCAGCTGTCTCGATGCTGCGAGCTGTCACACCGCGAAGGAAGAGAGGGCGGGTGGACTGAAGCGGTCCTGGCCTATTGAGGCCCGTGGCGGAGAGACGCTCGAAGTCTCGACTCGCCGGTGCCGGTGCACCCGCGCCGGCACCGCATCCCCGGCCCACAGAACACCCCATGCCGGTTCCATCGCGCTTGCCCTGAGCAACGAAACCAGCTAAGGTGGTTCCATGTCCGTCGTATACATACCCGAGTTTCGCCTTGGCAAGGTGCTGGCGACCAGCTTCACGGCGACTCTGACGGAGCGTTGCGGCGAGCCGGTGGAGCGCATTCCCGTGCCATCCCGACTCGTGGACTGGTTGGCCGTATACGGGCTCGCGGTCGACTCCTGCACCGAGTCCCAGCTCAACCACGCTCGAGAACTGCGGGAGTCGATTCACGCGGCTGCCACCGCCGTCGCGAAGCAGGCCCCCCTTCCCGCCCCGGCCATCCAGGTGATCAATGACTGCAGTACCCACGGCCAGGCCTCGCCGGTCCTGACGCCCGAGGGCAGCTGGGGGTGGCGGCTGAGTTCTGGTTCCGTGGAAGACGCTCTCAGCGTGGTCGCCGCCGATGCGATCAGCATCATCGCGGGAGAGCGATCCGGGAAGATCGCCTTGTGCGCATCGCCCACATGCCGGGCCGCGTTCTTCGACACCAGCCGAGGCCGCACACGCAGATGGTGCGAGATGAACACGTGCGGGAACCGCGAGAAGAAGGAGCGCTTCCTCGCCAACAAGCGCAAGAGCTCAAGCCCTGCCCCCTGACCACCATCACTTGTACGGGGGAAACCTCAACCCCCTGCGCATCATCGAAAAGCTCATCCGCAAGTGCGCATTACGCCGCCTCCTTCCCCGTTACCCCTGCGTATCTCGCTCACCGGGTCCTGCCGACTCGTATCGAGGAAGAGAATGGGAACAGGACAGGAAGGCCGTACCATATGGTGGCGTTTATGCGTGATCACTTCCCGAGAAATTCGCAGCTCAAGCTGCTCCTGGTGATGCCTAGCCACCGACTTGTGCGAAAGGGCTCCGAGTTGGGGTTCCGCATCTGGTCGATATGGGATCCGTCGCAGCTGGAGGCCGACTTCGCGCCTCGTGTCGAAGAGGTCTCCGAAGAGCTGCTGCTCACCGATTTCTCCGACGAGGCCGGGCTGCGCGAGACCATCGCGAGGACTGCGCGACGCCATGGCATCGACGCCGTGCTGCACGGCGGACACGGCGACCCCGCCCGGTCGGTGGTCCGGGAGGCATGGCAGTTGGGTCTGTCCGCGAACCCGCCGGCGGTGTACGAACGCCTCCGGTTCCTCGAAGGGGACGGACAGGAACCCGCATCGGCTCCCAGAGTAGGCGTCGAGACCCTGACCGTGAACGGGAACCACAACGTGGTGGGAATGACGGCTCAACGCACCACGGGACCACCGCACTTCCACGTAACGGGCTACCTCCATCCGGCGCCGTTGACCTGTTTCGAACGCCGCACCATCGAGGCGGCGGTTCAGGAACGGCTGACGGCGAGCGGGTACCGTTCCGGCCCCGCCCACACGATGGTGGCGCTGCTGCCCCAGGGGCCGCGGATCGTGTCCTGTCGCCCGTACCTGGGTGCCGACGGCATCCCCCTGCTCTGCGAGATCGCGCGCGGATTCGACCTGGAGGCGGCGGTCCTCTCCGGCCTCCTGGGCCACCACCCGATCGTGCCGGACGCGTACCAGTACGCGGAGATCGGCTTCTTCCTGCTGCCCGAAGGGCAGTTGGAGACGCTCACCGGCATGGAGGACATCGCCGTGACCCCGTGGGTGCGCGGCGCCCGATTCCCTTACGCCGTCGGCGACTTGGTCGCTCCTGTCGGCGATCCCCGCGCACGGCGCGCCTATGTGGTCGTGGAGGGGGACACCCCGGAGCTCACCCGCGAGCGGATCGCCAAGGCCCGAGGTGACCTGGTCGCCCAACTCCGGTAGGCAGTGCACTGAAGCGCGCCGGGCGGCCATGCCCCCCTCCCGGGGCACGCGAAAGCCACAGGGAGGGGACGGCCCGATCGTCCCTGGCGCATGCTCCGCAAGGGTGATCTAATTTTTCGGTCTGATTCCCACCGCTGACGGGAGAAGGCAGGGTGCGGGCCGTGACGACAGAGAACATTCAGGGCTACGCGGGTAGCCGACCGAAGTTCGCAGTACTGGGGTCTCTGGAAGTCAGCGTCGAAGGCGAACTCCTGCCCCTCAACGGTGCGCTGCAGCAACGCGTCCTCGTGATGCTGCTCCTGGAAGCCGGGCGCGTCGTGCCCATCTCCCGCCTGATCGAGGCCGCTTGGCAGGAAGAACCGCCGGACAGCGCCGAGCACCAGGTGCGCAAGACCGTTGCCAAGCTGCGCAGCCGCATTCCGCACGGCCACCACCTCATCGTCACCGACGGGTCAGGGTACCGGGCGGTCGTCGACACCGAAGAACTCGATCTACTCCGCTTCCAGCAGCTGTTGGGTCAGGCGAGGACGTCACTGGACGCGAGAGAGCAGGAGCAGGCGGTCGCGCGGTTCCGGGAATTGCTGGCGCTGTGGCGGGGGCCGGTGCTTTCCGGGTCCGGCGGCCGTGTGGTCGACGCCGCTTCGACCGCGCTGGAGGAGCAGCGGCTCACCGCCGCAGAGCAGCTCTACGGTCTGCTCCTGGACACGGGCGAGGCCGCCGGGATCACGGGCGAGCTGCGTGCCCTGGTCGACGAGCACCCCCTGCGCGAGACGCTGCGCAGCCGGCTCATGCTCGCCCTCTACCGTTCCGGGCAACAGGCCGCCGCCCTGGACGAGTTCAACCGAGCTCGAGAGCAACTCGCCGACGAGCTGGGCATCGACCCCGGCGCAGAGCTGACCGGACTCCACGAACGTATCCTGCGCCAGGACCCGTCGATCTCCCGCCCGGAGCGCGCCGCGGCCCCTGCCGCCGCGCACCAGGAGACCAAGGCTCCGCACGCACTGCCGTTCGACGTGCCCGACTTCTCCGGCCGCAGCTCCGAGCTGCAGTGGATCTGCCGGACGGCCCGCCGCTCCCAGGAGGGCTCGCCGACGGTCCTGGCCCTCGACGGCATGGGCGGCGGCGGCAAGACGACCCTCGCCGTCCGGGCAGCGCACCAACTGGCCGAGCAGTACCCGCACGGCAATCTCTTCATCGACCTGCACGGCTTCACGCCGGGCCAGACGCCGCTCAGCCCGTTTCAGGCACAGGGCGATCTGCTCGCGGCCGCCGGCATTCCCAGCGAGGAGATCCCGACGGTACCGGCGGGACGGGCCGCGCGGTGGCAGTCCTACATGCGGGGCCGCCAGATGCTCGTCGTACTGGACAACGCCGCCTCGTCCGAGCAGGTGCGGGAGTTGATCCCCGCCTTCTGCGACAGCCTGGTCCTGATCACCAGCCGCCCGCGACTGACGGGGCTGGACGGCGCCGAGTGGCTCTCCGTGGGCGCCCTTCCGGAGCTGGACAGCCACCAGATCCTGCGTAACACCCTCGGTGCCGAACGCGTCGAGAGGGAGCCGGACGCAGCCCGTGAGCTCCTGCGGCTGTGCGGCGGGCTCCCGCTGGCGGTCAGGATCGCGGCAGCGCGTCTGGCGAACCGTCCGCGCTGGACCGTCCAGCGACTCGTCGAGCGGCTGCGGGACCACAACCGGCGTCTGGACGAACTCTCCAGCGAAGGGAGGGGAGTCGCGAGTGCACTGCTGCTGTCGTACCAGTCCATGCCGCTCGAGCAGCGAACCGCCTTCCGGCTTCTGGGCCACCACCCGGGACGCTATCTGGACGCCGACGAAGCCGCCGCGCTCCTGGACACCGACGCCCTGACGGCCGAGGACGTACTGGAAGAACTGGTCGACATCCGTCTCCTCGAGGCCAGGGAGCCAGGGGTGTACGCCCTGCACGACCTGGTGCGCAGCTTCGTCCAGCGGGTCGCGCAGGGTGAGCGGGCACCGGAGGACGGGCAGGCGACGGAGCGACTGCTCGACCACTACCTGCGCACCGCGGAACTCGCATGCGACACACTGTTTCCCGGGCGGCGCCGCGTCGGAAGAACCGACGAGGAAGGCACGCCCCGCAGCGATTTCGGCCACAAGGACAGGGCGCTCCAGTGGCTCGACCAGCACCGCGAGAGTCTGCTGGCGGCGGTGGACGCCGCTTACGACGAAGGGCTGCTGTGGCATGCCGCGCGACTGCCACGCGAGTTGGGCTTCCACTCCAGCATTCGCGGCTACGACGCCAGTGCCAACGTAGCGCTGGAGAAGGGTGTCCAGGCGTCCGCTCGGCTCGGCGACCGGTCGCTGGCCCGGCTGAACCTGATGAACCTGGCCATGGGCAAGTGGCGGCTGGGGCAGCTGAGCGTCGCGGTCGCCCGCCTCGAGGAAGCCGTCGACCTGTCCCGGCAGATGGAGGACGAGCACAGCGAGACGGAGTGCCGGGCCCGCCTCGGGCAGGCGTACAACAGCATGGGGGAGCTGGAGCGCGCACTGCTGCTGAGCCAGGAGGCCAGCAAACGTGCCCAGGAGCTCGGTTTCACCCGGCTCGACGGTTCTTCGCTCAGCATGCTGAGCCTGATTCAGGTGCGGCTCGGGCGGTTCGAAGAGGCGGTGGAGTCGGCGGAGCGGGCGGTGGCCATCTTCGACTCGATCAAGGAGGTTCAGCTCTCCGTGTCCGCGCTGAGCTATCTCTCCCAGGCGATCGAGGGCCTGGGCCGCTTCGAGGAGGCGCTCGCTCGGACCGACGCGGCACTGGAGCGGTGCCGCCGCATGAACATGCTCGCGGAGTTGCCGCTCGTCCTCGCCCGCAGGGCCGACGTACTGGTGCGCATGGGCGAGCTGGAGGCGGCGGCGGACAGCTCCGACCACGCACTCGCCAAAGCCACCAGCAGTACCGGCGACATCCACCGGGCCGCCGTGCACCTCTCGGTCGGGCGCGTTAGGTACGCACGGAGTGACCTGGACACGGCGAAGGAGCACCAGCTTCTGGCTCATGAGATCGCCTGCCGTATGGAGCTGCGCTATGACGAGGCGTGCGCGCTGTGGGGCCTCGCCCGTACGGCGGAGGCTCAAGGGGACGCGCAGCTGGCCCGGGAGCACCGCGCAGCGGCGGACAACCTCTTCTCTCTCATGAAGGTGCCGGAAAAGGCACGGTGAGCCGGGTGCGCCGGGCGGCTCACGGCGCGGGGAACGGGCGGGTGTCAGGAGGGGAACGAGCCAGGAAGACGGATCGGCAGCATCAGCGGCGTCGAACAGATCCGTCTTTCAAGGGAGTTCACTCATGCGCGCCACTCCGATCGCCGCCGCTGCCCTTGCTCTCGGAGCTCTCGCCGGGGGAATCACGAGTTCTGCCGGCACCGCCGTGCCCGAGACCGTCCACCTGAGTGCCGTCACCTCCACACCCTTGACGAGCGCGTCCGCCGAGTCGGAGGACAACCACGGTAACGGATGAGCCAGCGGCGCGTGCCCCCGCCGGTTTCCGCCCGCCCGCCGGACTGTTTGAGAGGTGTTTCGCATGTTCGACGTCCTGGGAATGGACGCCACGGCCGAGGTGGTCTACCGCGAGATGCTCGCGCATCCGCAGGACGGTGTGGCCGATCTGAGGTGCCGCCTACGCCTCACCGAGCAGGCGGTACTGAAGGCACTCGACACTCTCAGCGAACTGGCTCTGGTACAGCATTCCTCCGAAGACCCCCGGAATCTGCACGCGGTCGACCCGCATCTCGCCGTAGATATTCTGCTGGCCAGGCAACGAGCCGAACTCGCCGCGCAGCAGCAGCGCGTGCAGGAGGCTCAGGCAGCCGTCGTACAGATCAAATCGGAATTCACTCAGGAAGCATTCAGAGACGAGTTGCTCTTCCTGAAGGGGGTCGACTCCGTCCGGGATCACCTGGCGACCCTGTACGACGGCGTTGAGAACGAGCTGCTGACATTCGCTCCCGGCGGAGCCCAGACGGCGGCCAATGTGCGCAGCTCGCGGCCGCTCGCCGAGGACCTGCTGGAGCACGGTGTGCAGATGCGCACGGTGTATCTGGACAGTGCCCGCAACGACCCTGTCACGGTGGCGCACGCGGATCGGCTGGCCGCGCTCGGCGGGCGAATTCGTACGGTCCCCTCGTTACCGAACCGCTTGATCATCTGTGACCGGAGGATAGCCGTCGTGGCCACCGATCCCGACGACACCGCCTCCGGAGCGGTGGTCCTGCGGACGGCAGGAGTGGTCTCGTCGCTGTACGCCCTGTTCGAGAGCGTCTGGCAGTCCGCCCAGCCGATGAGTGCGACCGCCCCACCCGCCGGTGAACAGGGGCTGAGCCCTCAGCAGATGGAAGCCCTGCGGCTGTTGTCCCTTGGGCACACCGACGAGTCCGTCGCGGCGCGGTTGGGTGTGTCGGCTCGCACGGCACGCCGCCTTGCAACGAAACTCATGGGCCACCTCGGCGCGCGAAGCCGTTTCCAGGCCGGCGTGCACGCGGCCGCGCGAGGACTCTTCCGGCCTTGATGGTCCGTACGGTCGCTGGTCGACGGGCGGCCGAGGGACAGTTACCTCATGTACCTCGTCCATCTCACTCTTGTTCCCCCGGGCGATGCCTCCCTGCCGACGGAGATCAGGCAGGTACTCGAAGCCACCGCACCGGACGTTCTCGAACACGTCAGCGTGCACCCGCGGGCACGGCCTCACCCCGTCGCCGGGCTCTTCCTCCGCGTCGCCTCCCTGAACGAGGCCGAGACGACCGCGCGGTGGCTCTGGGAACGCGCTGCCGCCGCGTGCCCCGTGCTGGCCGAATGGCGCCTGCGACGCGCTGAAGTGCCTCTCGTTCCCTACGATCCGAACCGGTCGGACATCGAATCCGGCTACGGGCCTCAATAGGTCAGGTCCGATTCAGTCCACCCGAAATCTCTTCCTTCGCCTCGCTGAAGCTCACAGAATCGAGACAGCTGGCTGACGAACCAGCGAGAGAGGTGAGTGATGAGAGACCAGATATCCACCCCGGACGACTCACTCGCACTGAAGCGAGTTCTGCACCTCTGGCTCGACGACGGCGGATGGCAGTGATTTCATGAATACCTCGAAGGCTCACATCCAGGGAAATGCGGTGTCAGCGCTCGCCGAGGAATTCGGCACCCCGCTGTTCATCTACGACGCGGACATCCTGGAAGCCACGTACCGCAAGCTGCGCGGCGCGCTCCCCGCGAATGTCGATGTTTTCTACTCACTCAAAGCCAACCCCAACATCAGTGTCTGTGCACTGTTGAACTCGTTGGGCAGCGGGGCCGAGGTCTCCTCCTATGCCGAGCTGGTCACCGCCCTACGAGCCGGGGTCGCGCCCCGGGACATCATCTTCCTCGGTCCCGGCAAGGACGAACAGGAACTCGCCGCTTGTGTAGAGGCCGGAATTCGCGCAGTTGTCTGCGAGTCGCTGGACGAACTCGACCTGCTGGACTCGCTGCTGGCAACGGCCGGCCGTGACGCGTTCCCGGTGCTCCTGCGAGTGAACCCCGCCTTCGGCAGCAAGGGGTCAGGACTGGCCATGGGAGGCAAGCCCCGGCAGTTCGGCATCGACGAGGCCGAACTGCGTGACTCCAAGCACCGACTCGCAGCCCTGCGCAGCATCCGAGTGCAGGGGGTGCACGCCTACATGGGGACACGGATTCTGAACCACGAGGACGTCGTCCACAACACCCGGCAGATCCTCGCCACCGCGGAGGATCTGGCCGGACGACTCGGCTTTCCCCTGGAAACCGTGGACTTCGGCGGCGGGCTCGGCGTTGCCTACTTCGACAACGAGGAGGACCTGGACCTCGCCGCGTTGGAGACCGGACTGGCGGAAGTCCTGTCTTCCTTCTCCGCGCGCAACCCCCACTGCCGGATGATCATGGAGCTGGGCCGGTTCCTGACGGCTACGGCGGGCACGTACATCGTCCGGGCCCGCTATGTGAAGGACTCCATGGGGGAGAGCTTCGTGGTGGCCGATGGTGGCACCAACCACCACATGGCCGCCGTCGGTGTCGGGAGCTTCGTCAAGCGCAACTTCCCGATCCGCCATCTGGGGAACCGGGCGGCCGACGCGCTGCGGCCCTACACCGTGACCGGACCGCTGTGCACCCCCAACGACGTGGTCGCCAGGAGGGTTCGGCTGCCGGAGGTGCGGCCGGGAGATCTGCTGGCAGTGGAGCGGTCCGGGGCCTACGGGCCCACGGCCTCCCCCGGGCTCTTCCTCAGCCACGGCTTCCCGGCCGAGGTGATGGTGCATGGCGGGCGGGCCCATCTGGTCCGAGAACGCGACGCCACTGAGGATCTGCTGGCCAAGCAGCACCTCGTCGACTTCCGCACAGCATCCGGATGAACACGGCAGCGAGCCGGGCCGCCCGGGTCGGAGTGGATGTCCTCGACTGCTCAGAACTCCGACGCCTGGTCGAGCGCCCCTGGTTTCTGCGCTTTGCCTTCGCCCCGGAGGAACTGGCCCATGCCGACACCCTCGGTGCCCATCGGCTCCTGGAGTTCCTGGCGGGCCGCTTCGCCGCCAAGGAGGCCGTCCTCAAGGTCTTGGAGACCGGCCTCCTCCAGGGAGTGGCGCCGCGAGAGATATACGTGCAGCACACCTCGCGCGGTGCCCCCGTCGTCCACCTTCGCGGGCGGGCGGCCCAACTGACGCCGTCCTCGGTCTCGGTGTCCATCACTCACAAACAGAACGTCGTAGCCGCGGTCGCCCTCGGCCTCCCCTCGGCCGCCGGCACAGCAGCCGACGACGGACGAACAGAATCGAAGGAGCCTGACGCCGTGTCGCCCCCGGAAAACACCACCACCACCACCGCCACCACCGCCACCACCGCCCGGCAGAGCGCCCGTGACGGACGATCCCCGGGAACCGACGAGACCAACAAGGCCAGCGGGACCAACAAGGCCACCGGGACCAACGAGACCACCGAGACCACCGCTTTCCTCCGCGTACGAATCGGCCAGGAGGAGGCCCATTACGGAGGTGACCTGGTGGACGGCGCCCGCATCCTGCGACTGTTCGGCGACCTGGTCACCGAGATCACCATCCGCACGGACGGCGACGAGGGACTGCTGTCCCAGTACAGCGACCTCCACTTCACCGCACCCGTGAAGCCAGGCGACTACATCGAGGCACGCGGGCGGCTGGTACGACGGACCAGGCTGCGCCGGGTGGTCGAGCTCCAGGCCCACAAGGTCCTCAGCGCCCGCCCGGGAGCGGCCGAGAGCGCCGCCGCGGTCCTCGACGCGCCCCAGCTCGTGTGCACCGCCACCGCCACCACCGTCGTCCCCTACCGCAGGACGGACAAGGCGGCTGCCCCCAACCGCACCGCCGAGGAGATCTGATGGCCCGCACAGCGCAGCTGCTGCACGAACTCCTCGACCAGGCCGCCGAGCGCAGCCCGCAGTCCGTCGCGCTCAGCACCCAGGGCAGCACCCTCACCTACGGCGAACTCGCCGAGGCCAGTGTGCGCATGGCGGGCCGTCTCCACGTGGAGGGCCTCAAGCGCGGCGACCGTATGGTCGTGACCGCATCGGACGGTCTCGGCATCGCACTTCTCGTGTACGCCGCATCTCGCCTCGGCGTCGTCTTCAGCGTCCTGCACGAGCAGGTGCGCGGCGGCCCGCTCGAGCACGTAGTGAAGGACTGCGAGCCCGAACTGCTGGTGTCCGACGACCCGGAGGTGGCCCACACCGCGGTGCGGCACAGCCTGACGTTCCTGAGGATCGAGGAACTGGTGGGCCACGCCCTCGACCGGCGGACCGTCGCCGCCCCGCCGCCCGGGAATCCCGGCACACTCGCCGTCGACCCGGTCAGCCTGATCTACACCTCCGGCACCACCGCCCTGCCCAAGGCCGTGGTCAGCACCCACCAGCAGGTGCTGTTCTCGACGACGGCCATCCAGGCCTGTCTGAACTACCGCAGCGACGACGTCGTCTACTGCCCGCTGCCGCTGTCCTTCGACTACGGCCTCTACCAGGTGTACCTGTCCGCGCTCAGCGGCGCACGGCTCCACCTGGGCACGGTCGCCGAGGCGGGCCCGCCGCTGCTGCGCAGCCTGGAGGCGGCCGGCGCCACGGTCCTGCCGGGCGTGCCCTCGGTCGCGGACCGCCTGGCCTGGCTGCTGCGCCGTGGCACCGGCAAGCTCGGCAGGCTGCGACTGCTCACCAACACCGGCGCCGCCCTGTCGGAGAGCACCATGTCCGCGCTGCGCGGCGCGCTGCCCCAGCTGCGGATCCAGGTCATGTACGGCCTGACCGAGTGCAAGCGCACCGCGATCATGCCGCCCGACGGCGACCTGACCCGTCCCGGCTCGTGCGGCGTGCCGCTGCCCGGCACCGAGGTCTTCGTCGTCGGCGACGACGGTGAACGCCTGCCGGCGGGCGAGATCGGCCAGTTCGTGGTCCGCGGGCCGAACGTCATGGCCGGCTACTGGCGGCGCCCCGAGCTGACCGCCGAGCGCTTCCCTCGCGCGGAGGGACTGTTCCCCGAACTGCGTACCGGCGACTACGGCTGGCAGGACGAAGAAGGCTACCTCTACTTCTCCGGCCGCCGGGACGACCTGTACAAGGAGCGGGGATTCCGCCTCAGCGCCACCGAGGTCGAGGCCGCCGCGACGCGCGTCGACGGGGTGACCTCCGCCGCAGTACTTCCGCCCGAGGGGAAGCGGACCGCGCTCCTCGCGGTGGTCGCCGACATCACCGCGGACGAGGTGCGCGAGAGCATGCGCGACCATATCGAGCCCTTCAAGATCCCGCGGCGCTGCGTCCGTCTCGACGCCCTGCCCACCAACAGCAACGGCAAGGTCGACCGCAGGAAGCTGACCGCTCTGATCGAGCAGACCCCGGCCACGTCGGTCATCACCGAGGCCCTGCAGGCCCGCCTCGCCCACTGACGCCCCCCAAGCACCCGACCACAACGACTCCGCAGCAACTTCCCATCGGACGCAAGGACATGACCATGGACCGCCAGAACGTGCTCACCGCCCTCGAGAACGCCCTCACCGACGTCCTGGAGCACCCCGTCACCGGCCTCACCGGCGATGTGAAGCTCTTCGACGACCTGCACCTCGACTCCACCACCATGCTCGAGATGCTGATGTTCCTGGAGGACTCCATCGGCCTGGTCGTCGACCCGGAGGACCTGGACGCGGACGACTTCATCTCGGTGGACACCTTCACCGACTTCGTACTGGCCGCGCAGCTCGGGCAGGTGGCGGCATGACGCTCACCCAGCCCGACCTGAGCGTCTTCACGACCCTGGAGTCGGAGGTACGCAGCTACTGCCGCGGCTGGCCCACCGTGTTCGACCGGGCGCAGGGCAGCCGGATGTACGACGAGGACGGGCACGAGTACCTGGACTTCTTCGCAGGCGCCGGATCGCTCAACTACGGCCACAACAACCCGGTGCTGAAGCGCGCCCTGCTCGACTACCTGGAGCGCGACGGCGTCACCCACGGCCTGGACATGTCGACCACGGCCAAGCGCGCGTTCCTGGAGTTCTTCCAGAACATGATCCTTCGCCCGCGGGAACTGCCCTACAAGGTCATGTTCCCGGGCCCGACGGGCACCAACGCCGTCGAAGCCGCCCTCAAGCTGGCGCGCAAGGTCAAGGGTCGCGAGACGGTCGTCTCCTTCACCAACGCCTTCCACGGCATGTCGCTGGGCTCCTTGGCAGTGACCGGCAACGCCTTCAAACGGGCCGGCGCCGGCGTCCCGCTCGTGCACACGGCTCGCATCCCCTTCGACCACTTCATGAACGGGACCGCACCCGACTTCCTGTGGTTCGAGCGGTTGCTGAGGGACGACGGTTCCGGGCTGGACCAGCCTGCCGCGGTGATCGTGGAGACGGTCCAGGGTGAGGGTGGCATCAACGTGGCTCGCCCGCAGTGGCTGCGTGCCCTTGCCCAGCTCTGCCGAGAGCACGACATGCTGTTGATCGTCGACGACATCCAGATGGGCTGCGGCCGAACCGGAGCATTCTTCTCCTTCGAAGAGGCCGGCGTCACCCCGGACATCGTCACCGTCTCCAAGTCCATCAGCGGGTACGGGCTCCCCATGTCCCTGTGCCTGTTCCGGCCGGAACTGGACGTCTGGGAGCCGGGCGAACACAACGGCACGTTCCGCGGCAACAACCCCGCGTTCGTCACTGCCGCCGCCACTCTCAACACCTACTGGGCCGACGACAAGCTGGAGCAGCAGACGCTGGCGCATGCCCAGACCATCGAGGCCGCACTGCGCGACACCGCCGCGCACCACAGCGGATCCGCCTATCGCGGCCGCGGGCTGGTCTGGGGTCTGGAGCTCTCCGATCCGCAGCACGCCGTCCGCGCCGCACGCCGAGCCTTCGAACTCGGTCTCCTCGTCGAGACTTCCGGGGTTCACGGCCAGGTCGTCAAGCTGCTGCCCCCGCTGACCATCACCGCCGCCGAACTCGACCAGGGACTGCGCATCGTTCAACGCGCCGTCCACGAAGCGGCATGACCGTGCCCCGCGGCTCCATCTCGCCGGTGACACGGGGCGAGGACCACGACGAGAACGGTGTCCACCCACTGCTGACGAAAGACCGAGGCGGTCAGAACATGACGATCACCACCACCCCCGCGGACCGGAGCACAGTCGGCAACAAGCAGGCGGTCTTCCGGGCACCGGTGCCCGAGGACGGCCCAGCCGTGTGGCAGCTGGTCGACAACACTCCCGGCCTGGACTCCAACAGCCGCTACTACTACACGCTGTGGTTCCGGGATTTCGCCGACGGTTCGCTGGTCGCGACCGTGGACGACGAACTCGTCGGCTTCCTCACCGGCTACCGCCGCCCCGACGAGCCCGAGACCTACTTCGTCTGGCAGACCGCCGTCAATCCGCGCCACGGCATCCCTTTCCTCGGGGTGAAGCTCTTCCAGGCCGCGGCCGACCAGCAGGTGGCCAACGGCGCCCGGTACGTCGAGGCCACAGTCTCCGCCGAGAACAAGTCGATCATCATGGTGCTGAAGCAGTTCGCCAAGAAGCACTCGGCGCATATCGAGACTCGCGTGCTGTTCCCCAGCAGCCTCTTCGCCGGCAGTCACCACGACGAGGTCCTCTACCGCATAGGCCCCTTGTCTGTCGGTTGATTCCGTCCGCCTGACTGCCTCGGCACAGGTCCGATCAGCACAGTAACGACGATTGGGAGTCGTCTGCCATGGCTCAGCAACCCACAACTCTGCACCTCGACATCAGTGCCGAGCACTTCCGCATGGACTCGGAAGAAGTGCGGAAGGCGCGAGCGACACACTGGTACGCACGAACCGACTGGGGCATTGCCGTCCTCTCCTACGAGGACAGCAGCTTCCTCCTGAAGAACCCTCGGCTGACACAGGGGTCCGCCAAGTGGCCGTCCCAACACGGAGTGGTCGGCGGTCACTTCGACAGTTGGTGGCAGAAGACTCTGCTCGTGCTGGAGGGGGACGAGCACA
The DNA here is from genome assembly GCF_036689765.1 of Streptomyces poriticola. Lineage (NCBI taxonomy): Bacteria > Bacillati > Actinomycetota > Actinomycetes > Kitasatosporales > Streptomycetaceae > Streptomyces > Streptomyces poriticola. The sequence continues at coordinate 63,129 of NZ_JBAGKH010000007.1, forward strand.
ACAGGATCCGTCGCCTGGTCAATCCCGCGTTCTCGCCGCGCCGGATAGAGCCACTGCATTCTCGGTTCCGAGCCCTGGCGGACAGTCTCGTCGACGAATGGATCGACGACGGGCAAACCGAATTCGCCAGTCGCTTCGCGGCCCCGTACGCAACCAGGATCCTGTGCATGCTACTGGGCATCGATGAGCATGACTGGAAGAAGATCCATGAGCTCGCATCAACGATCGGGCTCGGTCTCGGCATCACCATCCAAGAAAACATCGCACAAATCGACGAAGCCATCGTTGAGCTCACCCAGTACGCGGAGTTCCTCGTTCGGAGCAGGAGGAACTCACCTCGGGACGACATCCTGAGCACTCTGGTGGAGACGAGGGACGAGGATGCCGGCAGACTGTCGGATCAGGAACTGATCAATCTCATCATCCTGCTCATATTCGCAGGGATAGACACGACGCGAAATCAACTGGCTCTGGCTGTCGAAGCATTTTCGAGGCAGCCGGACCAGTGGGAGAAGTTGGCCGCCGACCCTGATCGCTACTCCGCCAAGGCGGTCGAAGAGGCGCTCCGCGTCAATCCGATAGGCCGCTGGATCTCACGCGAAGCCGCAGAGACGTTCCAGCACAAGGAGCGCACGATCGAGAAGGGTACGACACTCCACCTGTTCACCCTGACCTCTGCCACCGATCCTGCCGAATTCGACAACCCGGACCGTATCGATCTCGACGCCGATCGTTCGCCCCATTTTGCGTTCGGTGGTGGTCTGCATCACTGCCTGGGACATTTCGTCGCCAGGGCGGACATAGGTGTGGCCCTCTCGGCGATGGCCACACGAATGACCCAGCTGCGCGTGGGAGAAGGTGCCGAGTGGCTGCCTGACTCCGGAAACACCGGCGCGAACAGGCTGCCGATCACGTTCACCTCGCGTTCCTGACCTCTTTCACGCTTGGAGGAAACCGTGAAGATCTTCGTCGATCGAAGTAAGTGCCAGAACCACGGACTGTGCGCAATATCGGCTCCGGCCAACTTCGAGCTCGACACCGATGGGGAGCTTCAGTATCACGAGTCGTTCGACGAGGAACACGTCGATGACATCGAGGATGCCATCGACTCCTGCCCTCTGCAGGCCATCCTTTTGAGCCGTGATGCCGCATGACCGGTGGAGCGCCGCTCATCGGCATAGTCGGTTCTGGCATAGCCGGCCTGCGAGCGGCCAACGCGCTGCTCAAGTGCAAGGTCGACGCCAGGATCGTCATCTTCGGAGACGAGGACCACCGTACCTACAATCGGCCAGGACTGACGAAGAAGCGGTATCCGTTGTCGGACCCCACGGAGCCCACGGACGCCACGGACTCCCTCGAAACGACCATCGCCGAGGATCTGAAGGTCAACGGCGTCGAGAACACTGCTCTGACCTGGCGTCTCGACACCAGGGTCGAGACTGCGGACCTGCGTGACAAGGTCCTGCGTCTCAGCACAGGCGAAACATTCGCTTACGACTCTCTCGTCATTGCCGCAGGTGTGCGCCCGCGCACCTCGGTCGAGGGCGACAACGACTGCGAGTTGCACACCCATCGAACTCTGCGGGGTCTGGACGACGCGCAGTACATTCACAACGAACTTCAAACGAGCAGGAAGGTCACGATTGTAGGCGCCGGATTCATTGCCTGTGAGCTGGCGTCGCTGGCCAAAGAATACGGCTGTGAAGTCGTCATGCTCGAAACACTGCGGCACGGTCCGTTCGAGAGCATTCTCGGCAGGCGCATCTCGGTTGCCCTCGGGCGTTGGGTCACACAGAATGGTGTGACATTCCTGACGGGAGATTCCGCGAAGGAGCTGCTTTGCGATCGCGCTGCCGTTCCCGCCAGGGATACGAACGACCCGGACGCGCCGGATCCGAGGCCGTCTCCGGATCGATCTCTTTTCATCGAGGCGATCGGAAGCGTGCCCAACGTGGAATGGCTCCACGGAAACGGTCTGGATTTGTCCGACGGGGTGCGCGTGGATGAGTACATGCGCGTGTCAGGGTTTTCGGATGTGTTCGCGGCCGGGGATATCGCCCGTTATCCCGACCCGTGGAGGACTGCGAACCTCACGCGTATGGAGTTCTGGAAGAACGCGATCGACACCGGCGATCTTGCGGGTAGGTCCGTAGCGTCGTCCCTGGGCTACGATTCAAGAACCTCCAGAATCGGGTACTTCCCCAGCACGGCCACCGAATTCTTCGGACTGCGCATCCAGATCGCCGGCAACCCGAAGACATCCGACTCCATGGAGATTGTCCGTGGAGACCTGGACCGGCCGGACCACGGAGTGCTCGTCAAATTTCTGCGAGAAGACGTGCTGGTCGGAGCTGCCTACCTGGACAAGGGAGCTCGGTTCAACAGTCTCTACATAGAGCTGCTGAAATCGCTGAAAGCCCACTAGCGCAGGTTCATCTCACGTCGTACATCGAGAACGATCAGGAGGGCTGTCATGCAGGTTCGTAGGCTTTCGGAGATCGAAGGCACAGACCGGGATGTCACGGCTGCCAGCGGCGCGTGGCGGAGCAAGCGCATCCTGCTTGCATCGGACGGATTCGGATACTCGGTGTCCGAGACAGTGGTCTACGCCGGCACCGAGACCGACATCTGCTACGCGAATCACGTAGAAGCGGTGTTCTGCATCTCCGGCAAGATGATTCTGGTCGATCGGGACGAGAACGAAGAGCACATTATCGAACCCGGCACCCTGCACATTCTGGACGACGCCGACAACCACACGATCAAGCCGATTGTGGACAGCACCTTTCTGTGCATCTTCACGCCGGCGCTCACCGGACGTGAGGATCATGACGAGAACGGGGTCTATCCGCTGCTGACGGACGGATAGAGGCATCACACACGGATCGCACCGCCCATCCGGCCCAGGACGATTCCCGGTCCTGCGCCGGAACAGGACCTGAAACATCCCTCCGGGGCTTGTGGAAGGTGCGATCCGCCTCGTTCCGCTCCATCATGAGTCCCCGTCATCTCGTCGACGGGGACTCCGTGTTCGGCCCACGGCAGGTCGGGCACGTCCGAACGATCACGCACATGAAAGAAAGGATCCGCTGGTGAGAGTCCTGTGGCTCACCGCCCATCCCGAACCCCGCTCCCTCAACGGCTCCCTGCATCGCGAGGGCGTCCGGTCTCTCGAGGAGCAGGGGCACCAGGTCCGCATCAGCGACCTGTACGCGATGAAGTTCAACCCGGTCGTGACGGCCGACGACTTCTCCCACCCGGGAGGCGAGCGGCTGATCGTCGGTAGCGCGGCACAGGAGGCGGTACGCCGAGACACCCTGGCTCCCGACATCACCGTCGAGCACGAGAAACTGTCCTGGGCCGACACCCTGATCGTGCAGTTCCCGCTGTGGTGGTACGGGATGCCCGCCATCCTCAAGGGCTGGTTCGACCGCGTCTTCGTCGGCGGTTTCGCCTTCGGCGTCCACGACGCCCAGGGTCGCCAGCTGCGCTACGGCGAAGGTGCGCTCGCCGGCAAGCGGGCCATGGTCGTCGTCAGTGCCGGCGCGCGCCAAGCAAGCCTGGGGCCGCGTGGTGTCAACGGTGAACTCGACGACCTGCTCTTCCCTCTCCAGCACGGCACTCTGTGGTACGCGGGCATCGACGTCCTCCCGCCGCTGCTGGTGCACGGGGCCGACCGCATGGACGCCGACGCCTACGCCTTCCACGCGAAGGCCTTGCGCGAGCGCTTGCGGGACCTCCCGCACACCGAGCCGCTGCCCTTCCGCCACCAGAACGGCGGCGACTACGACGAGGACCTGGTCCTGCGCCCCGAACTCAGCCCCCACATCACCGGACTCGCCGCCCACTACCGCACCGGGCGCTGAGCACGCTGGAGGATCCTGTGGAAGGAAGGAAACGGTGGAACTCCGATCATGCGGGACTGTCACCTGTGACCAGCGAGAACACAGCCACACCGGCTGAGGCGGAGGCCGAGACCGCGAGCCCCGTCCGCGCCCTCGACGAGACCGGGCCCGCGCGGCATGACGGAGTCGTGTCCGGGATCACGGGGCTGCCTCGCTCGGTGTCGGTGCCGACTCCCGGACTGCTGTCATGCCAGAACTGACCCTCGCCGCCGACGAGGCGCGCCGGATCTTCCTGCGCGCCCAGGGCCTGCTCGGATCTCCCTACGGCAGACGCGGCGACCCCTGGACCGTGCTGCGCCGGCTGGGCGCCGTGCAGCTCGACACCATCAGCGTGCTGGCGCGCTCGCACGAGCTGGTGCCCTACGCCCGGCTCGGTGCGGTCGGTCGGGGCGCGGTGGAGGCGGCGTACTGGCGGCACACCCGCACGTTCGAGTACTGGTCGCACGCCGCCTGTGTACTCCCCATCGACGCCTGGCCGTTGTACGCCTTCCGGCGCCGGGCGTTCGTCAGGCGCGGCCACCGCTGGCACAAGTTGGCCGACAGCGAACGCTCCTGCGCCGAGGTTCTGGCCCGGCTGCGCGGCGAGGGCCCGATGACGGCCACCGAGCTGGGCGGGGCGAAGAACGGCGGCCCCTGGTGGGACTGGTCGGAATCGAAGATCGCCATCGAGTGGCTGCTGGACACCGGTGTGGTGGTCTGCACCGAACGCCGGGGCTGGAAACGGGTGTACGACCTTGCCGAACGGGTGGTGCCGACCGAGCTGCTGGCGCAGGACCTGGACGATGCGGCCTGTCTGCGCGAGCTCACCGCGCGGGCGGGAGCGGCGCTGGGGGTGGCCACGGTGAAGGACCTCGCGGACTACCAACGGCTGACGGTGGAGCAGGTCCGCTCGGGACTCCCCGGCAGCGGGCTGGTCGAGGTGCTGGTCGCCGGCTGGGGCAAGGACGGCCGTGCGGGTGCTGCCTGGGCCGACCTCGCCGCTCTGACGGAACAGCCGCGCGGCCGCCACCGCACGACGCTGCTCTCGCCCTTCGACTCACTGGTGTGGGACCGGGCGCGCACCGAACGCGTCTTCGGCTTCACCCACCGCCTGGAGGCGTATGTCCCCAAGGAGAAGCGAGTGCACGGCTACTTCGCCATGCCGCTGCTCTCGGGCGGCCGTCTGGTGGGCAGGGTGGATCCGGCGCGGGAGGGGCAGACCCTGGTGGCGCGCCAGATCTCGCTGACCGGCGCCAGGCACGTACCGGCCGCGGCGAAAGCGCTGCGGGAGGCCGCCGAGTGGGTCGGCTGCACGTCCGTGCGCGCCGAGCGGGTACTCCCCGAAACGCTCGCCGCCCCGCTTGCCACCGCGCTCGCCCCGGCCTGATCACCGCCCGGAAGGGGTCACTGCAGTGCCCGCTCGATCGGCTTCCCCGTGTCGTGGCCGTACCTCCACCAGTGGCGTCCTGCTGACCGTGGGTGCGCAGTCGGTCGAGCAGGGTGGCCGGGATGGGAATCGGGCGCTGAGCAATTCCGGCCCAGCCGTCCGCGCCGGGTGCGGCCGGTGATCCGGTACGACCTGCTCAGCGCCTGTCGGTCGGGGCCTACCGCCAGGGCCGAGCCCGTCCGGACGGTTCCCTGGTTCCGGCCGACGCCTACGTCGGGCGGGGAGAGTGGGCCGACCCCGCTCCCGTCCTCATGGCCGTCGAGGTCACCTCGTACGACTACGACTACGACTACGACTACGACACCGACCGGTGCGACCGGGTCGAGAAGCCGCGGGCCTACGCCGAGGCCGGCAACCCGGTCCGTCTGCCGATCGACCGGGACACCTGCGAGGTCGAGGTGCACGGCCAGCCGGACGCCGTCCGGTACGAGACCGGCCGGACGCTGCCCTTCGGCAAGCAGGTCATCCTCCCCGCGCCGGTCGGGATCACGCTGGACACCGAGCAGCTGCAGAGCCGGGTGCGCTGAGCACGGTCCCGGCCGGGCAAGACAGAGGCCCGGATCGTCAGGCGGAGATGCCGTCGATCCGGGCCAAGGCGTCGTCCGCGCCGTACGGCTGCAAGTAGGGCAGCCAGCGCGGGTCCCTATGGCCGGTGCCGATGATGCGCCAGGCCAGGCCGGAGGGTGGGGCGGGTTTGTGGCGCAGGCGCCAGCCGATCTCGCCGAGGTGGCGGTCGGCCTTGACGTGGTTGCAGCGGCGGCAGGACGCGACCACGTTGTCCCAGACGTGCTTGCCCCCGCGTGAGCGCGGGATGACGTGGTCGACGCTGGTTGCGACGCCACCGCAGTACATGCACCGGCCCCCGTCGCGGGCGAAGAGCGCGCGGCGGGTGAGTGGAACGGGCCCCCGGTAGGGGACCCGCACGAAGCGTTTGAGCCGGACCACGCTGGGTGCGGGGACGGTGACGGTTGCGCTGTGCAGATAGGCGCCGGACTCCTCGAGGCATACGGCCTTGTTCTCGAGGACGAGGACGAGCGCGCGGCGGAGCGGTACGACGCCGAGCGGCTCGTACGACGCGTTGAGGACCAGGACATGCGGCACGGATGCCTCCTTGTACGCCGGCGGCGCGTGGCTCGCGCCGGGACGATCCGTAGTCAGTCTCCCCTCATGCCTGGTGGAAGCGCCACCATCTCCCGGTAACGGGCTGGGAGTGTTTTCGACCACATCGGATGCATCCCCCGGAGCGTGACCTGTTCAAGCGCGGGTGCGTGCCCTTACTGGCCTGAAGTTCGAGCCGGAACCGGCGCCGTGCCCCGTTAGTGTGGTCTTCCGCCCGTCCGGTTACCTTTTCGTGACCTTGGACCACGACCGGACTGCGCGCGGCCGCCCGGGCCGCGCCGGAGGGCACCGCATCTGGAGGTTTCCGCCGTGTCCCTGTCCACCGCCGTCCTGCCGGCCGCCGATCCGTCCCCTTCGCCGTCCCCGGCGGAGTCGACGGCTCCGGCGGTGCCCTCGCTCCGGGACGCCCAGGAGAGCGCGACGAACGCCGCGAGCTGGGTCGAGCAGAACTGGTCGACCTGGCTCGCGATCGGGCTGCGGGTGCTGCTGATCCTGGTGATCGCGGCGGTGCTCAGAGCGGCGGTACGGCGGGCGATCACCAAGCTGATAGACCGGATGAACCGCGCCGCCCCGGCCTCGGGCGGCGGTGCGCTGGGCGGGCTGCTGGTCAACGCCGAGCGCCGCCGGCAGCGCTCGGCGGCCATCGGGTCGGTGCTGCGCTCCGTGGCGAGCTTCGTGATCCTCGGCACCGCGGCCCTGATGGTCCTCGGAACCTTCCAGATCAACCTGGCCCCACTGCTGGCCTCCGCCGGTGTCGCCGGTGTCGCGATCGGCTTCGGCGCCCGCAACCTGGTCACCGACTTCCTCTCCGGCGTGTTCATGATCCTCGAGGACCAGTACGGCGTCGGCGACAGCATCGACGCGGGCGTGGCCTCCGGCGAGGTCGTCGAGGTCGGGCTGCGCGTGACCAAGCTGCGCGGCGAGAACGGCGCGATCTGGTACGTCCGCAACGGCGAGGTCAAGCGGATCGGCAACCTCTCCCAGGGCTGGTCGACAGCCGGTGTCGACGTGACCGTCCGTCCGACGGAGGACCTCGACCGGCTGAAGGAGCTGCTCACCGAGGTCGGCGTGGACATGAGCAAGGACGAGCCCTGGAGCGAGCAGCTCTGGGGGCCGGTGGAGGTGCTCGGCCTGGACAGCGTGCTCCTCGACTCGATGGTCGTACGCGTCTCGGCCAAGACCATGCCCGGCAAGGCGCTCGGCGTCGAGCGCGAGCTGCGCTGGCGTGTCAAGCAGGCCTTCGACGCGGCCGGTGTCCCCATCGTCGGTGGCGACCCCGCCACGGGCGAGGCGGGGCAGGGTGCCGACCCGACGGCCGGCATGGCGGCGCCCTCGGCCTTCGCCAGCAACATCTCGCCGCAGTCGGTGGCCGCGTCGCCGATCACTCCGCCGGGTACCCCGGGTACGTCGGGCATGACGAGCACGACCAAGTAGGGCCGTCCGGCAGCCGGCGGCCGGCCGTCCCGCCGGGCACGGTGCCGGGCGGGACGGCCGGGCGCCTCAGTCGCGGCGGTACTGCGCCGGGGAGTCCCTCGTCGCGGGGTCCTCGTACGAGCCCGCCTTCCCGCGGTCCACGTGGAAGGTGGTCAGCGTGGTGACCGGCGATGCCGGGTCGCGGCGGTCGGCGATCACCCGCATACGGGCGCTGAAGCGTTCCGGGGTGACCTCGTAGACGTCGTAGCCGTAGCGGTTGCCCTCGAAGTACTTCAGGTGCGGGTTGGCCGCGCCCATGACGGGGCCGTTGGTCCGGTTCCAGTCCGCCGAGTAGGCGCCCGACGTCACCGAGTGCGCGGTGAACTCCGTACCGATCACCGGGGACGACACGTCGTCGTAGTCGGGGCGGATGTCGTCGACGAAGGCGGAGTGCCAGTCGCCGGTGACGACGACCAGGTCCTCCATGCCGGCGCTGTGCACATGTCCGAGGACCTCCTTGCGCTCGGCCAGGAAGCCGTCCCACTGGTCGGTGAACATGTACCAGCCGCCGGGGCTGCGGCGCAGCTGGCTGAGCATGATCGAGTTGGCCCAGACGTGCCAGGTGTCCGGTGCCCGGTCGATGTTCCGCTTCAGCCAGGACTTCTGGGCGGCGCCGAGGATCGTGCCGTCGGACAGGTTCTGTGCCGAGCGGTACGAACGCAGGTCGAGGACGGTCAGCTCCAGCAGGTCGCCCCAGCGGCGGACCCGGTGGATCTCGGGGTCGGGGAGCGCGGTGGCGGCGGCGGTCGCGTCACGGTGCGGCATGTTCTCGTACCAGGCCTGGTAGGCGGCCGCCCGCCGCTGCATGAAGGGTGCTCCCCCGCCGGTTCCGGAGTAGTCGTTGACGACCTCGTGGTCGTCCCAGGTCAGGAACCAGGGGTGGGCGGCGTGGGCCGCGCGGAGGGAGGGGTCGCCCTTGTAGAGGGCGTGGCGGCGGCGGTAGTCGGCGACGGTGAAGACCGAGGGACCCTCGTGATCGCGGACGTGGTCCTCGGGGACGCCGCCGACCTGCCCGTGCTCGTAGATGTAGTCGCCGAGGTGGACGACGAAGTCGACGTTCTCGCGCGCGATGCCGCGGTGGGCGGCGTAGAAGCCGTCGTGGAAGGCCTGGCAGTTGGCGGCGGCGAAGCGGACGGAGGCGACGCGCCCGGCGGGCGCGGTCTTCGTGCGGCCGGTCCGGCTGCGTCTGCCCAGTGCCCTGAAGGCGTACCAGTAGCGGGTTCCCGGGCGCAGCCCGGAGACGGGGACGTGCACGCTGTGGCCGAGCGTCGCGGAGGCCGGAGCCGTGCCGCGGGCGACGACGCGCCGCAGCCGGGGGTCGGTGGCGACGACCCAGTCGACCTCGACGATGTCGGGCAGGTTCTGCTCGGCGGCCAGCGGCTCGGGGGCGAGCCGGGTCCACAGCAGCACGCTGTGCGGCTGCGGGTCGCCGGAGGCCACGCCCAGGGTGAACGGCGCGCGGTCGTACTGCGCGCCCAGCGCCTCGGCGGCCTCCAGGGCCTGGGCCGGCGACAGGCCGGCGGCGAGCGGCCAGGCGACGCTCAGGGCCCCGGCGGCGCCGGCCGCCCTGAGCAGGTCGCGTCGGTTGAGCCGGGTCATTTGCGTCCTCCGTCGGCCGGGGTGAGTGCGAGCGATACGGCGTCGGCGTAGCCGTCGTTGGACGTGCCGCCGCTGCGGGTGAACACGAGCAGCACGCGCGCGGTGCGGGCACCGGGCGGCACGGTGGCGGTCTCGGTGCGTTCCACGAGCGCGGTACGGGACAGCCGCTCGGCGGCGGTCACCGGGCCGAGCACGGAGAGGGCGACGGGCGTCCCCGCGGCGTCCCGGAACTCGACGGACAGCCGGGCGCCGTCCTCCTGGGTCGCGTATCCGCCGAGCCAGGCGGTCAGGGTGTAGCGCACCCGCCCGGCGTCGACGGACCGGCGGCCGGTGCGGCCGCGCACGGGCAGCGCGACGTCCTGGACGAGTGCGGTGCGGGGGCTGTCGCCGCCGGAGAAGAACCGGCTGCCCCGGTCGGCGGGCCCGGGGGTGTCGGGCCCGGGGTAGCCGCCTCCGTGGCTGTACGGGATGAGCGCGGGCGCCCCCTCCCGTATGTCCCAGCCGGTCACCGCAGTGACCGGCTCCGCGGACCCTCCGGGTCCGCTCTCGGCATCGCCGTTGACCACGAGATTCACTCAAGCCTCCTCGATCGAGCACGGGTTGGGATCGACGTGCATCGCAGCAGTCGGGGGTGAACCGGGGGATACGGGGCGGGGAACGGACACGTCAACTTGTCCAGACAAGTTGGGAGCGGCGCGGGCGCCTCCGCCGGGCCGCCGGGCAACGGCCTTGCCGTCACGGGGCGTTCGCCGCAGTCCGAACCTGTCGGCGTGTGCCGGTGCTCTTGACGGGCGCCCGGCTGCGGGATTACGTTCGACAGCAGATAGGAAACTTTCCTAACAATGCTCGCTACTGCACCCGCGGTACCACTCCCGTGGCGACCCCTGGCAGGCTGGCCCCGAAGCGCGAAAGGCAGGTGTCGACCCATGGCAGGAACGGCCGGTACGCCGGGCACCCCGCGCGTCCTGCGCGCCATGAACGACCGTGCCGCCCTGGATCTGCTCCTCGAGCACGGTCCCCTCTCCCGTACCCGGATCGGCAAGCTCACCGGTCTGTCGAAGCCGACCGCCTCCCAGCTGCTGGCCCGGCTGGAGGCGGCGGGCCTGGTGCTGGCCGGCGGCACCACCGAGGGCCGCCCGGGACCCGGTGCCCGGTTGTACGAGGTGAACCCGGCCGCGGGGTACGCCGCCGGGCTCGACGTCACACCGGAGCGCATCCTGGCCGCCGTCGCCGACATCACCGGGCGCACCGTCGGCCGGTACGAGCTGCCCACCCCGGGCCGCCGCCCCGCCGTCCCGGTCGTCCAGCAGGTCACCGACGCCCTCGACGGTGCCGTGAAGGCGGCCGGGCTGGCCCGGGACGACGTCCGCAGGCTGGTGGTCGGCACCCCGGGCGCCTTCGACCCCGGCACGGGACGGCTGCGCTACGCCGCCCACCTGCCCGGCTGGCACTCCCCCGCCCTCCTCGACGACCTCGCCGCGGCCCTGCCGATGCCGGTGGAGTACGAGAACGACGTCAATCTCGCCGCCGTGGCCGAGCAGCGGCTCGGCGCCGCCCGCGGACACGGCGACTTCGTCCTGCTCTGGAACCAGGACGGCCTGGGCGCCGCCCTGGTCCTCGGCGGCCGGCTGCACCGGGGCTTCACAGGCGGCGCGGGCGAGGTCGGGTTCCTGCCCGTGCCGGGGACCCCGCTGGTCCGCCAGGTCGGCCGGGCGGGCAGCGGCGGCTTCCAGGAGCTGGCCGGTGCGCAGGCCGTGCCGAAGCTGGCCCGCGAGCTCGGCGTCCCGCGGGTGCCGGCCGGCCGGTACACCGAGACCGCCCCCGAGCTCCTCTCCCGTGCCGCCCGGGCCGGGCTGGCCGACCGGACCGACCCGACCGTCCCGACCGTCCCGACCGACGACCACCCCTACCGCCGTCTGCTCCAGACCTACGCCACCCGCCTGGCCACCGGCCTGGCCTCCCTCGTCTCCGTCCTCGACCCCGAGCTCGTCGTCCTCAGCGGCACCGCGCTCACCTCCGGCGGTGAGCCGCTGCGCCTGCTGATCCAGGCCGAGCTGGAGGAACTGGCCGCCGCCAGACCCCGGCTCGTCGTCGGCGACGTGACCGAGGACCCCGTGCTGCGCGGCGCACTGGAGAACGCGCTCGCGACCACCCGCGACGAGGTCTTCGACACGCTGGCGCTCCGCTAGGAGCCGTACACCTGCGGCTGCCTCCACACCGCGGGCCGCATGCGGCCGGTCGCGCCCGCGCGGCGGAGTCACATACCCCTGCAGCCCCCGCCCCTCCCGGGGCGCTTCATCTCCCCCGTCCACAGGAGACTCCGCCATGCCCGGAAAATCCGGAAAAGCCGCCGTCGCGCTCGCCGCCTCCGCCTCCCTCGTCCTCCTCCCCACCGCCTGCACCGGCCAGTCCGGCTCCTCGGGCACCGGCGCCACCGACGACCCGAAGGCCGGGACCACCCTCACCTTCTGGCACGGCTGGAGCGCGCCCGCAGAGGTCAGGGCCGTGCAGGAGAACGTGGACCGGTTCGAGAAGGCGCACCCCTACATCAAGGTCAAGGTCGTCGGCAACATCAACGACGACAAGCTCAACCAGGCGCTGCGCGCGGGCGGTTCGAACGGCCCCGACGTGGTGTCGTCGTTCACCACCTCCAACATCGGCAAGTTCTGCTCGTCGGGGGCCTTCCTCGACCTCGAGCCCTTCATCGAGAAGTCGAAGCTCGACCTAGACGCGATGATCCCGAAGCCGATGCTCGACTACACCCGGTTCGAGGGCACCCGCTGCGCGCTGCCGCTGCTCGGCGACGCGTACGGGCTCTACTACAACAAGGACGCCTTCGACGCGGCCGGCATCGAGGAACCGCCCAGGACCTGGTCCGAGTTCGCCGAGGTGGCCGGGAAGCTCACCGAGCCCAGCGGCGACGGCTACGAGCAGCTCGGCTTCATGCCGAACTTCCACGGCTACGAGACCACCGTGGGCCACTACATGTCCCAGTGGGACCACGCCTACTTCGACGCGGACGGCAGGTCGAACATCGCCGAGGACCCGGCGTTCGCGGAGATGTTCAGGTACCAGAAGAAGCTCGTCGACGACCTCGGCGGTTTCGCGAAGCTGGAGAAGTACCGCAACACCTTCGGCGACGAGTGGGGCGCCGAGCACCCGTTCCACACCGGTCAGGTCGCCATGCAGCTCGACGGCGAGTGGCGGCTCGGCATGGCGAGGGACGCGGGGGTCGACTTCGAGATCGGCACCGCGCCGATGCCCGTCGCCGACGACGAGGTGGACGAGTACGGCAAGGGCTTCCTGTCCGGCACGATCATGGGCATCGCCCCGCAGAGCCAGAAGCAGAACGCGGCCTGGGAGCTGGTGAAGTACATGACGACCGACACCGAGGCGGTCGTCTCCTTCGCCAACGGCATCCGCAACGTGCCCTCCACGTTCGAGGCGCTGAAGTCGTCGGGCCTCGAGACCGACCCGGCGTTCCGGACCTTCCTGGACATCGCACAGCACCCGGGGTCGAACACCCCGCCGGCCTCCGTCAACGGCTCCACGTACCAGCTGACGATCCAGGACTTCGGCTACCGGTACGAGTCGGGCAAGGTGACGGATCTGCGGGCCGGGCTGGAGAGGACCGCCGCGCAGATCGACCGCGACATCGAGCAGGCGAAGTAGCGGGCACCCCATGGCCGTGCACACGCTCCGCGCCAAACGCCGGGCCTCGGCGCTCCGGACGGTGGCCTTCCTGTCACCGTGGCTGATCGGGTTCGGGGTCTTCTTCGCCTACCCGCTGGTGTCCACCGTGTACTTCTCGCTGATGAAGTACGACGGGTTCGGCGTCCCGGAGTTCCGGGGCCCGGACAACTGGACGTACGTCTTCCAGGACTACCCGCTGTTCTGGCCCGCCCTGCGCAACACGGTGTGGCTGGTGCTGGTGATGGTGGGCTGCCGGGTGGTGTTCGGGCTCGGCGTCGGGCTCCTCGTCACCAGGATCAGGACCGGCTCGGGTGTCTTCCGCACCCTGTTCTATCTGCCCTACCTCGCCCCGCCGGTCGCCGCGACGCTCGCGTTCGTCTTCCTGCTCAACCCGGGAACCGGGCCGGTCAACTCCGTGCTGGAGGGGCTGGGCGGGCCGGCGCCCGGCTGGTTCACGGACGCCGACTGGTCCAAACCGGCGCTGACCGCGCTGGCGCTGTGGGGCGTGGGCGACCTCATGGTCATCTTCATGGCCGCGCTGCTCGACGTACCGAGGGAACAGTACGAGGCCGCCTCGCTGGACGGGGCGTCGGCCTGGCAGCGGTTCCGGTTCGTGACGCTGCCGAACATCTCGCCGATCGTGCTGTTCGCCGTGGTCACGGGCGTGATCCAGACGATGCAGTACTACACGCAGCCGCTGGTGGCGGGGAAGGTCGCCTCCGGGATCATCGGCGGCTCCGGCCAGTCCTTCGAGCCGGGCTACCCGGACAAGTCCACCCTGACCCTCCCCCAGCTCGTCTACAACCTCGGCTTCCAGCGCTTCGACTACGGGGCGGCCTGTGTGGTGGCGCTGGTGCTGTTCGCGCTGGCGATGGCCTGCACCGCCCTGCTGATGCGGCGCCGGGGCGGACTGATCCAGGCAGGTGACTGACCGATGACGCAGCTACTGGAGCGGCCGGTGCAGGCGGACACGCCGGCCCGGCGGCCGCGGCCGGCCCGGCGCCGGGCGGTGCTGGAGTGGATCGCCGTCCACTCCCTCGGTGTGGCCGCCGCGCTCTTCTTCACCCTGCCGTTCGTCTTCGTGGTGCTGACCTCGCTGATGAGCGACCAGCAGGCGCTCACCCGCGACCTCGTGCCGGACACCTGGCAGTGGGACAACTACCGGAGGGTCTTCGACACCCCGGGCTTTCTCACCTGGTGGCGCAACACGCTGCTGTACGCCGGGCTCGGCACGGTGCTGACGGTGGTGTCGTCCGTGCCCGTCGCGTACGCGCTCGCCAAGTTCCGCTTCCGGGGCAGCAGGACGGCGTTGATGCTGGTGATCTCGATGATGATGCTGCCGCCGCAGGTGGTCATCATCCCGATGTATCTGTTCTGGGCCAAGCAGCTGGACCTGTCCGGAACCCTGTGGCCGCTGATCATCCCGATGGCGTTCGGGGACGCGTTCTCCATCTTCCTGCTGCGCCAGTTCCTGACCACGATCCCGGACGAGTACCTGGACGCGGCGAAGGTGGACGGCTGCGGCGAGCTGCGCACCCTGCTCAGGGTCGTCCTGCCGATGGCCAGACCCGGTATCGCGGCGGTGGCGCTGTTCCAGTTCTTCTACGCCTGGAACGACTACTTCGGGCCACAGATCTACGCCTCCGAGAACCCCGGCGCCTGGACCCTCTCCTACGGCCTGGAGTCCTTCAAAGGCGCCCACCACACCGACTGGAACCTCACCATGGCCGCGACGGTGCTGGTCATGGCCCCCGTGATCCTTGTGTTCTTCTTCGCGCAGAAGGCGTTCGTCGAGGGCGTCACGCTGACCGGAGTCAAGGGCTGACCGAGACACAGGCTGCCCTGAGCACGGGCTGACTGAAGCACAGGCTGACTGAAGCACAGGCTGACTGAGACACAGGCTGACTGAGACAGAGGCTTACTTTCATGAAACTCACCGTGGTCGGCGGCGGTTCGACCTACACACCCGAACTCGTCGACGGCTTCGCCCGGCTCAGGGACGCCCTCCCGGTGACGGAACTGGTCCTCGTCGATCCGGCGAAGGACCGGCTGGAGCTGGTCGGCGGTCTGGCCCGCCGGATCCTCGCCCGGCAGGGACACGACGGGCGGATCACCACCACCTCCGACCTGGACGCCGCCGTCGACGGCGCCGACGCGGTACTGCTGCAGCTGCGCGTCGGCGGCCAGGCGGCCCGCGAGCAGGACGAGACCTGGCCGCTGGAGTGCGGCTGCGTCGGCCAGGAGACGACCGGCGCGGGCGGGCTCGCCAAGGCGCTGCGCACGGTCCCGGTGGTCCTGGACATCGCCGAGCGGATCCGGCGCGCCAACCCGGACGCCTGGATCATCGACTTCACCAACCCGGTCGGCATCGTCACCCGCGCCCTGCTGCAGGCCGGGCACCGGGCGGTGGGGCTGTGCAACGTGGCGATCGGCCTGCAGCGCAGGTTCGCCGCGCGTCTCGGCGTCGCACCCGGCGACGTGCACCTGGACCACGTGGGCCTGAACCACCTCACCTGGGAGACCGGGGTGCGGCTCGGCGGACCGGAGGGCGAGGACGTTCTGCCACGGCTGCTGACGGAGCACGGCGACGCCGTCGCCGCCGACCTGCGGCTGCCGCGCGCGCTGCTGGACCGGCTGGGCGTGGTGCCCTCCTACTACCTGCGCTACTACTACGCGCACGACGAGGTCGTGGCGGAACAGCGCGGCAAGCCGTCCCGGGCGGCCGAGGTCGCGGCGATGGAGCGGGAACTGCTGGAGCTGTACGCCGACCCGGCGCTGGACGAGAAGCCCGCGCTGCTGGCCCGGCGGGGCGGGGCCTACTACTCGGAGGCGGCCGTGGACCTGGCGGCGGCCCTGCTGGGCGGGGCCGGGGCGGCCCCCTACCAGGTCGTGAACGCCCTCAACCGCGGGACGTTGCCGTTCCTGCCCGACGACGCCGTGATCGAGGTGCAGGCGGCGGTGGACCGCAAGGGCGCCGGCCCGCTGCCGGTGCCGCAGGTGGACCCCCTGTACGCCGGGCTGATGGCAAGTGTGACCGGCTACGAGGACCTGGCACTGCAGGCGGCCCTGCACGGCGGGCGGAACCGGGTCTTCCGAGCGCTGCTCGCCCACCCGCTGATCGGCCGGTACGACCGTGCCGAGCGCCTCACCGACCAGCTGATCGCACACAACCGGGAGCACCTGGCGTGGGCCTGAGCGCACGTGTCCTCGCCGTCGACGCGGGCAACAGCAAGACCGACGTGGCGGTGGTGACCGCCGGCGGGGAGGTGCTCGGCACGGCCCGCGGCGCCGGTTTCCGCCCGCCCGCCGTGGGTGTCGAACGGGCGGTGGACGCGCTCGCCGGGACGGTGGCGCGGGCCTTCGCGGAAGCGGGCGTCACCGGTGTGGACCATGTCTCGGCGTGCCTGGCCAACGCCGATCTGCCGGCGGAGGAGGAACAGCTCGCCGCCGCGCTGCACGCGCGCGCGTGGGGCGACGGCGTCGACGTCCGCAACGACACCTTCGCGATCCTGCGGGCCGGCGTCGCCGAGCCGCGCGGGGTCGCCGTGGTGTGCGGCGCCGGCATCAACTGCGTCGGTATGCGCCCCGACGGGCGCACCGCCCGGTTCCCGGCGCTGGGCCGGATCTCCGGTGACTGGGGCGGCGGCTCGGGGCTGGCCGAGGAGGCGCTGTGGCATGCCGCGCGCGCGGAGGACGGGCGCGGGGAGCCGACCGCGCTGGCCCGCGCTCTCCCCGCGCACTTCGGGCTGGAGTCCGTGTACGCCCTGATCGAGGCGCTGCATCTGGGCCGGATCACGGAGGATCGGCGGCACGAGCTGACGCCGGTGCTGTTCGCCGCCGCCGCGGACGGCGACCCGGTCGCCGGTGCGATCGTCGACCGGCAGGCCGACGAGGTGGTGGCGATGGCCGTGGTGGCGCTGACCCGGCTCCAGCTGCTGGAAGAGGCCGCGCCGGTACTGCTGGGCGGCAGTGTGCTGGCCGCCCGGCACCCCCGGCTCGACACGCGGATACGCCACCTGCTGGCCGAGCGGGCCCCGAAGGCGGAGCCGCGGGTGGTGACCGCCCGCCCGGTGCTGGGGGCGGTGCTGCTGGGGCTGGACCACCTGGGGGCGGCTCCGGGGGCGCACGCCCGGGCCCGTACGCACTGGGGTGGCTGAGGCCCGGTACGGGTGGGAACCGAACCGATTCCGAGGGCGTATTCATGGGCAGGGGGTGGTGCGGGGCACACGGATCGCACCAAGATCGGGTGAGCGCCGGTGCGGATGCCGGTGCCGGGAGCGATACTTGGCGCTACGGATGACCATGGGGGAGGTCAGCAGTGACACAACCGCCGAGGAGCGGCACACCGGCACCGCCGCGCACGGGCCCGCCCACCACACTGCCGGCCGTCCCTGCGCAACCGGGCCCCCTGGACCCGACCGGGCCGCACCCGCCCGGTCATGCCCCGCAGCCCCGCCCCCGGCCGCGGCGCACGGCGTTCGCCGAGGGAGTCGACCGGCTGCGCGCCGCCGCCACCACCGAGCCCGGCCGGCTGCGCGCCATCGGAGCCGTACTCGCCCTGCTCGTCATCGCCTTCGGAGCCGTCACCGCCTGGCAGACCAGCGACCGCGGCGCCGCCGCGGACGACGTCCTCACCCGCAGCCAGCCGCTCACCTCCGACGCCGCCGACATCTACCGCTCCCTCGCCGACGCCAACACCGCGGCCTCCAGCGGCTTCCTGGCCGGCGGCCAGGAGACCAGGGCCACCCGTGAGCGGTACGAGAAGGACATCCGCACCGCGGCGGCCGGCCTGGTGAACGCCGCGGCCAACTCCGACCCCGGCTCCCCGTCGGCCGCCACCATCGCCGAACTCAACCGCCTGCTGCCCGAGTACAAGGGGCTGGTCGAGCGGGCCCGTACCTACAACCGCCAGGGCTTCCCGGTCGGCGGCGCCTATCTGCGCTACGCCAACGAGAAGATGCAGCAGGAGATGCTCCCGGCGGCCCAGAAGCTCTACATCACGGAGAAGCGGCGGCTGAGCGCCGACTACGCGGACGCCACCCCCTACCCATGGGCGGCCATCGCCCTCGGCGTCGCCGCTCTGGCCGCGCTCGCCTGGGCCCAGCACCGCACCTACCGGCGCACCAACCGGGTCCTCAACCACGGCCTGGTCGCGGCCACGGCCGCCACCACGGTGGTGCTGCTGTGGCTGGCCATCGGCCACAGCGTGGCCCGCGCCCAGCTGCACGACTCCCGCGACCACGGCGTCCGCTCGCTGAACGCGCTGCACGACGCGCGCATCGCCTCCCTCAAGGCCCGGGGCAACGAGAACCTGACGCTGGTCTCCCGCGGCGCGCAGACCACCAAGGTGGACGGGGAGACGTACGACGCCTACGACTACGACTTCCGGCAGGACATGAAGACCCTCCAGGCCCGCCTGGGCGAGGCCGGGGAACTGGCCGACGACGAGGCGGGCGAGCGGCCGGTCAGCACGGCGGTCGGCGGCATGACCGAGTGGAACAAACGGCACACCGCGGCCCGCGAGCAGGACGAGAACGGCAACTACCAGCAGGCATTGGAGCGGGTGATCGGCGGCAAGGGCACCACCGGCGAGTGCTTCGACAACGTCGACGCCGCCCTCGCCGACGCCATCGCCCACGAGGAGCGTGAGTTCGAGCAGGCGGCCGGCGGCGGCCGGGACGCGATGACGGGCCTGCCGGCGGGTGCCGCGACCCTCGCGGTGCTGGGCGCGGCGGGCGCGGTGCTGGGCATCGGCCGCCGGCTGTCGGAGTACCGGTGAAAGGGGGCGCGAGGATGCGTGCACGACGACTGCGGGCCGGCCTGAGGGGCTGGGGCGGGGTGGGCGCCATGGCCGTCGTCTGCGCCCTGGCGGTGCTCTTCGCCCTGCTGCTGCCGCTGGCCCGGTCACAGGTCGCCGGCGAGGGGACACCGGCCGGCGGCCAGGGTGCGGTCCGCGGCAGCCAGGCGGTGGCCGGGGAGGAGTGCACCGAGCCGGAGAAGCAGACGCTGGCCCCGTCCGGCGCGGACGGCCCCACGATCGAGGCCATCAAGAGCCGCGAGGGCGAGCGTCGCAAGCTGGTCGTCGGCGTCGACCAGAACAGCTACCGGTGGGGCTACCGCGACCCCAACAGCGGTGGCGAGGCCCGGCTGGAGGGCTTCGACATCGACCTGGTGCACCGTATCGCCGAGGACGTCCTCGGCGACCCGGACGCCGTGCAGTTCAAGGCGATCCCCACCGACCAGCGCATACCCGCGATCCGGAGCGGCCGGGTCGACATGGTGGTCCGCACCATGACCATCAACTGCTCCCGGCTGCAGGACGTCGCGTTCTCCGCCCCCTACTTCAGGACCGGACAGCAGCTGCTGGCCCACAAGTCCTCGCCGATCACCGGCTACGACGACACCCTGGCCGGCAAGAAGATCTGCACGGCGACCGGTTCGACGGCGTTCAGCACCCTGGAGCAGGACCAGCGCCAGGGCCGGCTGTCCGCCTCCGCCGACCTCGGCACCACCGTGCCGAACCAGCTCGACTGTCTGGTCCGGCTGCAGCTCGGCGAGGTCGACGCGGTGGTCACCGACGGGGCGCTCGCCGCCAGCCAGGCCGCGCAGGACCCCACGGTCGAGCTGAAGGGCGACGCCTTCACCACCGAGTACTACGGCGTGGCGATGCGGAAGGACGCCGACGATCTGGTGAGGCGGGTCAATCAGATCCTGGAGGACTACCGCGCGCACACCGCGGGCGGCTGGCAGGCGTCGTACGACCGGTGGCTCTCGGCCACACTGGGCGGACGCGCGGAAGCGGCCAAGTCGGCGCCTCCGCCGCCCGAGTACGAGCGCGACAGCTGACCGGCCCACGAGTCCGGCAGCGGCAGGACGGACGACTGGCGGACAGTCACCAGGTCCCGGACAACTGACAACAGGCGCAGACCCAAGCACAGATCCAGGCACAGGCACGGCAGAGAGCACGTCCGACACAGCGAGAGGTGATCGATGGGCGGCGCGGGACCCACCGGGCCGGTGATGGACCGGGACGAGGTGGACCGTGCGCTGGCGCGGCTCGGCGCGGAGCACGAGGCGGTCGAGACCTCGCTGCTCGCTCTGCAGGACCACGCGGGCCGCAGGCTCCTGGAGGGCGCCGGCCTGACCGGACGGACCGCCGAACGCTGGAAGGCCGCCGAGGCGTCGATCACGCTGCTGTGGGCCTACTTCGACGCGTACTCCGGGGCGCTGCGCACCGCCCGGGAGATCCGCTCCCGCCGCCGTTGGTCCAGCCGCGAGGACCTCGCGGAGCTGACCGAGCTGCTGCGCGGCGACGCCGTGACCGTGGCCGGCGGCGCCACCGCCACGGCCGACGCGCCCACGTTGAACGGCACTCCGGGCGGCGGCGCGCCCCGGCTCGCCGAGCGCTTCTCGCTGGCCGCACTCGTGGACCGGATGAACGAGCTGTACGCGACCTCCCTGGACATGGTGGTCGCCGCCGACGCGGTCTGGTCCGCGCTGCCCGCCCGTATCGATCTGCTCGCCGCCGAGCTGCAGCGCACCCGGCAGCTCGCCCATTCCGTCGGTGTCCGCCCCGGCGAGCATCCGGCCGGCGACGACCTGGAGCGGATCACCCGCACCCTGACGAAGCTGCGCGAGCAGGTGGTGTCCGACCCGCTGGCGTTCTGGCTGCCGGCCGAGGGCAGCTCGGCGCCGGGCGGCGGTCGCCCGGACACCACGGCGTACGACCGTCAGGCGCGCGCTCTGGAGGACGTACGCCGCGAGATCGACGCGGTACTGACGGTGCGCCAGGACGCGGAGCAGCGGATCGTGCGGCTGCGGGACGTGCTCTCGCGCGCGGACCGCACCCTGGCCGAGGCCCGTACCGCGCGCGGGGAGGTGCTGGCGAAGATCGCGGCGACGGAGGTGCCGGTCGTCAGCGGACCGCCGACCGTGCTGCAGGAGCAGCTGGCGACGGCCGCCGAGTACCGCAGACACGCCCAGTGGCACCGGCTGTCACCGCTGCTGGAGTCACTGGAGCAGAAGGCGGAGGACGAACTGGTCCGGGCCCGCGAGTCGCTGACCGCGGTCACCGCACCGCTGGCGGTCCGCGCCGAGCTGCGCGGCCGGCTCGACGCGTACAAGGCGAAGGTCGCCCGGCACGGCCTGGCGGAGGAGCCCGAGCTGGTGGAGAAGTACGAGAAGGCCCGCCGCATGCTGTGGAGCGCACCCTGCGACCTGCGCGTCGCCGAGCAGGCCGTGCTGCGCTACCAGCAGGCCGCGGCGGAACAGCTCGGCGGCACCCGGCCCGGCGGCTGAGCGACGAGGGGGAGGCAATGCGATGAGTCAGGCACAGCGATCCTGCCAGCGCCCCGGCTGCGGCGGCCGCTACGAGGACGTCGGCGGCGGCGAGCTGTACTGCGACACCTGCGGACTGGCGCCGGTGGTGTCCGCGTCCGGCATGGTCGGCTCGGTGCCCACCGGCGTGACCGGCGGCGGCAGGGGGTCTCGGGGTTCGCAGGGCAGTGGCGGTTCCCGCCCCAGCAGTCGCAGTTCGCGCACCTCGTCACAGTCGTCGAAGTCCCGCCGCTCGGTGTCGGGCCGGCTCTCACGCGCCCTGTCCGGCGCGTCCACCGGCCGCTCGGTGTCGGTGCGCAGCTCGGGCTCCGCGGCCGGTTCCACCACCCGGGGCCGGCTGGGCGCGGGCCTGGTCCAGGTCCCGGCGATCCCGCGGCCCGACCCGCAGTCGATGGTCCTGGACCGCCCCGAGGTGCCGGAGCGGAAGCGGTTCTGCTCGCGGTCGGACTGCGCGGCACCGGTCGGGCGGGCCCGCGGTGACCGTCCGGGCCGCACGGAAGGTTTCTGCACCAAATGCGGGCACCCCTACTCGTTCGTGCCGAAACTGAGCGCCGGGGACGTGGTGCACGGCCAGTACGAGGTCGCGGGCTGTCTGGCGCACGGCGGGCTCGGCTGGATCTACCTCGCCGTGGACCGGGCGGTCTCCGACCGCTGGGTGGTGCTCAAGGGCCTGCTGGACACCGGCGACCAGGACGCGATGGCCGCGGCCATCTCCGAGCGGCGCTTCCTCGCCGAGATCGAGCACGCCAACATCGTGCGGATCTACAACTTCGTCGAGCATCTCGACCAGCGCACCGGCTCCCTCGACGGCTACATCGTCATGGAGTACGTCGGCGGCAAGTCGCTGAAGGAGATCGCCAACGCCCGCCGCACCCCGGAGGGGCGGCGGGACCCGCTGCCGGTGGAGCAGGCCTGCGCCTACGGCATCGAGGCGCTGGAGGCGCTGGGCCATCTGCACAGCCGCAATCTGCTGTACTGCGACTTCAAGGTCGACAACGCCATCCAGACCGAGGACCAGCTCAAGCTGATCGACATGGGCGCGGTGCGCCGGATGGACGACGAGGAGTCGGCCATCTACGGCACGGTCGGGTACCAGGCGCCGGAGGTCGCGGACGCCGGCCCGTCGGTCGCGTCCGACCTGTACACGGTGGGCCGTACGCTGGCCGTGCTGACCTTCGACTTCCAGGGCTACACCAATGTGTACGCCGACTCGCTGCCCGACCCGGACACGGTCGACGTCTTCCGGCAGTACGAGTCCTTCTACCGGCTGCTGGTGCGCGCCACCGACCCCGATCCGGCCCGGCGGTTCGCCTCCGCACAGGAGATGGCGGAGCAGCTGACGGGGGTGCTGCGCGAGGTGGTCTCGCTGCAGACGGGCCGCGCCCGGCCCGCGGTGTCGACGCTGTTCGGTCCGGAAGCCAGGGTCACGGACACGGAGTTGTTCCCGGCGCTGGACGGGGAGGTGTCGCGGCTGGGGGCGCGGGCGGTGCACACCGCCCGCGGTCACCTGTTCGCGCGCCTCGGGGGCGGCGGCAACGGGAGGACGGCGGCGCTGCTCCCGGGCGCGGCGGAGCCGAACGCCGGAGAGCCGGCCCCGTCCGCGGGGTCCGGCGGGGCGCCCGGCACGTCCGGCACGTCCGGCACATCAGGTACGACTGGCGGAGCCGACAAGTCCGGCGCATCCGGCACATCAGGTACGACTGGCGGAGCCGGCACGTCCGGGGCAGTCGCGCCCGGTGGTACGCACGGTGTCTCCGGGGTGCCCGGGTCGGCGGCGTCCGGGCCTTCGGGGATGTCCGGCGGTTCGGGGATGTCCGGCGGTTCGGGGATGTCCGGCGGTTCGGGGCGTGCCATCGGGGGTGGGTACGGTCCGCATGGACCGGGCGGCGCGGCCGGCCGCTCCGAGGAGGCCGCGCGGGGTGGCCGGCCCGCTGCGGCAGGTGACCCCGGCGTGCCGGGTGCGGCCGGTGTGCCCGGGGCCCGTACGCCCGGCGTGTCCGAGGCTCTTACGGCCGTCGGTTCCGCCGCCGCGCCGGACGGGAGCGGCTCGCGGTACGGCACCGCAAGCCTGGTCAGACCCGTCGACACCGCGCACGCGGCACTCGCCCTGCCTCTCCTCCGGGTCGACCCCGGGGACCCCAACGCCGGTTTCCTGGCGGGCCTGACGGCCTCCGCGCCGGGTGAGCTGCTGGGCGCGCTGACCGCCGTGCAGACGCCGTCCGTCGAGACCCGGCTGCGGCAGACCCGGGCCCGGCTGGAGCAGGGCGACGCTTCGGCCGCCCTGGACGCCCTGAGCGCGCTGGAGGGTGAGCGGCCAGAGGACTGGCGGGTGGTCTGGTACCGGGGCGTGGCCTCACTGGTGACCGGCGACCACGCGGGCGCCGCGCTCGCCTTCGACGCCGTCTACGACGCCTTCCCCGGGGAGACCGCGCCCAAGCTGGCGCTCGGGCTCTGCGCGGAGGTGCTGGGGCAGCTGGACAACGCCGCCGAGTACTACCGGCTGGTGTGGGCGGCCGACCCGAGCCATGTGAGCGCCGCGTTCGGGCTGGCCCGGGTGCAGCTGGCGGCGGGCGACCGGCGCGGCGCCGTACGGACCCTGGAATCGGTGCCCGAGGCGTCCATCCACTACACGGCCGCGCGCGTGGCGGCGGTGCGGGCCCGGCTGCGGCAGCGCACGGCGGTCGGCGCGGACGTACCCTTCCTGGAGGACCTGACCGCGGCGGCGGGGCAGGTGGAGGCGCTGGACGTGTACGGTCTGGACCCGGCGCGCCGCGAGCAGTTGGCGGCCGAAGTCCTCGGTTGCGCGCTGGACTGGGTACTCTCCGGTGGCCAGGGTTCCGCCCCTTCCGCCGCCGGGGGACGGACGCTGCTCGGCAGCGGCCTGGACGAGCGGGGCCTGCGCTTCGGCCTGGAGCGTTCGTACCGCACGCTGGCCCGGCTGGCGCGGGGCGGCGAGGAGAGGATCGACCTGGTGGAACGTGCCAACCGTTACCGCCCCCGAACGTGGGTGTAGTTGATGTCGCAGATGCCCCAGTTGTCTGCCTGCCCGAGCTGCGAGGAACCCCTCGAGTCGGGTGACCGTTTCTGCGGAGCGTGCGGATACGACCTGTCCGCCGTGCCCGAGCGGCCGCAGGACGACCCGACGATCACGATGAACGGCGCGGCGACGCCCCCCGGTCCGCCGGGCGCCGCCCCGCACGGCTCCGGCAGCGGCACCGGTGCCACCGGAAGTCCTGCCGGGCCGACGGGACCCACGGGGCTCACGGGTTCGACCGGAGCCACCGGCCCCTCCCCCTCCGTCCAGGGGCCCACCGGGCCCTTGAGTCCCCCCGCTCCCCCCGGACCCGGTACTCCCGCCGGATTCACCGAACCTCCAGCGCCCGCCGGGCCCATGGAGCCCTCCCGTCCCGCCGGACCCCCCGCTCCCGCGGCTCCGGCGGGATCCACAGCGCCCAGCGGACCCACAGCACCCACCGGGTCCACAGGACCCGTCGGCCCCGAAGCTCCCCCCGGACCCGGACCCGGACCCGGCGCCGCCGCCGAAGCCACGGGACCGTCGGTGCCGTACGAACCCGATGCCCCCACCGGGCTGGCCGCCTCCGCCGGTCCCGGCGGCCCCGGACGGCCCGGGCACGACTGGCCGGCACCCACCGGCGCGGACTCCTCCGGACGTCCGGCACCGGTGCATCTGCCGACCGATCTGCAGGGCACCGACTCGGGCGGTACTCCGCTGCCGCCCGCGCGGGAACCGGGTTCCGGGGTGCGCTTCCACCGGCCGCCCGAGCCCGACGACTACCCCCTCCAGGCGCCGGACCCGCGCCGGGCCGCGGAGGTTCCGGCCCCGCCCGCACCCCCGGCCCCGCCCGTACCCGGTGAGCCGGTGTGCGTCGCCTGCCGGGCCGGCCGGGTCGACGACGACGGCTACTGCGAGAACTGCGGGCACGCCCAGCCCCGCGAACGCGACCATATGGAGCAGGAGTCCGGTCCGATCGCCGCGGTCAGCGACCGCGGGCTGCGTCACCACCGCAACGAGGACGCGTTCTGCGTCGGCCACACCGCCCTGCCCGACGGCACTCCCGCGTCCGTCGCCATCGTCTGCGACGGCGTCTCCTCGGCCACCCGCCCCGACGACGCCTCCCTGGCCGCCTCCCGCGCGGCGAGCGAGTCGCTGCTCGCCGCCCTGCCGCACGGCACCCACCCCCAGCAGGCGATGCACGACGCGATCGTCGCCGCCTCGCACGCCGTCAACGCCCTCGCCGAGGAACCGGCCACGGCCCGCGAGCACGCCCCGCACCAGAACGCCCCGGCCTGCACCCTGGTCGGCGCCGTGGTGACCGCCGGGCTGCTGGTCGTCGGCTGGGTCGGCGACAGCCGCGTCTACTGGGTCCCGGTGGACCGCTCCGCACCGGCCGCCCGGCTCACCGAGGACGACTCCTGGGCCGCACAGATGGTCGCTGCCGGACTGATGAACGAGGCCGAGGCGTACGCCGACGAACGCGCCCACGCGATCACCGGCTGGCTCGGCGCCGACGCCTACGAACTGGAGCCGCACACCACGTCGTTCAAGCCGGACCGGGCCGGTGTGGTCGTGGTGTGCACCGACGGCCTGTGGAACTACGCGGAGGCGGCCGAGGAGATGGCCGAGGCGGTCCCGCCCGACGCCGCCGAGCGCCCGCTGCACGGCGCCCGGGTACTGGTCGGCCACGCCCTGGACGGTGGCGGCCACGACAACGTAACAGTGGCCGTGCTGCCGTTCCCGGCCCCGCCGCAGGGGTAGGTATACCGGCCGGAGGCCGCGTACGCCCGAGGGGAGGCCGGCCTCCCGCGGACCGCAGGGGGCGGTCCGCGGTCAGCCGTCACCCCACCGTCGTGGGGGATGCGAGGTCGAGGGGGATGCGATCGGGCATGGCCATTTTCTCGAAGCCGAACGTGCCGCAGTTCTCGGTGGACGTCTACCAGAACGAGTATCTGCCGGAAGGCGGACACGAGGTCAACGCGATCGTGACGGTCACCGCCACCGGTGGCGGCACCATCGGCAGCGCGGTCGCGGCACCGCACCTCTATTCGCCCGGCCAGGGCCCCTCCGCCGCGGTGGCGATCATGGTCGACTGCTCGGGTTCGATGGACTACCCGCCGACCAAGATGCGCAACGCACGCGACGCGACGGCCGCCGCGATCGACACCCTCCGCGACGGCGTGCACTTCTGCGTCATCGGCGGCACCCATGTGGCCAAGGAGGTCTATCCAGGCGGCGGCCGGCTCGCGGTGGCCGACGCCACCACCCGGGAGCAGGCCAAGCAGGCGCTGCGCAGACTCAGCGCGGGCGGGGGAACGGCGATCGGCACCTGGCTGCGGCTTGCCGACCGCCTGCTGGCCTCCCCGGAGGTCGCCATCCGGCACGGCATCCTGCTCACCGACGGCCGCAACGAGCACGAGACGCCCGAGGAGCTGAAGGCGGCGCTGGACGCCGGTGCCGGGCGGTTCACCTGCGACGCCCGGGGCGTGGGCACCGACTGGGAAGTGAAAGAAGTCACAGGGATCGCCTCCGCCCTGCTCGGCTCGGCCGACATCGTCGCCGATCCGGCGGGCCTGGCCGCCGACTTCACCCGGATGATGGAGACGGCCATGGGCAAGGAGGTCGCGGACGTCGCCCTGCGGCTGTGGACCCCGGTCGACACCACGGTGAAGTTCGTCAAGCAGGTCGCCCCCACGGTCGAGGAGCTGACCGGGCGCCGCACCGAGGCGGGCCCGCGGGCCGGCGACTATCCCACCGGCTCCTGGGGCGACGAGTCCCGTGACTACCACCTGTGTGTGGAGGTGCCGCCCGCCGGACTGGGCCGGGAGATGCTCGCCGCCCGGGTCTCGCTGGTCGTCCCGCAGTCCGACGGGA
The DNA here is from genome assembly GCF_036689765.1 of Streptomyces poriticola. Classification (NCBI taxonomy): domain Bacteria; kingdom Bacillati; phylum Actinomycetota; class Actinomycetes; order Kitasatosporales; family Streptomycetaceae; genus Streptomyces; species Streptomyces poriticola. The sequence continues at coordinate 90,571 of NZ_JBAGKH010000007.1, forward strand.
GCGTGCAGAACCTCGGTGCACAGGGTCTGGTACGGGCGGTGTGGACCGACGACATGGTCGCCTCCACCTCGATCAACCCCCAGGTCGCCCACTACACCGGCCAGGCCGAACTGGCACAGGCCATCCAACAAGGGCTGGAACTACGCAAAGCGGGAGACATCGACGGAGCAACGGCCAAACTGGGCCGCGCGGTTCAGCTCGCCGGAGCCTCCGGAAACGCGGATACTGCGAAACTGCTTGCGAAGGTGGTGGACGTGGTCGACGCGGCGGCAGGTACTGTGCGACTGAAGGCGAAGGTCGAGGAGGCCGACGAGATGACTCTCGAAACCCGGTCGACCAAGACGGTTCGCGTCAAGAAGTGACACCGACCATCACACGCGGGTAGCTCCGCAAGAGGGGGAAGCACCGACATGCCGACCTGCCCGAACGGACACCAGTCGGGTTCCGACGACTGGTGCGAGGTCTGCGGTCACCGCATGGCCGGTGCCGTGCCGCCGCCTCCCCCGCCGCCGCCCCCGACGGGCGGCTACGGCTTCCCGCCACCGGCGGGCGGTCCCGGTGGTACTCCCGGTGGTCCCGGCGGCCCGGGCGCGGAGCCGCAGCTGTGCCCGCAGTGCCGCACGCCCCGGGAGGGCGGCGCGCCCTTCTGCGAGGAGTGCCGGTGGAACTTCCTGACCAACACCGCCACTTCGTACACCCCGGCCGCCCCGCGCCCGCCCGCGCCCGGCCCGGCGGTCCGCTTCCAGCAGCCGCCGCCGGGCCCCGGCCCGTCCTACGGCGGCGGTGAGGGCTACGACTACCAGAGCTCCCGCCCTTCGCAGGTGAACCGCCCCGCCGAGCCGATCCCGCCGGGTCCGGCCGGCTTCGGCGACGAGGCGTCCCGGCCGGGACCACCGCCCCCGCCGCCTGCTCCCGGGGCACCCATGGGACCCGGTGGCGGCCCCGGTGCGCCGGGCGGTCCCGGCGGTCCCGGCGGTCCCGGTGCCGGACAGACCGGTCCGGGCGTCCCGGGTGGCGCTCCGCACGGCTTCCAGCAGTCGGCCCCGCAGGCCCCGCCCGGTTTCCCGCAGGAGACCGGACGGCAGCAGCCGGGCGGCCCCTCCTTCGGCGGCGGTGACGACGACTGGCTGCTCTCCCCGCCGTCGTCCACCGGACCCGGCGCAGCCCCCGGTGGCGCTCCCGGCGGGCCGAACGGCGCCGGTCCGGGCGGCGGGTACGGCTATCCGCAGCCCGGTGCGACCCAGGCCCCGCCCCCGCCGCCGCCCGGTCCCGGCTTCCCGCAGCAGCCCCAGCAGCCGCAGGCGCCCCATCAGCCGCAGCAGCCGCAGCAGCCGCAGGCGCCTCAGCATCCGACGACCTGGACCGCGACCATCGGCCCGGACCGCGAGTACTTCATGGCGATGATGCAGCGCTCCGGCCCCGAGGCCGCGGGCCTGAACCTGCCGGCGTACTCGCCCGAGCAGCAGCGCACCCTCACCGGCAACCAGATCACCATCGGCCGCCGCCGCCACTCCACCGGCGACACCCCCGACATCGACCTGTCGGTGCCGCCGGAGGACCCGGGCGTCTCGCACCAGCACGCGGTCCTGGTACAGCAGCCGGACGGCAGCTGGGCCGTCGTCGACCAGAACTCGACGAACGGCACGACGGTCAACGGCGCCGAGGAGCCGATCCAGCCGTTCGTGCCGGTACCGCTGCAGGACGGCGACCGGGTGCACGTCGGCGCCTGGACGACGATCACCGTCCGCCGCCGCTGAGCGGACCCGGCCGGGCCGGGAAGGACCGTCAGCCGGCAGGGCGGTGGAGCAGGAAGGACCGGCCGGGCCGGGAGGGCCTGTCAGGCCGGCAGGGACCAGACGTAGGGTCCCTCCGGGTCGTCCAGCCATGCCCAGGCGTGCTCCCCGCTGACGGTCACGCCGTAGCGCTCGCGCCGGGGCGCGCCCTCGCGCTCCCACAGCGCGTAGGCCTCCTGTGGGTCGAGGCTGCCGCGGGTGAGCGCCAGCAGGAACCGGAACAGGTCGTCGCTCCGGGCCCGGCGCGGCACCCCGCCGAGCCCCGGCACCCCCGGCTCGGACCGCTCGCCGCCGCGCAGCGGCACGAAGTAGGCGGGGGTGTGCAGGAAGCGACCCTCGGCGTGCCGGGCGTCCTGCACGGTCAGCACCAGCAGACCGGTGGCGAACGGGGTGAGGATCCCGCCGCCCGGCCGGCACTGGGCGAGCCAGGCACGCGGCACGGCGGGCAGGGAGCAGGTGGCGATGATCCGGTCGTACGGGGCTCGCTCGGGCACCCCGCGCGCTCCGTCGCCGGTGACGACGACCGGTCGGTGGCCGGCGGCGGCCAGGTGCCGCCGGGCCGACTCGGTGATCTCCGGCTCCAGATCGACGGTGGTGACCAGGTCGTCGTCGCCTAGCCGGTGGGCGAGCAGGGCGGCGTTGTAGCCGGTACCGGCGCCGATCTCCAGGACCCGGTGGCCGTCGGCGATCTCCAGCGCGGCCAGCATCATCGCCATCAGCGAGGGCTGGCTGCTGGAGGAGACCAGTTCGCCGTCGCGCAGCCGGGTGGCCAGCGGGGTGTCGGCGTAGGCGCCGCGCAGCCAGCGTTCGCGGGCCGCCGGGTCGGGGTGCTCGCCCCAGCGGCGTTCGTAGCCACCGGTGACGCCCACCGCCGGGACGTAGTAGTAGGGCACGAACAGATGGCGCGGGACCGCCTCGAAGGCCTCCCGCCACACCGGGTCGTCCGCCCACGCCCCGCTCAGCTCGATCTCCCGGACCAGCGCCGCCCGCGCGGAGGCGGCCAGGCCGTCCAGGTGCTCGTCGTACCCGCTGTGGTTCGCAGCGCGCCCGCCCATGCCTCCACAGTAGGCGGCCCTGCACAGCAAGTGGCCCCCCGCGGGGGTGGTCCTAAGCCTTGAGACCTATGTCCACCCGTCTGAGACCATGGACGGTGTGAATGAGATTCGGCGCGGCACGCTTCAGGAGCAGACCTTCTACGAGCAGGTCGGCGGGGAGGAGACCTTCCGCCGGCTCGTCCACTACTTCTACCGGGGTGTGGCGGAGGACCCGCTGCTGCGGCCCATGTACCCCGAGGAGGACCTGGGCCCGGCGGAGGAGCGGCTGACGCTCTTCCTGATCCAGTACTGGGGCGGTCCGACGACGTACAGCGACAACCGCGGCCACCCGCGGCTGCGCATGCGCCACGCCCCGTTCACCGTGGACCGCGCGGCGCACGACGCGTGGCTGAAGCACATGCGGGCCGCCGTCGACGAGCTGGGCCTGTCCGAGGAGCACGAGCAGACGCTGTGGAAGTACCTGACGTATGCCGCGGCCTCGATGGTGAACGCCCCCGGATGAGCACCGCCCCGGCCCCGGCCTGCGCCTGACACTCCGGTCTGCGCCCGACACCCTGGTCGGCGCCCCCGATCAGCGGCTGACCCTGCGGTCACGGACGCCTGGCGCGCGGAATCCGGTCGCCGGAATCCGGTCTCGATCCGTCAGACCCACGCTACAAGCGCTTACCCCCGGCCCGATGCCGTCCGACAGCACCGCCGGAAGCTTGTACTACGGCATCGCTGCCGTCCGGGACCGCGCACCCCGGCCGTGCCGGGCACCGGCTTCCTGGTCGTGGACCGGGCCGCGCTGTCCGCGGAGGCCGCCCGGCCGACGGTGCTGCTGTCCGGCGGCTCCCCGGACGCGGCACCGGCGCTGGACGGCTCGCGGCTCAGCCGACGGTGATGCCCAGCGTGCCGGTCCCGGCCCGGCGGACGGCGACGGACCCGTACGGCGTCCGCAGCCGCAGCCATACGCCGGACGAGAACAGCCCGGGGCCGCCCGGGGATCCCGCGGGCCCCGCGGATCCCTGCGGTCCGGAAGGTCCCGTCGGCCGCAGGAACCCCAGTGACTGCGCCGCGTGCACGGCCCGTACCGGCAGCCCGGTGTCGCCGACCGTGCGGGACCAGATGTCGCGGCCGATCCGGTCGAGGGCGGCCCTGGTCCGCTCCTCGGGGGCGAGCTCCTGGGTGCGGCGTCGGAACTCGGCGACCCCGGCGGCGACCAGCGCACGCAGCGCGTCCAGGGGCGGCAGGCCCGGCTCGGTCCGCCAGCCGCCGCGCGGCGGCAGCACGCCCGCCCACGGTGGCCCGGTGACCGCGCCGGGCACGGTGGCGGTGGCACCCGTCTCGTCCACCGACTCCAGCAGCTCACCGGCGGAGACGGTGACGTCGAGGGTGGCGTCGAGCCCGTTCTCGTACGGCTTGGCCAGCCGCACCGCGCGGATGGCCAGCACCTCGAAGGAGGGGGGCCGGCCGAAGACGGCGAGCGCGGTGCCGGATGCCTGCAGCCGCACCGCGGCCGACCGGTCGTAGTGGAGCAGCCGGGAGAGGAAGGCCGCGAGATCCGCCGCCTCCCCCTCGTCGGCGAGGTGGAGCACCGTCATGCGGCGACGGCCTCCTCCTCGTCCTTCGTGCTCACGGAGTCCTCCATGTACTCCTGGAGGAACTCCCGCTCCTCCCCGGTGATCCGGCGGGGCCGCTGTGCCTCGAAGTCGAAGGGCACTATCACCGTGGCGGCGCGGACGTAGACCTGGTCGCCGTCCTTCACCTCGTAGGCGAGGGTGAAGGAGGCGGCCCTGATCTCGGTGACCCACAGCTCGATGTCGACCGGGGCGTGCCGGTGGACGAGCTGCCGCTTGTAGTCGATCTCGTGGCGTGCCACCACCGACCCCTGCTGGAAGTCCTTGTCCGGGCGGAACAGGAAGTCGATACGGGCCTCCTCGAGGTAGCGGAGGAAGACCACGTTGTTCACGTGGCCGTACGCGTCCATGTCCGCCCAGCGCAGCGGGCAGCGGTAGATGTGCCGCAAGACCGATCAGCCCCGGGTCAGCTTCTTGTAGGTGGCGCGGTGCGGACGCGCCGCGTCCGGGCCCAGCCGCTCGATCTTGTTCTTCTCGTAGGACTCGAAGTTGCCCTCGAACCAGAACCACTTGGACTCGCCCTCGTAGGCGAGGATGTGGGTGGCGACGCGGTCCAGGAACCACCGGTCGTGGGAGACGACGACGGCGCAGCCGGGGAACTCCAGCAGCGCGTTCTCCAGGCTGGAGAGGGTCTCGACGTCGAGGTCGTTGGTCGGCTCGTCGAGGAGCAGCAGGTTGCCGCCCAGCTTGAGGGTGAGGGCGAGGTTCAGCCGGTTGCGCTCGCCGCCGGAGAGCACACCGGCCGGCTTCTGCTGGTCCGGGCCCTTGAAGCCGAACGCGGAGACGTACGCGCGCGAGGGCATCTCGACCTGGCCGACGTTGATGTAATCGAGCTCGTCGGAGACGACGGCCCACAGCGTCTTCTTGGGGTCGATGTGCTCGCGGCTCTGGTCGACGTAGGAGATCTTGACGGTGTCGCCGACCTTGATGCTGCCGCTGTCCGGCTCCTCCAGCCCCTGGATCATCTTGAACAGGGTGGTCTTGCCCGCGCCGTTGGGGCCGATGACGCCGACGATGCCGTTGCGCGGGAGGGTGAAGCTGAGGTCGTCGATGAGGACCTTCTCGCCGAAGGCCTTGCTGAGGTTGTTCACCTCGACGACGACGTTGCCCAGACGCGGGCCCGGCGGGATCTGGATCTCCTCGAAGTCCAGCTTCCGCATCTTCTCGGCCTCGGCGGCCATCTCCTCGTAGCGGGCCAGTCGCGCCTTGGACTTGGCCTGCCGCCCCTTGGCGTTGGACCGCACCCACTCCAGCTCGTCCTTGAGCCGCTTGGCGCGCTTGGCGTCCTTCTGGCCCTCGACCTTGAGGCGGGTCTGCTTGGTCTCCAGGTACTTGGAGTAGTTGCCCTCGTAGCCGTGCAGCCGGCCGCGGTCGACCTCGCAGATCCACCCGGCGACGTTGTCGAGGAAGTACCGGTCGTGGGTGACGGCGACGACCGTGCCCTCGTACTTGGCGAGGTGCTGCTCCAGCCAGTTCACCGACTCGGCGTCGAGGTGGTTGGTGGGCTCGTCGAGGAGGAGCAGGTCGGGCGCCTCCAGCAGCAGCTTGCACAGCGCGACGCGGCGCTTCTCACCGCCGGAGAGGTTGACGACGGGCCAGTCGCCGGGCGGGCAGCCCAGGGCGTCCATGGCCTGTTCCAGCTGGGCGTCCAGGTCCCAGGCGTTGGCGTGGTCGAGCTGCTCCTGCAGCTTGCCCATCTCGTCCATGAGCTCGTCGGAGTAGTCGGTCGCCATCTGCTCGGCGATCTCGTTGAACCGGTCGAGCTTGCCCTTGATCTCGGCGACGCCCTCCTGGACGTTCTCCAGGACCGTCTTCTCCTCGTTCAGCGGGGGCTCCTGCAGCAGGATGCCCACGGTGTAACCGGGAGTGAGGAATGCGTCACCGTTCGACGGCTGCTCCAGCCCCGCCATGATCTTCAGAACGGTCGACTTACCGGCACCGTTCGGGCCGACGACGCCGATCTTCGCCCCGGGGAGGAAGTTCAGGGTGACGTCGTCGAGGATCACCTTGTCGCCGTGCGCCTTGCGCGCCTTGCGCATGGTGTAAATGAACTCAGCCAAGAGAAACCGTCCGGCAGCTTGAAATCTGGCAGTGGGCAGATACACCCCATCTTGCCGTACCGCCAGCCCTGGGTGGAAACCCGTCGGTTCTGGTGGCTCCGACCTGGGGTTTCGTGGCCGGAGTGGCGGTACGTCGGTCAGTCCCGCGTCGCGGTGTCCCTGCGGCGGACGACCAGGAGGGTGCCGCCGCCGAGGATCAGCAGGGCCAGGGCGATGCCGCCGATCAGCGGGGTGACGCCCGAGCCGCCGGTCTCGGCGAGGTTGGTGTCCGGGTCCGGGTCCGTGCCCGTGCCGCCGACCGTGGCGGGGCTCGGCTCGCTCAGTGTCTGCGTCGCCTCGCCGCCCGTCGCGCTGCCCTGCGTCCGGCAGTCGAGGACGCCGGTGAAGCGCTGTTCGAAGCCGCCGGGGCCGCGGATCGTGAAGTCGTAGGAGCGGTCCTCCTGGAGCGGCACGGTCACCGTGCGGGTCTCGCCCGCCGCGATGGTGTGCTCGGCCCCCATCAGCCCGAACGTGAACGCCTCGTCGCCCTTGTTGACGGCAGTGATGTCCACGCCGCCCTCGGCGCAGTTCTTGGCGGCGGACAGCGCGGGTATCGCGCCCTGCTCCGCCCAGGTCGCGCTCGCCACCGCGGAGACCGTCGACTCGCTGGACCCGGCCAGGATCTGGGTCTGACTGCGGCTCTCGGCGGCGAAGGCACGCCCGACCGGGACGGTCGTGGAGGCCTGCACGGTCAGCGCGGCCGTGCCGGCCGGGGCGTCCTCGGGCACGTCGAAGTAGATCCGGCTGCCGTCGGCCGCGGAGGTGACGGCCTGGCCGTCCTGGTCGACGATCCGCACACCGCTCGTGGCCGAGTCGGCCGGCGGGGTCACGGTCACGCGGCGCGCGTCGGTGTGCACCGTGACCGGGCCGAGCAGTGCGCCGGGGCGGCCCGAGACCGCGGGCGGGTCGAGGGTGAGCGACGCCCGGGGCTCGCCCAGGTCGCGGGCGTGCTGGTGCAGATAGTCCGCGAGCCGCTCGGCCTGCGGGTCGACGGCCTCCACGTCGGCGTCGTCCGAGTAGCGCCAGATGGCCACCTGGGTGCCGGCCGCCGCGTCCTGCTCGGTGAGCCCGCCACTCACGCCCGCCTTCTTCGCCAGCGCCGCGAGATCGTTGACCTGCGGGTAGGAGTTCTGCAGGATCCAGCGGATCCGGCCCGCGTCCTCATTGACCCCCAGCGAGGTCCCGCTCCATGACGTCTCGCGGTACCTGGCGTCCTTCTGGGTGGGGTTGTGGATGTCGACGCAGTACGTCTGCAGGGTGCCGCCGCCCTCGACGGACATCTCGAACAGACCCGCCGACACCTCCTGGTCGCCGGCGTCGCCGTGGATCACCGCGGCGCCGTACGTCTTCAGGCCGTCTATCGTGGCGGTCGCTCCGCCCTGGCCCGGCGCCGTGCCGTCCGCGACGGCCCGGCCGGCGCCGGTCACCACAGCGGTGGCGGCCAGCGCGGAGACCGCCGTCACGGCGGCCAGACGCGCCGCGGCTCGCCCGGTCACGGAGCGCACGGAGAACGAGAAGAGCACCACATTTCCTTTCGAGCAGGACCCGTTGGTGTGGGGGGCACGGTCCCACCGGCAGAATCAGCAGCCTCAGAAGGCCTGTTCGGCATCCTAAGGATCACCGGCACCACGCCTTGCGGGGTTGCCGTCCGATCGCGGATCCGACTCGGAATCGTTATCGCCGGGACCGCGGGCGAGCTGGTCCTATCGACAAATCCACACGGGATCGTCCGATGCGGAAGCGCCGATACGCCGCACTTCGGTCAGTCGGGGCGGACGCGGGCTCCGCTGACGTCATGTCACCGCCGCGGGCTCCCGGTCCGGCCTGGCCGCCTCCGCCCCGCCGCTCGGCTCCTGCTCCATCCGCGACTGCGGCTGCGACCGCGACGGCAGCTGCGACTGCGGCTGCGGCTGCGGCTGCGGCTGCGGGTTGTTGGCGTCGTCGGCCGCCGGAGTCTCCCAGTCGGGCTCGGGACGCGGCGGAGAGACCGCCGGCGCGGACCGGTTGGCGCGCCGGAAGGCCGAGCAGCCGCGCGCCAGGTCATGACCGATCGCCACCGCGTCGATCTCCGCGGACGTCCGGCTCTGCCCCTCGCGCAGGTCCGTGCGCACCTTCAGCCGGCCCTGCACGACGACCGGATCGCCCACGCCCAGGGAGGACGCCGCGTTCGTGGCCAGCTGCCGGTTGGCCCACACCGTGAAGAAGCTGGTGTGGCCGTCCGTCCACGCGCTCTTCTCCCGGTCCCAGTAGCGCGCGGTCACCGCCAGCCGGAACCGCGCCGACGGGCCGTTCGTCAGCTGGCGGTAGACCGGCTGCGTCGCCACGTTGCCCACTGCGCAGACCATCGTCTCGTTCATCGTCGCCCACCCCTTCCCGCACGGTCCCGGCGCCCTTGCGGACGCCGACGCCGGGCGGATACGCCCACGGGCCCGTCCCGTGGGGCTGTGTCTGCCGCGTCCGCCGCATCCGTCGCGGCCGGCGCACAGCCAGACTGCCGCCGTCGGAGCCGGGCCCGCCGGGCCCTGTGGACCGCGCCCTGGGCTGTGGAGAACTCCGCCACTCGAACGAGTGAACCGCCCCGGGACTCCGGGACCGGGCCGCCCCACCCGGCCCGGAGCACCCGGGCCGCCGCCCCCTCCGCCCTCCTACCTGGCCCCCGCCCCCGTGACCCGCCCGTACTGCTCCCGCACCTCCCGGTACCGCAGCAGCTCCGCCGCCAGCGGATCCAGTACCCGGGCCCGGCCGCAGCCCGCCGCCGCCTCCCTCAATCGGCGTTCCGCCTCGTAGCCGTACCGGCGTGCCGGTCCGCGCGCCGCCATGCGGCAGCTCCACTCGATGACGGGACCGCCGACGATGCCGCACACCATCAGCAGCACCGGCACGCCCAGGTTCGGCGACATGGCCCCGAGGATCTGGCCCAGCAGCCACAGGCCGCCCACCACCTGAAGCAGTGTCATGGACGCCTGCGCCAGCACCGCCATCGGCCACCACCCGGGCCGTGGCGGGCGGCCCGGCGGCAGCCCCGCGCGCGCGGCCAGCTCGTCGAGCGCCTCGGGCAGTCCCTGGGAGCCGCGGACCGCCGCCTCACGCACCGCCTGTGCCCAGGGCGCGGGCAGCCCGGCCGACGCCCGGTCGGAGACCGTGCGCACCGCCTGCTCGACACGCTGACGGGCGGTGGCCTCCTCGTCGGCCTGGGCGCGCAGCGGTAGCCGTCCGGTGGGGGGTTCGCGCCGGTCGTGGTACCAGCGCCACAGCCGCAGCCAGGGGGTCCCGCAGGCGCGGTTGGCATTGCGCAGCCAGGCGCGTTCGGCGGCGTCCCCCGCCGCGGTGGCACCGACCGCGTCGGCGAGCCGCGCCGCGAACTCCTCGCGCGCCTCCTCGCTCAGCCCGGTCCGCTGTCCGGTGACGTAGACCGGCCGCAACCGCCAGGCGGCGGCGTCCACATCGGCCGAGATCCGCCGGGCCGGCGCGCTCCGGTCGGCGACGAACTGGCCCAGCGTCTCGCGCAGTTCACCCATGCCGTCCCCGGTGAGCGCGGACAGGGCGAGGACGGTGGCGCCCGGTTCGCCGTACTCGCCCAGCGCGATGCCGTCCTCGTCGAGCAGCCGCCGCAGATCGTCGAGGACCTGCTCGGCGGCCTCCCCGGGCAGCCGATCGATCTGGTTGAGGACGACGAAGGTGACCTCCGCATGGCCCGCCATGGGCCGCAGATAGCGCTCGTGGAGGACGGCGTCGGCGTACTTCTCCGGGTCCACGACCCAGATGACCGCGTCCACCAGGGCCAGGATGCGGTCCACCTGTTCGCGGTGCTGTACGGCCGCGGAGTCGTGGTCGGGCAGATCGACCAGGACCAGTCCGCGCAACTGCGACTCCGCGTCCGGGTGCTGCACGGGGCGGCGGCGCAGCCGGCCCGGGATGCCGAGCCGGTCCAGGAGGGTCGCCGCTCCGTCGCTCCAGCTGCACGCGATGGGTGCAGCGGTGGTGGGCCGGCGCACGCCGGTCTCCGAGATCGTCACCCCGGCGAGCGCGTTGAACAGCTGTGACTTGCCGCTGCCGGTGGCGCCGGCGATGGCGACGACGGTGTGCTGCCCGGAGAGTCTGCGGCGCGCAGTGGCCTCGTCGAGCACCCGGCCGGCTTCGGAGAGGGTCCTGCTGTCGAGCCGGGTGCGGGAGAGCCCCACCAGTTCGCGCAGTGCGTCCAGCCTGGCCCGGAGCGGCCCGTCGTAAGCGAGCGGGGTCACACCGCCGGAGGGGCTGTGCGGCCTGCTGCGCTCCGGCACGGGGTACGCCTCGAAACCGTCGGTCTCGTTCACCCGGCGGGCGATCAGTCCGTCGTCCCAGGCGCCCTCCTCGTCGTCCGCCCGGGTCGGGGCGCCGGCGGCCGTCGCGCGCGCGGGGGCGTTGCGGTCACGGTCGCGCGCGCGGAGGCCCGGTTCCCGGTCCCCCGGGAACCGCCCGTCGCGGTCCCGGTCCCGGTCCCGACCCCGGACGCGGTCACGGTCGCGACCTCGGCCGAGGTCACGGTCGCGGTCGTGGTCGCGGTCGCGGTCGCGCGGTCTGTCCCCGCCCCCGCCCCGCTCGCGGAGCTTGTCCCCGTCCCGTTCGCCGCCCGTCTCCCGGTCCCTGTCCCGGCCTCCGTCCCGCTCCCGGCCGCGTCCGCGGTCCAGGATGCGCCAGCGCTCCCGGGGCCACCGGCCTCGGGTTCCCGTCTCCCCGGTCCTTCCCTCCGCCCGCTCCCCGGCGTCCTCCCCGGGGTCGTCCTCACCGCGGGGCTGCTCCGCCCGCCCGGACGGGGAGCCGGCCTCCCCCTCCGGGGCGGCACCAGGACGTCCGTCGTCCCCGCGCGGGCGTCCGTTCCCGGCGGCGTCGTGTACACCCGCGTTCCCCGTGTGGTCGGTGTGCTCGGTGGGGTCCTCGTCAGTGACGGCGGTCACCGGTCACCTCTCCTTCTGCAGTACGGACAGGGCGGCGATGAGTTCGGCCTGGGGTTCGGGGTGGACTCCCAGCGCGTCGAGCGGGGCGAGCCGGCGCTCGCGTTCCCGGTGCATGATCCGGTCGACGTGTTCGGCGAGCAGGCGCCCGCCCCGGTCACGGAGCCGTAGCGCGCCGTGCGCACCGAGCCGCTCGGCGAGGCTCTCCCCGGCGGACCGGCCGCGGCGCCCGCCGAGCAGGGCGGCGGCGACCAGGGCGGCGATCACCTCGGGGTCGGGGGCGAGGCTCCGCTCCAGCTCGCGCACCTCGTCGTCCGCGTACTCCTCCAGCTCGCGCCGCCACCGCCGTACCGCCATCCCGATGCGGTGCTCGGCGTTCTCCGGCAGTCCGTCCCGGTCGGTCAGCCCCGGGGCCGTGCCGGCCGGCTCGCGCCGCCAGGCGTCGTCGACGCGCTCGTCGGCGGCGGTGACCGCGCACAGCAGCAGCGCGGTGAGGCTCTCCACCAGCGAGTCGAGGAGTTCCCCGGCGGCGCAGTCCAGCGGGAAGGCGCGCCACCGTTTCAGGGCGTCCCCGGCGAGCACGGCGCCGGCCTGCAGCCGTCCTCGCACGCGCGCGTGCTCGTTGTCGTAGGCGCGGTCCACGGCCGCGGTGAGCCGCAGCGCGGCGGCATACTGCGCGGCGGCGGCACCGGCCAGTTCGGGCATCCGGGCCCGAAGGGAGTCGAGGACGCCCTGGGCGGTACGGGCCACGACGTGTTCGCGGGCCGCGGGGTCCTGCGCCCGGTGCACGAGCCAGGTGCGCAGCGGGGCCACGGCGGTGGCCGGGAGCAGGCCGCCGCCCCAGGCCGACTCGGGCAGCTCGGGCACGGTGAACCGGGGGACATCGCCCAGGCCCGCCTTGGTGAGCAGGGCGCCGTACTGCCGGGACACCTCGGAGACCACCTGGTGGGGCACCCGGTCGAGCACGGTGATCAGGGTGGCGTGGTACTCCTTGGCGGTGCGCAGCAGATGCCACGGCACGGCGTCGGCGTAGCGGGCGGCGGTGGTGACCATGATCCAGATGTCGGCGGCGCAGATCAGCTCGGCGGCCAGGATCCGGTTCTCGGCGACCAGGGAGTCGATGTCGGGTGCGTCGAGCAGGGCGAGCCCGGGCGGCAGGGTGTCGGCGGTCTCGATGCGCAGCACGCGCGCGGGGCTCTCGCCGGGGAGCAGCAGGTCGTCGTCGGGTTCCTGCTGGGGCACCCACACGCGCGTGAGGTCGGGCAGCACCCGCATGCCGCTGAACCAGTGATGGTCCTCCGGATGGCAGACCAGGACGGGCGTGCGCGTGGTGGGCCGCAGCACGCCCGCCTCGCTGACCCGGCGGCCCACGAGTGAGTTCACGAGCGTGGACTTTCCGGCGCCGGTCGAGCCGCCCACGACGGCCAGCAGGGGTGCTTCAGGCTCCCTCAGCCGGGGCACCAGGTAGTCGTCGAGCTGCGCGAGGAGCTCGTCGCGGTTGGCACGCGCGCGTGGGGCCCCGGCCAGAGGCAGCGGGAAGCGTGCGGCCGCGACACGGTCGCGCAGGGCGGAGAGTGCGTCGAGCAGCTGAGGCCGTACGTCCAAGGTCACCACATGCGAAGAATGCCCAATTTCAGGGGAATTCTGAAGCATATAGGCATGCCTGCGCGCCGATCGGACAGAAGGGGCACAAGGGACGAGTGGGGCGGGATCGCAGTCGAGGCATAACGAGTGCACAACACCCGATGCGCGAGACGCCAAAAGCGATGCACGATTCGTACCTGCCTGCGATTATCAGGACCGCTTCACCGAACCTCCACATCGAGCCACGGAGGCGAAGCAGCAGGGTCAAGGAGCCGGGAGCCCTATCCTTGTCCCCGGCAACGTCACGGATCGGCCCACACCAGGGCACCCACGACAGAGGCCACCACACCAGGCCCCCGTAGCTCAGCGGATAGAGCAGGCGCCTTCTAAGCGCTTGGCCGCAGGTTCGAGTCCTGCCGGGGGCGCTCACTCTTGGGCCGGTCAGCCGCCCCGGCGACCGCCGCCGTGCGCTCCCCGCCCCCGGATGGGACCGGGCGCGGCCACGGATGGACCAGGGGCCGACCAGCCTGCGGCGCCCCGGCGTCTCCACCCCCTCGGCCGCATGAACGCCGTACGCACGGCGGGGAGTTCCGGCCTTCGCTCCTGCCCTGGGCAGATGACCAGGCCCAGCAGTCGTCAGGACGGGGTCGGGTCGCGGAGCAGCGGGCCGATCCCCACGATCGCAGACCCTCGCGGGCAGACTCGGGGCCGACGAGGTGAGGCCGAGGCCGAAGAAGCGGATGTCGCGTGGGAGTTCCTCGGCGTCGTCCATGAGCAGGGGTTGAGGGGGGACGGCCAGTCCAGCGTTCGAAAAGGGTGATCCTCACACTCCCGCCGTGACCCTCCATGATCCGCCGCGTTGAACGGACCGTGCGGCGGCGTCATCTGCTGCCGCTCCCCCCGAGTCAGAAGGAGAACGTGATGTCTCGCATCGCGAAGGCTGCCGGTGTCGCCCTCGGTACCGGCGCCGTGGTGATCAGCGGCGCCGGTGTGGCCATGGCCGACGCGGGCGCGAAGGGCGAGGCCGTGGGCTCGCCCGGCGTCCTGTCGGGCAACGTCCTGCAGGTGCCGGTGCACATCCCGGTCAACGTGTGCGGGAACACCGTCGACGTGGTCGGCCTGCTGAACCCGGCCTTCGGCAACGCCTGCGAAAACAACGGTGACGGCGGCGGCCTGCGGAGCGGCGGCCACGGCTACGGCTACGGCAGCTGACGCCTCTCGCCCCGTCAGGAGCCCCGGTGCCCGCGGCACCGGGGCTCCTCGCGTGGCGTCGGATCACGTCACGCGTATCGGTAGATGCCGCTGACGTCCTCCAGCTCGTCCGGCGTCACGTCCCACGGCGGCAGCCGCTCGTGCCGGGCGACGATCCGCCCGTCCTGCGCACTGCCCGGGGCGGGGGGTTCGGCCGGCAGATAGCGGGCGCCGGGGTGCCGGCGCTGCCAGCGGGTCCACTGCAGGTCGACGAAGGCGTGCACCATCCAGAACACCGGGTCGTTGACGGAGGCGCCGCCGACCATCGCGCCGCCGACCCAGCGGTGCACCCGGTTGTGGTTGCGCCAGGAGCTGCTGCCGCGGCCGCTGCCCCAGCCCTCCAGCTTGTTGCGGAACCCCTTGCCGGTCGTCGAGTCCCACGGCGCCGCGTCGTACCCGGAATCCTTCAGCGCCCACTCCAGATCGCTCGCGGTGGGCAGCTCGATCGGGTCGCGGGAGCGGCCGAGGTCCCGGGTGAGGTACTCGGTGTCGGTGACGTTCTCCTTGATCTCCCAGTTGCCCCCGGCATGGGCGAACGGCCCGGTCGTCACCCGGTGGTCGGAGGGCCGTCCGGTGCCGCCGAGGAGGTCGTCGGTCCAGGGTGCCGACGTCGTGCCGCGGTCCTTGGTCCAGTCCCAGTACGGCACGGTCACCGACGCGTCCACCCGCTGCAGCGCCTGTTCCAGGTCCAGCAGCAGCCGTCGGTGCCAGGGCAGGAAGGAGGGCGCCATGTGGGCGGTGCGCAGCCCGTCCTCGCCGTCGGAGACGTAGAAGTCGATGTGGATACGGACGAACTCGTCGTACTCGCCGCTGCGCTTGACCTCCAGCAGCGCCGCGACCAGTCGCCGCTTCTCGGCCCGGGTCAGCGTGCTGACGTCCTTACGCGTGTACGCCATGGTGGGCCGCCGCTCCTCCCTCGCGCAGGTGCTGTCCCGGGCCCAGCTCGTCGACGGCCGCGCGGGCCGCGTCGAGCGGAGTGGGGTACGAGCGGTAGTGGTCGACCATGGTGAGCCAGCTGCCGTCGGCGCGGCGCATCAGGTGCAGCGGCCGGCCGTCCACGGTCACGTGCCAGCTCCCGGCGCCCAGGGCCCGCCCGGCGGCGGAGCGGACGCCGCGGATCCGGCGGCCCCGGTAGGTCTCCTCGAAGACGACGCCCTCGTACCCGGCGCCGGAGCCGTCACCTGCGTGGTCGTCGGCGTCCGCCTCGGGCCCGAAGGGGCGGCAGCCGGCGGCCACGGGTGCGAACGCGGCGGCGAGTGCCGGGGCGAGCAGACGGCGCAGGGCGTCCCGGCGGGAACGTCCGGCGGGCCCGCCTCTCGCCGTCCCCGGTGCCGCTGCCGCGGTCCGCTCCGCGCGCCCGGTCGCCGCTGTGACCGCTGTGACCGCTGTGGTCACTGTGGTCGCTGTGGTCGCTGGAGCCGCTGTCGTCGATTCGTCCACGCCGCCGCCCATGACTCGCTCCTCGTCCGGTCCCGGTGATCCGTAGGGGATAACCGGCCGAAGGGCCCGGGGGTCACCGTGGACGGGGCCGGGCGGGCTCGGCGGACGCCCGGTGCGAGGGCCTCGCCGTCGGCCTACAGCCCCGGTGCGATGCCGAGACCGGCGGTGGGCACCGTCTGCACCACCGGTGCCAGCACGCCGGCCTGCGGCAGCCGGGCCTCCGGCAGACCGAACGCGCCGGCGTCGGGCGCGCTGAGCGGGGCGTCCGCGGACAGCCCCGGGGCGAGCGTGCGCAGTTCGGAGGCGTGCGCATCGACGCCGACGTGGTCGAAGCCGCTGCCGATGAGGTGCGGCAGCGGCTGGCGCAGGTCAGCGCCGGGCAGCCCGCCGTGCACGGGCAGCTGCGGAAGGGTCCGCTCCGGCAGCAGCCGGCCCTCGACGTACCGGGGGCCCTCGGGCGCGCCCGGCTTCGGCACCGGCAGCTCGCCGCCGACCTCGGGCAGTTCCATACCGAGCGCCTTCTCGGCACCGTCCAGCGGCACCGGCACGGGGACCGCGGCGGCGGGGGTCGCGGCGACGCCCACCGCGGCGGCGACCCCTGTGACGACGGCGGCCAGGGTTCCTCGGGTGGTCGGCTTCATGTCAGGCACGGTCCCTTCGGGAGGTGGGGGGAGACTTGGGAGATGCGGGGTGTGGGAAGGGGCGATACTCGGAGCGCCATGCGTAACGATTCCGGGACTGCCCGGAGCACAGGATTCCCCCGAGTGCCGCAGTAGTACGACGGTCAGCCGGTCCAGAAGTCCCACCAGCGCGTCAGTACGAGCATGCCGACGACACCGATGTGGAGAAGCGGGAGCACCCAGGTGAATTCGTCGAGGAAGATGCGCAGTCGGCGCGGCGCGGGCAGGAACGCGTTCCGTACGGCGAAGGACGCCGTGTACCAGAACATGACGATGGTGGCGGCCCAGGCCAGACAGCACCACAGGCACAGGGCGTCGATCCGGTACAGCGACTCGAACTGCAGCCAGCTGACGAACCCGACGCCGAACAGGCAGCCCGCGGCGAGGGCGAGCCAAAACCAGCGCGGGAACCGGGCGCCGGCCAGCAGGCTCACCCCGACGCAGCCGACGACGGCGTATGCGACCAGGCCGAGCATCGGGTTGGGGAACCCGAAGACCCTGGCCTGGTCGCTCTCCATGACGCTGCCGCAGGACACCACCGGGTTCAGGCTGCAGCCCGGCACGAAGTCCGGGTCCTCGAGCAGCTTGAACTCGTCGAGGGTGATCATCCACGAGGCGAGCAGTCCGACCGCCCCCGTGATCACCAGCAGCAGGGCGAGACCGGGGCCGGAACCCGCGGTCCGCGCGCGGCCTGGGGACAGGTCAGCCCCCCAGCGGGAGGCCGCCGAGCAGGCTGCCCGCGGCGTTCAGCCGCTCGGTCGCGCCCTTGACGGTGTGCAGCGCCGAGTCCTTGTTCTCGGTGTCGAGCGCGTCCGACTGCTGCTGCAGCGGCATGACGTCGACGGGGCCCTTGGTGAGCGTGTTCACGGCGCCGTTGAGGCTGGTGGGTGTGAGGTCTGCGGTGTCGTAGGCGAACGCGGGCGCGGCGGCTCCGGCGGCGGCGAGGGATCCGGCAACGACAGCGGCAGCCTTCAGGGACTTCATCGTGTTCCTCTCTTCGGCAACACATGTCACCACAGGGAATTCTGACGCCGTGCCTAACGAACTCCCTCAGGAACAGGAAACTCCGTGCGTCGAAGAATTCCTCCCCGCCGTCGTCGGGATCCGGGCGGCATGAGAAATCCTCATATGAGAACTCCGAGGAGATCTCATATGAGGAAACGGGGCGCCCTTTGCGGGAGCGCCGACGGCCGGAAGGCGGAGGACGCCGGCCCCGCGTCAGCTCGCAGGCAGCGCGGTGCTCGACGCGGTGGACAGTACGGGTAGCGAGGGCAGTGCGGGAAGCGCGGGCAGTGCGGGAAGCGCGGGCAGTGCGGGAAGCGCGGGAAGCCCGGCCAGCTGGGCGGCGATGAGGTTGAGCAGGCCGGTCACCATGCTGTCGACGGCCGGGACCACCTGGTCGACGCTGCCGGCGGTGATGGCCGTGATCAGCGCGTCGATCTGCTCCTGCAGAGCGTCCAGTGCGTCGGTGGTCGGATCGGCGGCCGGGACCGCGGCGTCGTCGGCCGCAGTGGCCGAATCGGCCGGGGTGGCCTGGTCGACGGGGGCCGGCAGCGTGACCGGTGCGGGATCCGTCGGCAGCATCACGATCGGCTGCTCCGGCAGGGTGACCCCGGTTGCGGTGGTGTCCAGGTCGGCGGCCTCCACCTGGGCCAGGGCCTCCTCGACCGCGGCGCCGAGCTCGTCCGCCTCGGCGGTGGAGAGCAGGCCGTCGTCGGTCGCGAGCACGGCGTCCAGCAGGTCGGTCGCGGGTTCGAGCACCTCGTCCAGATCACCCAGGCCGTCGGCCTGGCCGCGTAGTTGGTCGAGCTGAGGCAGCTGTTCCAGGGACGCCGCGAGGGTGCGCTCCCGGGCCGGTTCGCCGTCGGCCGCCAGTGCCGCCGGCCCGGAGATGCCGAGCACAAGGCCGGCACAGAGTACGGAGAT
Source organism: Streptomyces poriticola (assembly GCF_036689765.1). Taxonomy (NCBI): domain Bacteria; kingdom Bacillati; phylum Actinomycetota; class Actinomycetes; order Kitasatosporales; family Streptomycetaceae; genus Streptomyces; species Streptomyces poriticola. Next base: position 108,949 of record NZ_JBAGKH010000007.1, read on the forward strand.
GGCGATTCGCCGTGCGGGCAGGGGCATGGCGGGTTCCCTTCGGTGGTGCGTCGGATCATGTGCTGCCCACCGTGAGAGGGGTTGTCGCACTCTGCAACCGATCGAGTGCGGTCCGCGTCCTTCCAGGTCCACCGGCGGCGCCGGTCGCCGCTGGTGGGACGGGTTGTCAAGGTCCGTACAGCGTGTCGGGGCCGCACCGCCCGTTCGGGGCACGGCACCAATCCGCCCGCCCGGCAAGGGCACAGCGGACCGGCCGCCCGCTCGCGGAGGAAACCGCGGCGCGGACGGCCGGTACCGATGCGGAGCCGACGTCAGCCGTGCGGGACGTCAGTCGTTCTTGCACTCGTTGCCGAACGCCGGGTTCAGCAGACCGATGATGTTGACGGTGTTGCCGCAGACGTTGACCGGAACGTGGACCGGAACCTGCAGCACGTTGCCCGACAGCACGCCCGGGGAGTGGGCGGCGGCGGCCTGCGCGCCGCTGTCGGCGACGGCGACACCGGCGGTGCCCGTCACCGCGGCGGCGGCGACGGAGGTCAGGGCCAGACCCTTCGCAATACGCGACATTGAGAGGTGCTCCTTGGGGTTGACACAAACATCCGGGCGGGTGCCCGGCGCAGTGTCAACGCGCCACGTACGCGGGAGTTGTGCCGCCAAAGGAGTGATCTCCGAACGGTCCCCGGGCGATCTCGGGAGGCACGGTCGGCACAGCACTCTTCACCAATCCGACACACATACCCGGTTTCTCCGGATTAGTACGGATAGCAGCTAGAGTCCCCACCATCCGACGCACCCCCGTGCACCGCCGCGGGACGGCTGTCTGTGACCAGCCGGCCGTCCTGCTCGTTTCCCTGCGGGACGCGGTGTGCGCCGGCGTGCGCCGCGGCGCCGCCGTCGCTCAGCCGTGAGGCGCGTTCCCGCCCCGTCCCGAGCGTCACCCGTGAGCGAGGAAACCGCGCATGCACCTGTCACCCAGGGCCTTTCGGCCACGGGTTCTGCAAATCACCCAACCGGTGGACGGCGGAGTCGCCCGTGTGGTTGCGGATCTGACGCGGGCCCAGCTCGCCGCGGACCTGGCGGTCACCGTCGCCTGCCCGGACGGGTTCCTGGCCGGGACACTGCGGTCGCTCGGGGCGGAGGTACGGCCCTGGCCCGCGGGACGTGCTCCCGGCCCCGCGCTCGCCTCGGAGGTAGCGCGCCTGGCCCGGATCGTCACGGACGTGCGGCCGGACGTCGTGCATGCGCACAGCGCGAAGGCCGGCCTCGCCGCGCGGCTGGCCGTACGGGGGCGGATCCCGACCGTCTTCCAGCCGCACGCCTGGTCGTTCGAGGCGGTGAACGGGGTCATGGCGGCCCTCGCACGAGGCTGGGAGCGCCGGGCGGCGCGGTGGACGGGGCGGGTGGTGTGCGTGAGCCAGGCGGAGCGGCGGCGGGGGGAGCGGGCCGGGATCCGGGCGCGCTGGTCGGTGATCCCGAACGGCGTCGCCCCGGACCGGTTCCGTCCGGCCGCCGGGACCGACCACCGCACGGACCCCGGCTCCGACGCCGTACGGTCACGGCTCCTGGCCGGTGTCGCCCCGGGCGCGCCGGTGGTGGTGTGCGTGGGGCGGCTGTGCCGGCAGAAGGGGCAGGACGTGCTGCTCGCGGCCTGGGAACGGGTGCGCGGTCAGGTCCCGGAGGCCCGCCTGGTGCTGGTCGGCGACGGCCCGGACCGTGCCCGGCTGCGCTCCCTGGCCCCCGAGTCCGTGCTGTTCGCAGGGCCCGTCGCGGAGGCCGCTCCCTGGTACCGGGCCGCCGATCTGGTGGTCCTGCCGTCCCGCTGGGAGGGCATGGCGCTGGCCCCGCTGGAGGCGATGGCCTGCGGCCGGCCCGTGCTGGTGACGGACGTCGACGGCGCCCGCGAGGCGCTGCCGCCCACGCTCGCCGCCCGCTGCCTGGTGCCCCCGGAGGACCCGGCGGCGCTCGCCGACCATGCCGCCGCGCTGCTGCTCGACCCGCCGGCCCGCGAGGCGATGGGCCGTCAGGGACGGGCGCATGTGCTGGCCACACACGACGTACGGCACACGGCCGCGGCCGTCACGGCGGTGTACCGAGAACTCCTCGGCGTCGGCCCGGCCGCCGGGGTGCCGTCCGCCCGGCCCACCGAGACCACCGAGGCCATCGACACCACCGAGGCCGAGGCCATCGAATACAGGGAGTCCAGCCACCCGTGACCGCGGAAAGCACCGTCCCCAGCCCCGCCGGACAGCCCCGGGACCTCCGCACCGCAGCGGCCGCCGGCGCCACGGCCACCGCCGCCACCGGGCAGCAACGCCCGCCGGGCGCCTCCCCCGTCTCCGTCCTGCCGCCCCGCACCGGCGGACCCCGCGCCCGCCCCCCGGCAGGGCGTCCTCCGGCCCGGCCCGCGCCCTCCGCGCTTCCGCTGCTCGTCGCCGACGGCACGGCGGCGACGACGGGTGCCCTTGCGCTCACCGGGGCCCCGTACCGCCCCGAGCTCGCCGTTCTGCTGGTGGCCGCCGCGCTGTTGTTGCGCCCGCCGGTACCGGCCCGGCGGCTGCCCGCCCTGCTCGACGAACTCCCCGCCGTCCTGGGCCGGATCGCGGTGGTCTGGCTGGCGCTGGCAGCGCTCACAGCGGCGTACGACCCACAGCACGCGCTGTCGGCGCGCACCCTGCTGCTGGGTCTTGCGCTGCACGCGGCGGCGAGCTGCGCCGCCCGCGGCACGGTGCACGGGTGGCGGCGCACGGCACTGGCCCAGCGTCCGTGCGCCGCGCTGGTGGTCGGGCCCGCGGCGACCGCGCAGCGCGTGGCCGCGGCGGTGCTGCGGGATCCGCGCTGCGGAGTGCGGCCGGTCGGAGTCGTCGCCGACGATCCGGACGGCGCCGAGGGGCTGCCGGTGCTGACCACCGGCGAGGAGGTGCAGCGCGCCATCGTCCAGAACGGTGTGCGGGACGTGCTGGTGGTGCGTCCCCCGGCACGGGCCGGGCGGGCTCCGCTGCCACGGGCGCTGGCCGAGTCCGGCTGCACGGTGTGGGAGATCGACGCGGAACCCGCCCCCACCGGTCCGTACGGCGACCGGCTCGCCGGGTTCCCCTGCCGCAGGCCGGCGCCCCTGGGACGCGGCCCCGCGGGCACCGCGGGCAAGCGGGTGCTGGATGTGCTGGCCTCCGGCGTGCTGCTGCTGCTGACCGGTCCCCTGCTGCTGGCCTGCGCGACCGTGCTGCGGATCAGCAGCGGACCGGGGGTGGTGTTCAAGCAGGAGCGGATCGGCGCGGGCGGACGGCCGTTCACCCTGCTGAAGTTCCGCACCCACCGCCCGGCCGACGCGCACGAGTCGGCGACCCGCTGGAGCGTGGCGGACGAGCAGCGGATGCCGTGGTTCTGCCGCTTTCTGCGCCGCACCTCGCTGGACGAGCTGCTGCAGCTGTGGAACGTCTTCCGGGGCGACATGAGCCTGGTCGGCCCGCGCCCGGAACGCCCCTACTTCGTCGACCGGTTCAGCCAGGCCCACCCCGGCTACGCCGCCCGCCACCGGATGCCTGTCGGCATCACCGGCCTGGCCCAGATCCACGGGCTGCGCGGCGACACCTCGATCGAGGACCGGGCCCGGCTCGACAACGCCTACATCGACGACTGGTCGCTGTGGCAGGACGTGTGCATCCTGCTGCGCACGGCCGTGTCGCTGGTGCGTCCGACGGGGAGCTGAGCGATGAGCCTCGCTCTGCCCCGGCCGGCGGTGCGCGCGCGGAGCCTGCCGCCCGCCGCCGCCGTCGTCGCCGTGATCTGCGTGCTGGCGCTGCCCGTGGCGGCGGGCGGCGACGGCGAGGGCGGCGCCCATCCCGCCGACGCGGTCTCCGCGCTGGTGGTGCTCTACTGCGCGCTCCGCCTGGTCCGGGACCGGCGCCGTCCGCTGCCCCCCGCCACGGCCGTGCTGCTGGGCCTGCCGGTGGCGGGCCTGGCGTTCGCCGCCGTGGGCGCGGTGTCGCCGGAGGCCGGGCTGACCGGCCTCGGCCGCTACCTCCAGGTGTTCGTGCTCGTCCCGGCGGCCGTGCTGCTGCTGGTCCGGGCGCGGCGCGACGTCCGGCTGCTGGCCTGGTCCACGGTGGCGCTGGCGCTGTGGCAGGGGGCGGTGGGCGTGCACCAGTACGTCACCGGGACCGGCGCCTCGTACCAGGGCGAACGGATCCGGGCCGTGGGCACGTTCGGGCCGCAGGACGTGATGGCGATGGCAACGGTGGTCGCGCTGGGGCTGGTGTGCGCGCTCGGGCTGGCGCTGGGCCGTACCGCGCCACGGCGGCGGCTGCTCGCCGCGGGCTGTGCGCTGGCACTGCTGCTGCCGCTGGCGCTGTCCTTCAGCCGCGGGGCGTGGATCGCCACGGCGGTGACCTGCACGGCACAGCTGCTCCTCGCCGGGGTCCGGCGGGCGCTCGCGGTCGGGGCGGCGGTGGTCGCGGCCGGGGTGGTGCTGGTCGGCGGGTTCGGGCTCGGAACGGCGCTGCTGCAGGAGCGCGTGGGCAGCATCACCCAGGTCGCCGACGCCCCCGACCAGTCGGTGACCGACCGGTACGCGATGTGGTCCGCCGCCGTCGGCATGTGGCGCGAGCAGCCGCTGACCGGCGTGGGCCTCAAGGGCTTCCGCGAGCACCGGGACGCGCACGCCTCGGTGGCCCTCAGCTCCGGCAGCGAGACCGACGGCGCCGGCGCCGGGTACGTCAAGCAGCCGCTGCTGTCTCCGCACAACATGTATCTGCTGGTCCTCGCCGAGCAGGGGCTGATCGGGCTGCTGGCGCTGGCCGGGGGCTGGCTGGCGCTGCTCGTCCTCGCCCTGCGGAGAGCGGGCCGCTCCGGGTCCGACTGCGGGCTGATCGCCTGCGGTCTGCTGGTGTGGCAGCTGACGAACTTCGCATACGCCGACATCGGCGGGCCCACGACGGTCCTGACCGCCGTGTCCCTCGGGCTGGCGCTCTGGTGGGCGCTCGGGTCCGGTGCCGAGGAGGGTGGCCGGCGATGACCACGACCCCGCCGCCCGCAACGGACGGCGCGCCGACCGTGCCGCGCACCCGGACCACCGCCCCGTCCGTACCGCCGGACGAGACGGCACCGGGCGAGCCCACAGACCCGGCACCGGGCGAGCCCACGGACCCGCCACCACACGAGCCGACGAACCCGGCACCGGACGCCACACCGAACAGGGCACCGATCCAACCCGTGGACCGGGCACCGGGCGAGCCGACGGACCCGGTAGCCGACGGGCCCACAGACCCGGCGCCGGGCGAGTCGGTGGGCCGGGCAGGGGGCGGGGACGCGGGGCGGAAGGACGGGGCCGCTCGGCCGGGTCGTGGGTTCCTCGCCAGGGCCACCGCGCTCACGGCCGCGCTGTCGGTGGCCGGGTCGGTGCTCGGGCTGGCCCGGGACCAGGCGCTGGCGCGGCTGTTCGGCGCCGGGAGCGAGACGGACGCGTTCCTGGTGGCGTGGACGGTGCCGGAGTTCGCGGCGACGCTGCTCATCGAGGACGGGCTGGCCTTCGCGCTGATCCCGATGTTCAGCCTGGCCCTGGCCCGCCGCGCGCGGGGCAGCGCCGGCGACCCGGTCCGCTCGCTGGTCGCCGCCACCCTGCCCCGGCTGCTGCTGGCCTTCGCCGCGGTCGCCGCGCTGGTCGTGGCCGGCGCAGGACCGCTGGTCCGGGCCCTGGCGCCGGGGCTGCCCGACCACGCCCTGGCGGTGGACTGCACCCGGATCACCGCGACCTGCGTGGTGAGCTTCGGGCTCGCCGGGTACTGCAGCGCGGCGCTGCGCGCCCATCGCCGGTTCCTGGCGCCCGCCGCGATCTACGTCGCCTACAACACCGGCATCGTCGCCACCATGTTCGTTCTCGGCAGCCGGCTCGGAGTGCGCGCGGCGGCGGTCGGGGTCGCGGTCGGCGGTTGTCTGATGGTGGCCGCCCAGCTGCCGTCGCTGCTGGGGCGGTTGCGCGGGCGGCGGGAGAGCGCCGCACAGCTGCCCGCGGCCGACGACGGGGCCTCGGCGCGTCCGCTCGCCCTCGCCCTGTTCACCACCGTCCTGCTGTTCGCGCTGTGCCGCCAGTCCCAGGTGCTCATCGAGCGGTTCCTCGCCTCCGGCCTGCCGGCCGGGGCGATCTCGCACCTGAACTACGCGCAGAAGGTGGCGCAGATCCCGATGACGCTGTCGCTGATGCTGTGCACGGTCACCTTCCCGGTGGTGGCGCGGGCGCTGGCCGAGGGCGACACCGGCCGCGCGCGCGAGCGCGTGGAGCGGGACGTGGCCCTCGCCGCCGGCCTGGTGCTGCTGGGTGCGGCCACGGTGATCGCCTGTGCCCCGCAGATCATCGCCCTGCTCTTCCAGCGGGGCGCGTTCACCGCCGCGGACACCGCGGCGACGGCCGCCGTGATGCGGGTGTACGCGCTCGGGCTGCTCGGGCAGACGGTGGTGGGCGCGCTGGCCCGCTCCTACTTCTCGGCGGGCCGGGCCAGTTGGTACCCGCTGGGCGCGATGGCGGTCGGCATCGCCGCCACCGCCGGAATCGGCGGGGCCACGGTGGGCGTCTGGGGCGTGAGCGGCATCGCCGCCGCCAACGCCGCCGGGATCACCGTCACCGCCGCTCTGCTGCTCGCCGGGATGGGGCCGCGGAGCGTCCCGGTCCGGGTCCGGCGGGTGCTGGGCGAGCTGGGCAGGCCGGTGCTGGCGGCGTGCGGGGCGACGGCGGCCGGCGCCCTGGCCGCGGCCCGGTCCGGCCCGCCCGCGCTCGCGCTCGCCGCCGGCGCGGCGACCGTCGCCGGTGTCTTCGTCCTGCTCGGCCTGGCCCTGCGCGTCCAGGGCGTCGCCCAGGCCCTCCGAGCCCTGGGCACGCTAGCCCTCCGCATCCGCTCCACCCGCTCCGTTCGCTCCACCCGCTCCACCCGCTCCGTTCGCTCCATCCGATCCGTCCGTTCCGCCCGCTCCATCCATTCCCCTCGATCCGTTCGTCCCGTCACACGAAGGCACCCGCATGGCCGTTCCCGCAAGCTCCGTTGACGCCTCCTCCGGCACGGGCACCCGCACCGGGCCCGCGCCCTGGGTGGCGATGTACCACTCCGTCGGCGACCGCTCGGACGACCCGTACCGCATCACGGTCACCCCCGACCGGCTGGACGCACAGCTCGCCTGGCTGCGCCGGCACGGGCTGCGCGGCGTGTCCGTGGCCACCCTGCTGACCGCGCGCGCCCGCGGTGAGGGCCGCGGTCTGGTCGGCCTGACCTTCGACGACGGGTACGCCGACTTCGTCGAGCACGCCCTGCCCCGGCTGCGCCACTGGGGCTGCGGCGCCACCCTGTTCGTACTGCCGGGGCGGCTGGGCGGCGACAACGCCTGGGATCCGCTGGGCCCGCGCAAGCCGCTGCTGACCGCCGAGGGCATCCTGCACGCCGCCACCGAGGGCATCGAGATCGGCTCGCACGGTCTCACCCACGTCGACCTCACCCGGGCCGACGACCTGACGCTGAAGGCCGAGACCGTGGAGAGCCGGGTGGCGCTGCAGGAGCTGACCGGCGCCCCGGTCGGCGGCTTCTGCTACCCGTACGGCACCGTCGACCCGCGCGCCGTCCAGGCCGTCCGCGACGCCGGCTACACCTACGCCTGCGCCATCGACCCCGGTCCGCTCACCGGGCCGCACGCGCTGCCGCGAGTGCATGTCGGCCAGCGGGACGGGGCCGTGCGGCTGCTGCTCAAGACGCGGCTGCACCGGCTGCGCCGGCGGCCGGTGGAGGGGGTGTGACATGGCCTCGGACGGCTCCGCCCCGGTGCGGGTCCTGCATGTCATCACCGGTCTCGGGGTCGGCGGCGCCGAGCAGCAACTGCGGCTGCTGCTGCGCCATCTGCCGCTGTCCTGCGACGTCGTGACGCTCACCAATCCGGGCCCGGTCGCCGACGGACTGCTGGCCGACGGGGTGCAGGTCGTCCACCTCGGCATGGGCGGCAACCGCGACCTGGGGGCGCTGCCCCGGCTGGCCCGGCTGATCCGCAGCGGCGGCTACGACCTCGTCCACACCCACCTCTACCGCGCCTGCGTCTACGGCCGGCTCGCCGCCCGGCTCGCGGGCGTCAGGGCGATCGTCGCCACCGAGCACTCCCTGGGCGACTCCCAGATGGAGGGCCGCCCGCTCACCGCTGGCGTGCGGGCGCTGTACCGGGCTGGGGAGCGGCTGGGCAGCGCCACGGTCGCCGTCTCCCCCACGGTCGCCGGCCGCCTGGCTCGCTGGGGCGTGCCCGCACCCCGGATCGAGGTCGTGCCCAACGGCATCGACCTGGACCGCTTCCGCTTCGACCCGGTCGCCCGGCACCGCACCCGCCGCCGGCTGGGCCTGCCGGACGGGGCGTACGTGGTCGGCGGCGTCGGGCGGCTGTCGGCGGGAAAGCGGTTCGACGTCCTGGTCCGGGCGCTGGCCCGGCTCCCGGACGACTGCTGGCTGCTGCTGGTCGGCGGCGGCCCCGAGGAGCACCGGCTGCGCAGCACCGCCCGGGAGGCGGGCGTCGCCGACCGGGTCCTGCTCACCGGCGAACGCCCGTACGTCCCGGACGGCTCTCCGGGACCCGATCTGCCGTCGCTGGCCTCCGCTATGGACGTCCTCGCCTCACCGTCCCCGGAGGAGGCCTTCGGCCTGGCGATCGTGGAGGGCCTGGCCACGGGACTGCCGGTGGTGTACGCCTGCTGCCCCGCCCTGCAGGACCTGCCCCCGCGGGCCGCGCCCGCCGCGCGCCGGATCCCCTCCGACGAGGCCGAGTTCGCCCGCGCGCTGGCCGAGACCCGCGCCGCGGCCCCCGGAACCCGCGCCGCGCCGGAGGCCGCCCGGCACTACTGCATCACCCGCAGCGCCGCCCAGCTGATGGACGTGTACGCGGCGGCCCTCGCCCAACCGTTGTCCCCGGCACCCCAGGGAGTCAGTTCCCCATGACCGAGAACCGGACCGAACCCCCCGTCCGCCGCCGGCCCCGGCCGGCCGCGCTGGCCACCCGGATCCGCGCCGCCCGAGTCCGCGCCGCCCGTGCCCTGCCGCCCTGGTCCCTGGTGGCGGCCGGCGTGCTCCTCGGCGGACTGCTGGGCGGCAGCTACGGCCTGCTCAGGACACCCGAGTACACGGCGACCAGCTACGTCGTCGCGGTCCCCACCGACCGGTCCGACCCGGTGTCCGCGCTGGGTCTCGCGCAGGCCTACGGCAGGGTCGCCCCGCAGCTCGCGGTGCTCGGGGACGCGCAGGTGTGGGCGGGCGTGCCGGTGGCCACGCTGCGCGCGAGCGTACGCACGGCGACCTCGCCGGACGCCCCGATGGTCTCCGTCACCGCCACCTCCGACCGCCCGGACCTGGCCGCCGACATGGCCAACGCCGTCGCCCGCGCGCTGACCCGGCACGCGGACACCTCGGCGGACAGCACCCACGTCGAGCTGCGGCAGTTCGCTCGCGCCACCGAACCGGCCGGACCGTCCTCGGCCTCGCCCGCGCTGACCGGCCTGGTCGGCGCGAGCGCGGGCGGGCTGCTCGGCGGGCTGGCCCTGCTCGTGCGGCCCCGCAGATCCGTGGCGGAGCCCGGCCGTCCGGCCGCGCCGGTGCCCGGCCCCGCGTCGGCCCCCGCCGCCACGGCCGCCGACGTCCGCGGACAGCTGTGACGTACACGACCGAGCTGGTCACCGACGCCCGGGTGTTCGCCGGGCTGGCCGCGGACTGGGAGCGGCTGTACCGGCGGTGCGCGGCGGCGACGCCGTTCCAGAGCCACGCCTGGCTGCACTCGTGGTGGCTGTCGTACGGCAGACCCGGGCGACTGCGGCTGGTGCTGGCCCTCGACGGCCGGGATCTCGTCGGCGCCGCCGCGCTGCTGCGGGTGCGGCGCCCGGTGCCGGCGCTGGTGCCGCTGGGCGGGGCGATCTCGGACTACGGCGATGTGCTGCTGGACGACGAGCGCGGCCCGGCGGCGGTGGCCGCACTCGTCGAGGGGCTGTCCCGGGCCGCCCGCACCGCGCTGGTGGACCTGCGCGAGGTGCGCCCGGGCGGCGCCGCGGAACGCGTCTACCGGCACTGGCGCGGGCCCCGGCACCGGATCGGCGACTCGCTGTGCCTGGAGCTGCCCGCCGTGCCGATGGCCGAACTGGCCGCCCGGCTGCCCTCGGCCAAGGCCAGGCAGCGGGTGCGGGCCCAGCTGCGCAGGCTGGACGCGCTCGGCGTCAAGAGCCGGGTGGTGCTCCCGGACGAGACGGAGACGGCACTGCACCGGCTGCTGGAGCTGCACCGGCTGCAGTGGCGGGGGCGGAAGGTGACCGGTGAGCATCTGCGCCCCCGCTTCCGGGAGCACCTGGTGCGGTCCGTGGTGCCCATGGTGCGGACCGGGGACGCGGTGGTCACCGAGTTCCGGCTGGCCGACGAGGTGGTCGCGGTGGATGTGACGCTGCTGTCCCGGCAGCTGGCCGGCGGCTATCTGTACGGCGCCCACCCCGGGCTGCGGGAGCGCCGGGCGGACGTGGCGGTGATGCTGCTGGACGCCTGCACCGAACAGCTGCGGGGCGGAGAGCGCGGCACGCTGAGCCTGCTGCGCGGCAACGAGCCGTACAAGCACCACTGGCGCCCGGAGCGCGTGCGCAACCAGCGGCTGCTGCTGGCCCGGCGGCACACGGCCCCGCTCCTGGCGGCGGCCCTGGGGGACGCGGCAGCGCGCCGCCGGGGCGGGGAGCTGGTGCGCCGCTGGAAGGAGCGCGACGGTGGCGACGGACGCTGATCCGTGCCGCCGTCGAGGCCGGCCGCACGGTCCCCCGCGCCCCTTCGAGGCGCCCACGACGCGCAGCCGGCCTCACCCGACCCGCTCAGCGGCTGCGCGACCACCAGTCCAGGCGCAGGCAGAGCCTGCCGCCGATCCAGTACTCGACCCAGTCCCCGAGGTCGAGCGGCGAGCACCCGGCGGGCGGCAGCGGCTCGGCCGGTGCCGTGGGCACGGTCGGCGTCGTGGGCTCGGCGGGTGTGCTGGGCTGCGGGGTCTCCTCCCCGGTCGTCGTGTCGGTGCGGCCGGACAGGATCGAGCGGTAGACCTGGGAGGAGCGGGGGTTGGCGTCGCACTGCCACACGCCGTGCGGGCAGTAGTCGGTGACGGTGTTGTACACGGGCTTGTGCTCGTCCATCCAGGCGAGCATGCCCTTCATGTACGCGGCGTTGTCACCGTTGCGGAAGAGTCCCCACTCAGGATAGGAAATGGGTTTGCCGTGCTTCTCGGCGAATTCCACATGTGCCCGAAGTCCGTAGGGCTCCGTCACCTGCTCCTCGAACGGCATTCCGCGCGGCTGGTCGTACGCGTCCATGCCGATGATGTCGACCGTGTCGTCCCCCGGATAGCACTCCGTCCAGGGAACGGCGTCCCGGCCGCGGCTCGGTGTGAAGTCGAACCGGAACTCCTGGCCCGGGACCGCGCGCATGGCGGTGACGATCCTGTTCCAGTACGTCTTCCAGGCCTTCGGGTCCGGTCCGCAGCGATGGGTGTACGTGGTGCCGTTCATCTCCCAGCCGAGCACGATCACCGTGTCCGGCGCGCCCGCCGCCACCAGCCGCTCGGCCAGGGCCCGGAAGTGGTGATCGAACCGTCCGGCCGCGCCCTGGCGCAGCAGCTCGCGCACCTCGTCGTCGCCGAGGCCCTCCTCGTTGCGCTCCAGCATGGGCACGTTGAGGACGAGCAGCCGGTCGGCCCTGCGGGTCCGCCAGTCCGCCCACACGTCGAGGAAGCCGGGGGCGCCCTCGATGTTGCTCCAGCGGTCCCCCGGCAGGTAGGTGTGGCCGACGCGGAGTTCGGAGCCGCCGAGCCAGTCGCTGAGCGCCGCCATCCGGGCGACGCCGAGCGGGCCGTAGTCCAGATAGGCACCGAACGCGGGGAAGGCCGACTCGTCCGGTGCCGCAGCCGGTGTCGCGGCGGGCTCCGCGGAGCCCGCCGTGTCCGACGGTGCGGTGGGTACCGGGGCGACCGGGGCCGTGGCCACAGGGGCCGTGGCCGCGGGGACCGGGGCCACGGGGACCGGGGCGGGCGGGTCACCGACGGCGAATCCCGGCGCCGCGGCCAGGACCGCCGACGCAGTGACCGTCGCCGCGATTGCCGCCGACCGCCCGAACCGGGCCCGGGGCTGCTGTGCTGCCATGCCGGCTCCTTCCTCCGCTGTTCGACCGGACCCGCATTCAGGTCTCCACTGACACTCAGTCATATGAAAAGCAATCACGCCACCGCCGTTACCGCTTTCGAGTGAGGAAATGTGCAAGTGTCGACGTTCGACACCCGCGTCCCCGCCGTTCTGCTGCGCATCGACCGGAATCCCTTTCACCACGGAACCCTCGGTGCCGTGCGCTCGCTCGGCCGGGCGGGCGTGGCGGTGCACCTGGTCGCCGACTGCGCGGACAGCCCCGTGGGCGTGTCCCGTTTCGTGGAGCGGCTGCACACCCCGCCGCCGCCCGACGCGTCATCGGCCGAGATCGCGGCCGTGCTGCGCCGCGTCGCCGCGCGGGTCGCGCGTCCCGCCGTACTGGTCCCGCTGGACGACGCGAGCGCGATCGCGGTGGGCCGGGCGCGCGCGGAGCTGGCGCCCTCCTATCTGCTGCCCGCACCGTCCGGGCCGCTTCCCGAGCAGGTCGCCGACAAGGCCGAACTGGCCGGTGTGTGCGGCTCCTTGGGTATCCCGCACCCGCGGACGGTGATCCCGGACGGTCCGGCCGAGGCCGCGTCGGCGGCCTGGCGGCTGGGACTGCCGGTGGTCGCGAAGTGGAGCCGGCCGTGGCTGCTCCCCGCGGGCAGCGGGCTGCGCAGCACGGTACTGATCCGGTCGGCCCGGGAGGCGCGGGAGCTGTGCCTGCGCACTCAGGAGGCGGGCAGCCGGCTGCTGCTGCAGGAGTTCCTGCCGCCGGGTCCGGAGCGGGACTGGTTCTTCCACGGGTACGCCGATCGCGCCGGCGCGGTGCGTGGGGGCGGGCCCGGCCGCAAGACACGGTCCCGCCCGCGCGGCGCCGGACTGACGGCGGTGGGCCGCTGGGTGGAGAACGCCGAGGTGCAGGCGCTGGGCGAGCGGATCGCCCGGGAGCTGGGCTACCGGGGCATCCTCGACCTGGACTTCCGCCGCTGCGCCGCGGGCCGCTACCACCTGCTGGACTTCAACCCGCGCCCCGGGGCGCAGTTCCGGCTGTTCACCGACGCGGCCGGACTGGACGTCGTACGCGCGCTGCATCTGGATCTGACCCACCGTCCGCTGCCCGAGGGGGAACCCGTGCCGGGGCGCGCGTTCGTGGTGGAGAACTACGCCCCGCTGAGCGCGCTGCGGCCGGTGCGGGGCGGGCGGGAGCTGGCCTGGCATGCGCGGGACGACCGGGCGCCGGGGCGGGCGCTGTGGGGGCTGTGGGCCCGGCATGCGGCGGGACGGCTGCGGCAGCGGCTGCACCGGGAGGGCACGCGAAGCGGCGGCATGCCCCGGGAGCGGATGGTGCGGGTGCCGGGTCAGGCGATGCCGGCCGAGGTGACGGACCGGTCGGACGACGAGCGGGCGGGCAGCCGCTGAGGGGTTTCCGGTCCCCGCGCCCCGTCGGAAGCCGAAGTGCCGCCCCGCGGTCGACGCGGGGCGGCACCGGACGGCGTCGAGCCGCGGGTCAGCCGCGGTGGGCCGCTCGCGAGCGCCGGTAGAGGACGGCTCCGGTGGCGACCAGGGCCGCGCCGGCGACGGCCGCACCGCCTGCCGCGTCCATGCCGCCGGTCTCCGCCAGGGCGGGCGGCTTCTGGGTGGGCGGCATGGGCGGCTTGGTCTCCTCGCCGGCGGGCGGCGGGGTCTCCTTGCCGGGCGGAGTCGTCTCCTTCTCCGGCGGAGGCGGCGTCTCCTCGTCCGGCGGCGGGGTCTCCTTGTCCGTCGGCGGGGGCGTCTCGTCACCGTAGCCGGGCGGGGTCCCGTCGTGGCTGCAGGAGTTGCCGAACGCCGGGTTCAGCGCGGCGATCCCGTCGACGGTGTTGCCGCAGGCGTTCACCGGGACCTCGATCGGGACCTGGGTGCTGTTGCCCGAGAGAAGTCCGGGCGAGCCCTCGGTGTGGCTCTGGGCGGAGGGGCCGGAGGGGGCCGGGAGCGTGGAGTGGTCGACGCCGTGGCCGTGGCCTGCGGGCCCCCGGCCGTTGTCGCCATGGCTGGGACCGCCGGGTCCGTGCCCCCTGTCGCCGTGGCCCGGACCGCCGGGTCGGTGGCTCTGGTCTCCGCTGCCGTGGTCCCCGGAGCCCTTGTTCCCGCGGTCCGCGTTCTCACCGGAGGTGCGGCCACCGGAGGTGTTCGCGCAGGCGTTGCCGAACGCCGGATTCAGCGCGGCGATCACGTCGACGGTGTTGCCGCAGGCGTTCACCGGCACGTCGACCGGTGCCTGGAGGGTGTTGCCGGACGCCACGCCCGGGGAGTTCTTGGCTGCCCCGTCCGCCTGCGTGTCGGCCAGGGCGGTGCTGCCGCCGTACAGCGAAAGCACACCGGTCGCGGCGGCTGCCACGACCACCCCCCTGTTGAGAGTCTGTCGCACTTCGTTGTCTTCCTGCTTGAAGAAGTGGGAAAAGCCGGCCCCGGAACCAAGCGAGTTGGCCAGGGCCGGCCATGACGCAGCCGGACGGCTGGTGCGTGGACGACGTCAGTCGTTCTTGCACTCGTTGCCGAACGCCGGGTTCAGGGCGGCGATGATGTTCACCGTGTTTCCGCACACGTTGACGGGAACGTGCACGGGAACCTGGATGACGTTGCCGGACAGAACACCCGGGGAGTGCACGGCGGCACCCTCGGCGCCCGCGTCGGCGATGGCCGGGGACGCCATGCCCAGGGCCATGATCGCGCCCGCGACGACAGCAGCGCTCTTCTTCATGAACTTTCCCTTCTCTGCGGTCATGCCTGATTGACGGCCGAAACCGAGCGAGCACAGCATTCACGGCTCGCACCATGACCTGCAGCCTGCAAACGAGGAATTGACGGCCGAAGAAACTGTGGAACGTGCACCCCCGGGGAATTCACTCGATTGACCCGGAATGCCGTTCGGCCGCCGTATGTCCAGCAGAGCGATGTCGGCGTTTCGCTCGCCCGGCGGCGGTCCAGCCCTACGCGACCGGGCGACCCGCGGGGGAAGCGGCGGGCCGCCCGGCGGGCGGGATACGGTTCAGTGGCCGTTGGCCGACAGGACGGACAGGTCCTCCAGGATGTGCGACAGCGAGCCGTCGCGCTTGGCCTGGGTGGAGTTGTCGGAGCACTGCTGGTTCAGTTCGTCCGCCAGAACGTTGATGTCCTGGACCGGAACGAGGTTGATCACGGCGACGTTGACGTCCTCGACACCGAGGCACGGCTTGTTCAGCGAGCCGTCGACCAGCGACAGCTGCGGGCTCATGTCGCCACCCGTGGACGAGTTGCCGAACGCCGACTCGGCACCGTTTCCGTTGAGCACCGTGGGGCCATTGTCGTCCCCGACGGCAAGCGCCGTCGGAGCAGCCGCCATCGACATCCCGACGACAGAAGCGGCGGCTGCCGCGGCGACCATTGCCTTCTTGAGCACTTCGCGTTCCTTTCCTCGTAGCGACGCATGCCCTACGGCCTCATCAACCCGGCGTCCGATGAATAGTTGCGGGCGTTCACCCGGTTGGCCCGCACGGCTGCGGCGAATCCCCTGGGAAACGGCGGATGCACGGAGTCTCGTACAACTGCTCCGGTGTCGGCCGACGGAGTGAACGGGAGAAACCCGCGGCAGGGCCCGGAGTTGACCAGTGCGCTCCGGTGGACGGGGTTTCCTCAGAAAGGACTGGCGAATGATCAAGAAGGTGTTTGCCTCCGCGGCGATCGCCGCTTCCGTCATGGGTGCCTCCGCTGCCGCGGCCCCGCAGGCGGTGGCGATCGGCGACGACAGCGGCCCGGTCGCCGCGAACGGCAACGGCGCCAAGCAGTACTTCGGCAACTCCACGACCCACGGCCACATGAGCCCCCAGATGGCGCTGATCCAGGGGTCGTTCAACAAGCCGTGCATCGCCGTGTCCGACATCCCGGTCGCCGCGGGGAACCTTGTTCCGATCCAGAACATCCCGGTGCTGTCGGACGACCTGAACCAGCAGTGTGCGGAGAACTCGACGCAGGCCAAGCGGGACGGGGCGCTGGCCCACCTGCTGGAGGACGTGTCGATCCTGTCGTCCAACCGCGAGGACTGAGGACCGCCGGTCCGGGACGAGGGGCGGGCCGCCGAGCGGATCGGCGGCCCGCCTCTCGTCGTGTGCCGGACGTCAGCGCCCGGCCGCGTAGAGCGCGTCGATCTCCGCCGCGTACGCCTTCACCGCGGCGTGCCGCCTGACCTTGAGCGACGGGGTCAGCAGGCCGTTCCCCTCCGTGAACTCGCCGTCGATCAGCCGGAAGGCGCGGATGGACTCGGCGCGGGAGACGGCCGCGTTGGCGTGGTCGACGGCCCGCTGGACGTCGGCCCGCAGCCGCGGGTCGTCGACCAGGTCGGACAGCGGGGTGCCGGCGGGCAGCCCGCGCACCGCCAGCCAGTGGGCGATCGCGTCGGGGTCGAGGGCGACCAGGGCGGCGACGTAGGGCCGGTTGTCGCCGACGACGAGACACTGGCCGACCGGCGGGCGGCTGCGCAGCCGGTCCTCCAGGACGGCCGGGGAGACGTTCTTGCCGCCCGAGGTGACCAGGAGGTCCTTCTTGCGGCCGGTGATGGTGAGATAGCCGTCGTCGTCGAGCGAGCCGAGGTCGCCGGTGGCGAACCAGCCGTCGCCGAGAACCTCGTCGGTGGCCGCCGGGTTGTTGCGGTACGCACCGAAGACGATCCCTCCCTTGATGTGCACCTCGCCGTCCTCGGCGATCCGGACCGCGGTGCCGGGCACGGGCAGGCCGACCGTGCCCGGGCGGGGCCCCAGGGGCGGGACGAGGGTGGCGGCGGCGGTGGTCTCGGTGAGGCCGTAGCCCTCGTAGACGAGGATCCCGGCGGCGTAGAAGAACAGGTTGAGGTCGCGTTCCAGCGGGGAGCCGCCGCTGATGGCGTAACGCACCCGGCCGCCCAGCTCCTTGCGGACCCGGCGGTAGACCAGCAGGTCGTACAGCGCCCAGGCGGCCCGCAGTCCGGGGCCGGGGCCCTTGCCGCGGCCGAGGAAGCGGTCCAGATGGGCCTGGCCGAAGCGGACGGCGATGCGGTGGGCGCGTTCGAAGGAGGCGCCGCGGCCGAGTCTCTCGGCGGTGGCACGGCCGGTGTCGTGGATCTTCTCGAACAGGTAGGGGACGCCGACCAGGAAGGTGGGGCGGAACTTCTGCAGCGCGGGGCGCAGTTCGTCGGGTCTGATGCTCGGGAAGTGGCCGATCTCGATGCGGCCCGTCAGACAGGCGATCTGCAGGGTGCGTCCGAGGATGTGGGCCAGCGGGAGGAAGAGCAGGGTCGACGCCGTCTCGCCGGTGACCTCCTGGAACATGGGGTGCAGCAGTTCGACGGTGTTGGCGGCCTCGGCGTGCAGGTTCGCGTGGGTGAGCACGCAGCCCTTGGGGCGGCCGGTGGTGCCGGAGGTGTAGCAGACCGTCGCCACGGTGTCGGGAGTCAGGGCGGTGCGTCGCTTGGTGACCTCCTCGTCGGGGACGTCCCGGCCGAGGGTGGTGAGGTCGGTCAGGGCGCCGGCGTCCAGTTCCCAGACGCGCGGGGGTTCGGGGTGGTCCGCGGTGCCGGTGCGGACGGTCGCGGTGTTGCCGGCGGTCTCGGTGACGATGTGGCGGACGCCGGAGTCCCGGACGATCCACTCGACCTGGTCGGCGGAGGAGGTGGGGTAGACGGGGACGGTCCGGCCGCCGGCGGCCCAGATCGCGAAGTCCAGGACCGTCCACTCGTAGCGGGTGCGGGACATCACGGCGACCCCGCCGCCGGGTTCCAGCCCGGCCGCGACCAGTCCGCGGGCCACGGCGGTCACCTCACGGGCGAAGGCCGCCGCGGTGACGGGGCGCCAGGTGCCGGCCGTCTCACGGCGCAGGACCACGGCGTCGGGTGCCTCGGCGGCGTTGGTGAACGGGATGTCGGCGGTGCTGCCGGCGGCGGGGCGGGCCGCCAGGGGCGCGGTGCGGGCCTCGCGGACCGTGCCCGAGGCGTCCCGGACCAGTTCGGCCCGGGTGCGGTCGGCCAGGTCGCTGCGTCGTGCGGCCCGTTTCAGATCCTTGCGTACGCCCATGGCGGCTCCCTGTCGCGGCGGTGGCTGACGTGCCGGCCCGTCTACTTACTCCAGAGTCAACTTACCCACGCGTAAGGAAGTCAAGTGTGCGACTCAGGTCAGCCGGTCCGCCCGCGCGATCGCCTCCGCCAGACCCCGTACGTCCTCGTCCTCCGTGCGGGCCGCCAGGGCGTCGGCCCGGTCGGCGAGTTCACCGAGGCCCGGTGCGCCGGGGAGGGAGCTGTCGCGGCCGTCGGAGGAGCGCAGCGCGTCGGCGAAGTAGGCGGCGGTCGCCGTCACCCGCAGGCCGCGGCCCGCACTCCACACCGACTCCGCCAGGGCGGCGGTCTCCACATCGCCGGTCTCCTCGTGCGGGGCGCGGCTGCCCGGGTCGAGCCAGCGGACGGTGGCGGTGGCCAGATGGCCTTCGGCGCCGGGCACGGTGCGCACCGCGTACAGGGCGGTGACGGTGTGGCCGGGGCCGATCTCGCCGCCGTCGACCCGGTCGTCGCGGAAGTCCTCGTCGGCGACCCGGCGGTTGTCGTAACCGACGAGACGGAACTCGGCGACCGTCTGCGGGTCGAAGGCCACCTGGGCCTTGGCGTCGCGGGCGGTGAGTTCCACATGGCGCGGGAGCTGCTCGCAGAAGACCTCGCGGGCGTCCTCGCGGGAGGAGACGTAGGTGGTGTGGCCGTCGCCCTTGTCCGCGAGGCGTTCCATCAGCGCGTCGCCGTAGTCGCTGCCCACGCCGACGCCGAAGAGGGTGATGCCGTGCTCGCGGCGGGAGTCCGCGATGCGTTCGAGGATCGCGTCGGCGTCGGTCGCTCCGGTGTTGGCGAGCGCGTCGGAGACCAGCACCACCCGGTTGGTGGCGCCCCTGCGCAGGCCCTCGACGGCGGTGGCGTAGCCGGTCTCCATACCCGCGCCGAGGTTGGTGGAGTCGTCCGCCCGCAGGCTGTCGACGGCGTCGTGGACCCGGCCCCGGCGGTCGCCGAGCCGGGTCATCGGCAGCACGGTCTCGGCCTCGTCGCTGAAGGTGACGAGCGCCACCGAGTCGTCGTCGCGCAGTTGGTCGGTCATCACGCCGAGGGAGTCCTTGGCGAGGTCGAGGCGGCCGGGCTCGGCCATGGAGCCGGAGATGTCGATGACGAAGGTGAGCGCGGCGGGCGGGCGTTCGTCCTCCGGGCCGGCGGCGCGGGTGGCCAGGCCCACCCGGACCAGGGACCAGTCCTCGTCCTCGGTGTGGGCACCGTCGACGGTCACCGTGAAGCCGTCGCCCTCGGGCCGCTGGTAGCTCTGGCGGAAGCTGTTGACGAACTCCTCGGGGCGCACCGTCGCCGGATCGGGCAGCCGGCCGTCGGCGAGGGTGCGGCGCGCATAGCCGTAGGAGGCGGTGTCGACGTCGAGCGCGAAGGTGGACAGGTGGTCGGGCGGCACGTCGTACCGGGACGCCTCGTCCCGGCCGTCGCGCTGCCCGCCGCCGCTGCTGCCGTCGCGGTCGACCGGCGGCAGCGGGGCGGGGCCGGCGTCGCCGCCCCGGTCCGCGCCGTCCGGCATGCCGGTCCGGCCGCCGCCGTCGCCGCTCCCGCCGCATCCGGTGAGCAGCAGCCCGCCCGCCGCGGTCAGTGCGACCAGTGCGGTGCGCACCCGCCTTGTCCGGTGTCTGTGCATCGTCCGTGCCCCCTCGGTCCGTCGGCACCGTCCTTTGGTGACTCTGACGGTGTGCAGGGGTGGCCGGTGCGCCACGGGGCGTCACGGGTGCGTCTCGAAGTGGCCACGGCGGGGGCGCGGCGAGACCGGTGGGGATCCTTCCGTCGACCTAGGACACCACGTCCTTGCGGGCGAAACCCCGGAAGGCCAGGGCGAACAGCACGAGCGCGTACGTTACCGACACGGCGGTGCCCTGGACCATGCCGGACCACTCCGGGCGGGGCTGGAGGGCGTCCGCCCACGCGAACTGCCAGTGCGCGGGCAGGAAGTCCCGCCAGTCGCCGAGCGCGGTCACCGCGTCCAGCACATTGCCGACGATGGTCAGGCCGACCGCGCCGCCCACCGCACCGAGCGGGGCGTCGGTCTTCGTCGACAGCCAGAACGCCAGCCCGGCCGTGACCAGTTGGGACACGAAGATGTACGCCACCACCACGACCAGCCGCTGCGTCGCCGTGCCCGGGTCCAGCGAGCCGCCGGTGGGGATGGCCAGCGGCCCCCAGCCGTAGGCGGCGGTGCCGACGGCGAGCGCCACCAGCGGCAGCAGCACCATGGCGGCCAGGCTCAGCCCGAGCCCGACGGCCAGCTTGGAGACGAGCAGCCGGGTGCGCGGCACGGGGGCGGCCAGCAGATAGCGCAGCGAGGACCAGCTCGCCTCGGAGGCGACGGTGTCCCCGCAGAACAGGGCGACCGGGATGACCAGCAGGAACCCCGCGGAGACGAACAGGTTGACCGCGGCGAAGTTGGGGCCGGAGGCGGTGGCCGTGTCCATCAGGGTGATCCGGTCGCCGGGCCCGTCCGGCTCGCCGCCGATCGCGAAGGCGACCAGCAGCACGAACGGCAGCACGGCGAGGATCGCCCCCATGACGAGGGTGCGCCGCCGCTTGAGCTGACGGACCAGCTCCACCCGCAGCGGCAGCGTCCGCCCCGGCCGGTACCCGGATGCGGTTTCGACGGGAGCGTCCGCCCGGACGGGCGGAGGGTCGGTGAGCGCGGTGGCGTCCACGGGACCGGCCGGGTCGGCGGACGCGACGGGGCCCGGCGGACCGGCCCGGTCGGCGGACGCGTCCGTATCCGGACGGACAGCGGCAGCCGTGGGTGCAGCCGCTGCCGCCGCCGTAGCCGGGGACACCGGGCCGCCGGGGCCGGCCGCACGGGACAGGCCGGGCCCACCGGAGGAACTGGGTGTGCCGGAGGAACTGGGTGTGCCGGAGGAACTGGGTGTGCCGGAGGAACTGGGTGCGCCGGACGCCTCCGACGGACGGGACACACCGGACGAGCCGGACCCGCTGGACGCCCCCGACAGACCGGCATCGCCGAGCCCACCAGTCGCACCAGACGAGCCGGGCGCACCGCAGGAGTCGGGCCCACCAGACGAGCCGGGCCCACCGGAGGAACTGGGTGTGCCGGACGCCTCCGACGGACGGGACGCACCGGACGGGTCGGGCCTGGTGGGCGCGCCCGAGGGGCCGGCGTGGGCGGAGTCGCCGGGCCGGGCGGTGGGCGGGCTCATGCGGAGCCTCCGATCAGGGTGAGGAACGCGTCTTCCAGGCGGCGGTGCGGGCCGACCGATGCCACCGGCACCTCCAGCCGGACCAGTTCGGCGATCAGGCGGGGCGCGGTGCCGGCGGTGTCGAGCCGGATCAGCAGCCCCTCGTCGGTGCGTACCGCCGAGGCGACGCCGGGCAGTGCGGCGATCTTGTCCACGACGGGCTCCTCGACCGGCGCCCCGGTGCCGACCAGGAGGGTGTCGCCGGAGCCGACGATCTCGCCGACCGGGCCGGCCTGGACCAGTCGGCCGCGGTCCATGACCACCAGGTGGGTGCAGGACTGCTCGACCTCGGCCAGCAGATGGCTGGAGACGATCACGGTACGGCCGGCGCCCGCGTACCGGATCATCACCTCGCGCATCTCGCGGATCTGCGGCGGGTCCAGGCCGTTGGTGGGCTCGTCGAGGATGAGCAGGTCGGGCAGGCCCAGCATGGCCTGGGCGATGGCCAGGCGCTGGCGCATGCCCTGCGAGTAGGTGCGGACCGCGCGGGCCAGCGCGTCGCCGAGGCCGGCGATCCGCAGAGCCTCGTCCAGGTGCGCGTCCTCGGGCGGGCGGCCGGTGGCCCGCCAGTACAGCTCCAGGTTCTCCCGGCCGGACAGATGGGGCAGGAAACCGGCGCCCTCGACGAAGGCGCCGACCCGGGAGAGCACCGGTGCGCCGGGCCGGACGGCGCGGCCGAAGACGCGGATCTCGCCCTCGTCCGGCCGGATCAGGCCCATCAGCATGCGCAGGGTCGTGGTCTTGCCCGCGCCGTTGGGTCCGAGCAGGCCGAGGACCTGGCCCTGCTCGACGCGGAAGGACAGCTCCCGGACCGCGTACCGGTCGGTCGATCCGGCGTAGCGCTTGCTCAGGCCGGTGATCTGCAGGGGTACATCGGCGAGCGCGGGGTCCGGGGCCGGGCCCGAGGTGCGGCGGCGCGCGGTCAGCAGCAGCGCCAGGGCGATCACCGCGCCGGTCAGCGGAAGCCACCACACCCAGGCGGGCAGCGGCGCCGCGGCGGTGGTCACCCCGGGTGCGGTCGGTACGGCCAGGTCGCTCTTCAGGGAGACCGTGTACGTCGCGGGGGCGGCCGGTGACGCATAGCCGAGGTCGGTGGCGGCGAGGACCAGGCGGAGCCGGTGGCCCTTCTCCACCTCGTGGTCGATCGCCGGGAGGGTGAGCGTGACGTTCTGGCCGGTCCCCGCCCCCGCCACCCGGACGGGTGCGACCAGTTGGGCGGGCAGCACCTGGCCGGTGCCGTCGGGTCCCACGTCGTAGACCTTGGCGAACAGGACGGCGTCCTCGCCGGTGGACCGGACCCGGACGGTGACCGTCGGGGATCCGGTGATCCGCAGGTCCTCGCCGACGGGGGCGGAGGTGAACGCGGCGTACTGGCCGGGGAAGTCCAGCGAGACGCCGACGCCCAGGGAGGAGAGCTGGGCCAGTCCCCCGGAGCCGCCGAGGCCGGGCAGGGCGGAGACGGCGGGCGGGCTGGCGCCCGCGGGGTTGTCGAAGCTCTGCTCGTCCCCGGTGAGCAGCACGGCGGTGCGTCCGCTCGCCAGGCCGGGGTAGGTGTCCGCGCTCGCGCCCCGCAACCGGGCCCGGCCGTCGGTGGAGTCGACGCCTCCGGTGCGGCTGATCCGGAACGCCGGGCCGGTGCCGACGCCCTGGTCGCCCTTCAGATGGCGGTCGAACCAGGCCTCGACGCGGGCGTTCAGCCGGTCGGTCTCCAGGTCGCCGCCGTCGTGGCCGCCGGCGATCCAGTCGACGTCGACGGGGGCGCCGTTGTCCCGGATGGCCTGGGCCGCGGCGTCGGCCTGGCCCAGCGGGAAGAGGGAGTCGGACTGGCCCTGCATCAGCAGGGTGGGCACGTCGATGCGGTCGCCGACCGCCTGCGGGCTGCGCTGCCGCAGCAGGTCCACCGCGGCCTCGTCCGGCGTCCCGGAGGCGGCGACCCGCTGGTACATCCGGCAGAGCCGCTCCTGGAACTGGTCGCAGCCGCCGCCGCTGTTGACGAAGATCCCGGCCCACAGCTTCTTGAAGACGCCGTTCGGGAACAGCGCCTCGGACAGGTCCCAGTACGTGATGGCGGGGGCGATGGCGTCCACCCGGTCGTCGTGACCGGCGGCGAGCAGGGCGACCGCGCCGCCGTACGAGGCGCCCGCGATGCCCACGCGCGGGTCGCCCCTGCCGTCGAGCCGCACCTGCGGCTGCTCGGCGAGCCAGTCGAGCAGCCGGGAGACGTCGGCGACCTCGCCCTCGGGGTCGTTCAGCCCGATCTTCCCCGTGGAGCTGCCGAATCCGCGTGCCGACCAGGTCAGCACCGCGTATCCGTCCCTGGCCAGGTCCTCGGCCTGGGCCCGGACATCGGCCTTGCTGCCGCCGAAGCCGTGCGCCAGCAGCACGGCGGGGCGGCGGCCTTCCGGGCCCGCGGTGAAGTACGAGGTGTCCAGGCGCACACCCTCGCCCATGGACATGACCCGGTCGGCGCGGTGCACCGGTGGCGCGTCGTCGTCGGCGACGGCCGTCCACGTACCGGCACCGGCGAGGACGACGAAGGCGGCCACGGCGGTCAGCATCCGCCGTGGCCGCGCCGGCAGCCCTCGCAGTCCGGGCAGTCGAAGATCCATGCGTCAACCGTACGGCCCGCCACCGACAGCCGGGGCCGTCCACGGAGTGAACTCCGGGACCTCCCCGAGGCGTACGGCGCGAGCGCCGCCTACCGCGGTCGCGGTATGCCGCCGGCACCCGGCACGGGCGCCTCGGCGTCCGGGAACCGGGCCTCCGGGACCTGCGCGTCCTCCGGGATGGACACCAGCCAGCGGGTGTCGCGGCGCGGGCGCAGGTACAGGGCCCAGTAGAGAGTGGCCGCGGCGGTGATGCCGCCGGTCCACAGCAGGTGCTCGGTCTCCTGCCGGCTCAGGATGTAGCCCAGCACCCCGATCAGCAGCACCGGCATCGCGGGCCACAGCGGCATGCGCCAGGCGGGCGTGTGCCGGTGGGCGCCGCGGCGGGCCAGCAGCGCGGCGACCGCGACCAGCAGGTACATCCCGGTGACCGAGACGCCGGTGACGCCGTAGAGGGTGTCGAGGTTGACGAAGCAGAGCGCCGCGCCGGGCACACCGACCACGAGCGTGGCGACCCAGGGGGAGCCGAACCGGCCGAGCTTGGCGAAGAGGGTGTTCACCGGCTGCGGCCAGGCCTTGTCACGGGCGGAGGCGAACAGCACCCGGGAGTTCTGGATCACCATGACGATGCCCGCGTTGATGATCGCGAGGGCCACGCAGAGGCTGACGAAGGTGCCGACGGCGGAGTTGGACCAGGCGGTGACCATGGCGGAGATGTCGCCGCCGGTCAGTGCGGCCAGGTCGGAGGCGCCCAGGGTGATGGCGGCGACCGGCACCAGGATGATGACGGCGGAGATGCCGAGGGTGGCCAGGACGGTGCGGGCGACGTTGCGCCGCGGGTTCTCCATCTCCTCGGAGAGGTAGACGGCGGTGGAGAAGCCCTGGGTGACGAAGAGCGCGATGGCGAGGCCGGAGACGACCAGCAGGGCGGTCACCGGGTCCGGGCCGCCGTCCGCGCCGGCCACCTCCATCGAGGCCAGGCTGTCCAGGCCGCGCTCGCTGTGCGCGAAGCCCAGCACGGCCACCACGGCCGCCGCGACGACCTCCAGGACCAGGAAGACGCCGGTGATCCAGGCGTTGGCGCGCAGGTCGAGCAGACCGGCCAGGGTGGCCAGCAGCATCACGCCGGCGCCCGCGACCGAGGCGTCGAGGTGGACCACCGGTGCGAGGTAGTCGGCGGTGCCCATGGCGATCACCGGCGGCACGATCATGACGACCAGCAGGGACAGCACGAAGACCAGCCAGCCCGCCAGCCGCCCGGCCATGGTGGAGACCATCGCGTACTCGCCGCCCGCGCTGGGCACGAGGGTGCCCAGCTCGGAGTAGCAGAACGCCACGGCGATGCAGAGCAGCGAGCCGATGGCGATGGTCAGGGCGGTGGCGGTGCCGAGCGAGCCGAACAGGTCGGGCACCACCACGAACAGCGTGGAGGCGGGGGTCACGCACGAGAGGGTCAGCAGGGTGCCGCCGACGACTCCGATGGAACGCTTGAGCTTCTGGGGGCCCGGGTCCGGTGCCGCCGCGGGGGCGGTGGTCTCGACAGGGCGGAGCGTGTCGGTCATGCGGCGGGATTCCGATCGGTTCGTGCGACAGATGGTGACGGACGGGAGCGCTATCGCCTCCGGCGGCTCAGTTCGTGCATGGTGGTGTCCGCTCCCGGTGCGCATGCATGCAATACGACGAAAACAGTGACGTCAATGGCTAGTTACCTACGGAATCCGCGGCATGGGGCGCTCTTGAATGTCCATCAAGACAGAATGAGGCCGCGGACGTGCACGTTGCCGCACTACGGGAACCGCAGGGACCGAACGCAAAAAGATGAGGCCGTCCGCATAGCGGACGGCCTCGTCGCAGAGCTTCACTCACTCTCAGTGGTTTCGCGGGAAGCCCAGGTCCACCCCGGTGGGGGCGTCGGCCGGGTCGGGCCAGCGGGTGGTGACGACCTTGCCGCGGGTGTAGAAGTGCGTGCCGTCGTTGCCGTAGATGTGGTGGTCGCCGAAGAGGGAGTCCTTCCAGCCGCCGAAGGAGTGGTAGCCGACGGGGACCGGGATCGGGACGTTCACACCGACCATGCCGGCCTCGATCTCCAGCTGGAAGCGGCGGGCGGCGCCGCCGTCCCGGGTGAAGATCGCGGTGCCGTTGCCGAACGGCGAGGCGTTGATGAGAGCCACGCCCTCCTCGTACGTCTCGGCGCGCAGCACGCACAGCACCGGGCCGAAGATCTCGTCCTGGTAGGCCTTGGCGGACGTGGGCACCTTGTCGAGCAGCGAGATGCCGATCCAGTGGCCGTCGGCGTATTCGGGATGGTCGTCGACGGTGTAGCCGGTGCCGTCCAGGACGACCTCGCAGCCCTCGGCCGCCGCGCCCGCCACGTAGGACGCAACCTTGTCGCGGTGGGCCTTCGTGATCAGCGGACCCATCTCCGACGCCGGGTCGTTGCCGGGACCGATCTTGATCTTCTCGGCGCGTTCGCGGATCTTCTCCACCAGCTCGTCACCGACGGCGCCGACCGCGACGACCGCGGAGATCGCCATGCAGCGCTCGCCGGCCGAGCCGTAGGCCGCCGAGACGGCCGCGTCGGCCGCCGCGTCCAGGTCGGCGTCCGGCAGCACCAGCATGTGGTTCTTGGCGCCGCCCAGCGCCTGCACCCGCTTGCCGTTGGCAGTGGCGGTGGTGTGGATGTAGCGGGCGATGGGGGTGGAGCCGACGAAGGACACGGCCTGGACGTCGGGGTGCTCCAGCAACCGGTCCACGGCCACCTTGTCACCGTGGACGACGTTGAAGACACCGTCCGGCAGCCCGGCCTCGGTGAGCAGCTCGGCGATCCTCAGGGAGGCCGAGGGGTCCTTCTCGCTGGGCTTGAGCACGAAGGTGTTGCCGCAGGCGATGGCGAGGGGGAACATCCACATCGGCACCATCGCCGGGAAGTTGAACGGGGTGATGCCAGCGACCACGCCCAGCGGCTGCCGGATCGCGGCCACGTCGACGCGGCTGGCGACCTGGGTGGAGAGCTCACCCTTGAGCTGGACGTTGATGCCGCAGGCCAGGTCGACGATCTCCAGCCCGCGGGCGACCTCACCGAGAGCGTCGGAGTGCACCTTGCCGTGCTCGGCGGTGATCAGCGCGGCGATCTCGTCGCGGTGGGCGTCGAGCAGCGCCCGGAACCGGAACAGGATCGTGGTGCGCTGGGCCAGGGAGGACTGCCCCCAGGTCAGGAACGCGTCCTTGGCGGTGGCGACCGCGGCGTCCACCTCCGCGGCCGACGCGAAGGCGACCTTGGTGGTGACCTCTCCCGTCGCCGGGTCGGTCACCGGACCGTAGGTGCCCGAGGCGCCCTCGACGGTCTTTCCGCCGATCCAGTGGTTGACGATGTTCGTCATGACCGAGTACTCCTTCGCAGATGGCGGCGTCGGGTCGAGACGTGCCGTTCGTACAGCCCAGGGGCCTTGACCGCGCGGGGTCCGGTCGCGGTCTCGGCCACGGATACATCCCACCAGGCGCGGGCCGGGCACGCGCCCGACACAGTGTCTGTGGTTTCCGTGCACGCGTAGACATGTCTGCGGTTCGGTGCGTGCGCATGGCCGTCCGTGCGCCGGGGCGGGACGGGGAGTGCGCCGGGGGCGGGACGGGGAGAGGGGGCGGACCTCCGGCGCGGGGCCGTGGCGGGCGGGGAGTCGGCGCTCGCACTTCGCTCCTGCCAGGGCGAAGCGGCCTCCCGCGCCGGAGGCGTTCTGTGCCGTACCCCCTGCGTCGTGTGATCGGGTGGTACGGCATCGCGGGCCCTCCGTGTCGCCTCTCCCGGTTTCTAGTGCCGTGCGACGAACATGTCAATGCATTGTCCGGACATTCGGATGACATTCTCGACCAGTTCAGTCACGGGATGCCCGGCCGCAGTCAATGCGCCACGCCCATGAGCCCGCGTGCGCCTGTGCAGTACTCGTGTCACAAACGCCTCCACCGCGTCACAGGTGTCGCGAGTACGCGGGTTCCGCGTCACACCCGCACACGGCCCCTCTCTCCTCCCCGCCGGGCGTCGTTCACCCGACACAGTCTTGGTGATCGCCAGCGCAGCGCCCGGCTCCCCCGGACGGCCGCCCCGGCCGCCGCCGCGGTGCGCGTAGGGAGGTGCAACGCATGACCGACCGCAGGCTCTGGTCGTACAAGGACATCGCGGCCCACATCCGGGTGCAGCCGGACACCGTACGGTCGTACCGCAAGCACGGCCTGCTGCCCCCGCCGGACCACGTGGAGTCCGGCAAGCCGTTCTGGTACGCCGAGACCATCCGCGCCTGGGTGGCGTCCCGACCCGGCAACCGGGGGCGGAGACAGGGCTGACGCCCGGGGCCGGGACCTCCGCACCCCGGACCCGGCCACACGTACCCCCTAGGGGTATGATGGAGGGCGTACCGTGACCCACACAGGTCACGGAGACCACACGCCGACCCGCCCCGACGAGGAGTGCGACATGACCGCCCAGACCGACACCCAGGGTTCCGTCACCACCGTCTACAAGGTGAGCGGGATGAGCTGCGGACACTGCGAGGGCGCCGTCTCCGGCGAGATCTCGCAGATCCCCGGCGTCAGCTCGGTGACGGCCGTGGCCTCGTCCGGAGAGGTCACCGTCGTCTCCACGGCACTGCTGGAGCAGGAGGCCGTGCGTGCCGCCGTCGACGAGGCGGGCTTCGAGCTCGCCGGCACGGCCTGAGCCCCCCGCACCCCGACCGCGAGCGGCACCCGCCTCCGGCAGTCGCCGCCAGCACTCACCTCCGGCCGGGCCGCGCCATCCGGGCGCGGCCCGGCCGCAGCCGTTCCGCCGGCTCCGAGAGTTCCGCCGGGTCCGGAAGCGGCCACCCCCTGGAGTCCGGCACGCACCTCACATAAGCTCTTCACAAGGCTCGCGCATCTTCCTTACGCTGGGGCTCGCACACCGTATGGGGTCCCTTGCGTACCTATCGGACATATGCAAGAGACGCAGATCACAGTGATGCGAACGTAACCATCGAAGGGGTTCGACGGTCTAAGTTGACGATGTCAGGAAGCGTCTTGGGGGGCGCCGTCTGACATCTGGGGATGTCTTGGGGGACTTCCCTGGAAATGCGTTGCCGGGGCACGTACACCGGGGGCTTTGAGCGGCCCTCCCGGGCGTGCGCTGTCCCGGCAGACCGCACGCGGGAACAGCAGGAAGACGCAGCGGCACAGCTGCACAACAGCACAGGTAGGACGAGTGCGGCGAGTTCTGCTCGTTGTGCTCGGACAGCGGTTCAGGCGCTGTCCTCTCAGATGCCCGGCCGGATCCCGTGGGGGGAATCCGCACCGGGACATGGGAAGGCGCCCTGGTCGTCGGCCCGTGGGGGGACCGGCGCCAGGGCGCCTTCTGCGCTTCCGGGCGGCGAGGCGGGGACACCCGGGCGGGGCGGGCCGGCGCGCCGCCGGCCCGGCGCAGAGACGGAAGAAGCCCCGCACCACCTGCGCCGGCGGTACGGGGCTTTCGGAGGCTGCGGTTCAGCGCTCCTCGACCGGGACGAAGTCGCGCTCGACCACACCCGTGTAGATCTGGCGCGGGCGGCCGATCCGGGAGCCCGGCTCCTTGATCATCTCGTGCCACTGGGCGATCCAGCCCGGCAGCCGGCCGAGGGCGAACAGAACCGTGAACATCTCGGTGGGGAAGCCCATGGCCCGGTAGATCAGACCGGTGTAGAAGTCGACGTTCGGGTACAGGCTGCGCGAGACGAAGTAGTCGTCGGAGAGCGCGTGCTCCTCCAGCTTCAGCGCGATGTCCAGCAGCTCGTCGGACTTGCCGAGGGCGGAGAGCACGTCGTGGGCGGCAGCCTTGATGATCTTGGCGCGCGGGTCGAAGTTCTTGTAGACCCGGTGGCCGAAGCCCATCAGGCGGACGCCGTCCTCCTTGTTCTTCACCTTGCGGATGAAGGTGTCCACGTCGCCGCCGGAGTCGCGGATGCCCTCCAGCATCTCCAGCACCGACTGGTTGGCGCCGCCGTGCAGCGGGCCCCACAGGGCGTTGATGCCCGCGGAGATCGAGGCGAACATGTTCGCCTGCGAGGAACCGACCAGACGGACCGTGGAGGTCGAGCAGTTCTGCTCGTGGTCCGCGTGCAGGATCAGCAGCTTGTCCAGCGCCGAGACGACGATCGGGTCGAGCTCGTACTCCTGCGCCGGGACGGAGAACGTCATGCGCAGGAAGTTCTCGACGTAGGCGAGGTCGTTGCGCGGGTAGACGAACGGGTGGCCGATCGACTTCTTGTAGGCATAGGCCGCGATCGTCGGGAGCTTTGCGAGCAGCCGGATCGTGGAGAGGTTTCGCTGCCGCTCGTCGAACGGGTTGTGGCTGTCCTGGTAGAAGGTGGACAGCGCGGAGACGACCGAGGACAGCATCGCCATCGGGTGGGCGTCGCGCGGGAAGCCCTTGTAGAAGTTCTTGACGTCCTCGTGCAGCAGGGTGTGCTGCGTGATGTCGTTCTGGAACCCGGTCAGCTCGTCGACGGTCGGCAGCTCGCCGTTGATCAGCAGGTAGGCGACCTCCAGGAAGGTGGAGCGCTCGGCCAGCTGCTCGATCGGGTAGCCGCGGTACCGGAGGATGCCCGCCTCGCCGTCCAGATAGGTGACGGCGGATTTGTACGCGGCCGTGTTGCCGTAACCGCTGTCCAGCGTCACCAGACCGGTCTGGGCGCGGAGCTTCCCGATGTCGAAGCCCTTGTCACCGACGGTGCTGTCGATCACCGGGTAGGTGTACTCGCCGTCGCCGTACCGCAGTACTACAGAGTTGTCGCTCACGTCTTCCCTCACCGACGTAGTGCCTCATCTTCGAGGTGCCCTGACTGTCTCTACCATCCCCCACTTGGCTGAGGAGAGTGCACTCGGGGTCGACCATCGGGCCTATCGACGGCACTCAGTGCCGTCAAGTTGACCATCCTGCCCCCTTCCTTCCCCGTCTGGAAGGGCTCTGTGACCTTTACGACTCATTTGATCGATCATCTTTGGGTTACGTGCCGC
This sequence comes from Streptomyces poriticola, assembly GCF_036689765.1. NCBI lineage: Bacteria > Bacillati > Actinomycetota > Actinomycetes > Kitasatosporales > Streptomycetaceae > Streptomyces > Streptomyces poriticola. Next base: position 140,002 of record NZ_JBAGKH010000007.1, read on the forward strand.
TCACGTCAGAGGGAGGGCCCCGGAGAGGCGGAAGTCCAGCGCCGTGCAGCGCCGTCCCGCCGAGAGGGTGCGCACCGCCTGGCCGATCGCCTTGCGCGAACCGACGAGGACGACCAGCTTCTTGGCCCGGGTGACCGCCGTGTACAACAGGTTCCGCTGGAGCATCATCCACGCGCCCGTGGTCACCGGGATGACCACCGCCGGGTACTCGCTGCCCTGGGAGCGGTGGATGGTCACGGCGTAGGCGTGGGCCAGCTCGTCGAGCTCGTCGAACTCGTAGGCGACCTCCTCGTCCTCGTCGGTCAGCACCGTGAGGCGCTGGTCCACCGGGTCGAGCGAGGTGACGACGCCCACGGTGCCGTTGAAGACACCGTTCGTGCCCTTCTCGTAATTGTTGCGGATCTGGGTGACCTTGTCGCCGACGCGGAAGACCCGGCCGCCGAAGCGCTTCTCCGGGAGGTCCGGGCGGCCCGGGGTGACCGCCTGCTGCAACAGTCCGTTGAGAGTGCCGGCACCGGCCGGGCCGCGGTGCATGGGGGCGAGGACCTGGACGTCCCGGCGCGGGTCGAGCCCGAAGCGGGCCGGGACGCGCCGGGCGGCGACGTCGACGGTGAGCCGCCCGGCCTCCTCGGTGTCGTCCTCGACGAAGAGGAAGAAGTCCGTCATGCCGTCGGTGACCGGGTGCTGCCCGGCGTTGATCCGGTGCGCGTTGGTGACCACGCCGGACTGCTGGGCCTGGCGGAAGACGCGGGTGAGCCGGACCGCGGGGACGGGGCTGCCGTCGGCCAGCAGGTCCCGCAGCACCTCGCCCGCGCCGACGCTGGGCAACTGGTCGACATCGCCGACGAACAGCAGACGGGCGCCTGGCGGCACGGCCTTGACCAGCTTGTTGGCGAGCAGCAGATCCAGCATGGAGGCCTCGTCGACCACGACCAGGTCGGCGTCGAGCGGCCGGTCCCGGTCGTAGGCGGCGTCGCCGCCCGGCTTGAGCTCCAGCAGCCGGTGGACCGTCGACGCGTCCGCGCCGGTCAGCTCGGACAGCCGCTTGGCGGCGCGGCCGGTCGGCGCGGCGAGCACCACCTTGGCCTTCTTGGCGCGGGCCAGCTCCACGATCGAGCGGACCGTGAAGGACTTGCCGCAGCCCGGACCGCCGGTGAGGACGGCGACCTTCTCGGTGAGCGCGAGCCGCACGGCGGCCTCCTGCTCGGGAGCGAGATCCGCGCCGGTACGGCCCCTGAGCCACTGGAGCGCCCTGTCCCAGGCGACGTCCCGGAACGACGGCATCCGGTCCTCGTCGGTGCGCAGCAGGCGCAGCAGCTGGGCGGAGAGGGAGAGCTCGGCGCGGTGGAAGGGGACCAGGTAGATCGCGGTGACGGGGTCGCCGCCGTCGGGTCCGGGCACCTTCTCCCGGACGACGCCCGGGTCCCCGCCCTCCGCCGCCGGCTCGGCCAGTTCCCCGAGGCACTCGATGACCAGCCCGGTGTCCACCTGGAGCAGCTTGACCGCGTCGGCGATCAGCCGCTCCTCCGGGAGGTAGCAGTTGCCCTGGTCGGTGGCCTGCGACAGCGCGTACTGCAGTCCGGCCCCGACCCGCTGCGGGCTGTCGTGCGGGATGCCCACGGACTGTGCGATCTTGTCGGCGGTCAGGAAGCCGATGCCCCAGACGTCGGCGGCCAGTCGGTACGGCTGGTTCTTCACCACGGAGATCGAGGCGTCGCCGTACTTCTTGTAGATCCGCACGGCGATGGAGGTGGACACCTCCACGGTCTGCAGGAAGAGCATCACCTCCTTGATCGCCTTCTGCTCCTCCCAGGCGTCGGCGATCTTCTTCGTCCGCTTCGGCCCGAGGCCCGGCACCTCGATGAGCCGCTTCGGCTCCTCCTCGATGACCGTGAGCGTGTCCAGCCCGAAGTGCCGGGTGATGCGGTCGGCGAAGACCGGCCCGATCCCCTTGACCAGACCCGAGCCGAGGTAGCGCCGGATGCCCTGGACGGTGGCCGGCAGCACGGTCGTGTAGTTCTCCACATGGAACTGCTTGCCGTACTGCGGGTGCGAGCCCCAACGCCCCTCCATCCGCAGGGACTCGCCGACCTGCGCACCGAGCAGCGCGCCGACGACGGTGAGCAGGTCGCCGGCGCCTCTTCCGGTGTCGACGCGGGCGACCGTGTAGCCGTTCTCCTCGTTGGCGTACGTGATGCGCTCCAGGACGCCCTCGAGCACGGCCGGGCGCTGCTCACCGGGCGCCGCTGCGGACTGGTTGGCCATGATCCGACGGTACCGGTGGGGTGTGACAAGCGGGGCCCGGACCTCGGGACCGACCGGCGTCGCAGGCTCCCTGCGGACCGGCCTGAGGCGCAGGCTCCCCGCGGACCGGCCGACGGCTCAGGCCCGTCGGGGACCGACCGACGGATCAGGCCCGTCGGGGCGGAGCCCCTACTGCCCCACCCTCCCGTCGATGCACTCGCGCAGCAGGTCGGCGTGGCCGCAGTGCCGGGCGTACTCCTCGATCCGGTGCACCATCAGCTCCCGGACCGCGGTCCCGTCCTTGCCGACCCGCTCGCCCAGGTCCGGGTACGCGGCCAGCGCGGCGTCGGTCGCGGCCTGCTCGCGCTCCAGATCCCGGAACGCGGCATCCACCACGGCCTGCTCGGCGACGGCCCCGAGGAAGTCCCCGTCCGGCTCGCCGTACAACTGCGGCAGCGGGTCGCCGTCCCGGATCCAGTTCTGCCAGTCCCGCTCCACCTCGGCGAGATGCCGGACCAGACCGAGCAGCGACATCGTCGACGGCGGCACCGAGCGCCGCGCGAGCTGCTCCGCGTCCAGCCCCTCGCACTTCATCCGCAGGGTCATGCGGTACCCGCTGAGGAAGTCCAGCAGGGTCGCCGGCTCACCCTCCGGCCCGTCACCCTCGCCCTCCCTGGGGTCGTCCTCCGGGTCGACCCACATGTCGGGGTAGACGCTCGCCTGGCTCCACCGCGCGGGTTCGTCAGTCATGCGGGTCATGGTCGCCCCCGAGGGCCCGGCGCCGCCAGCGACTTTCCCGTGCGCCGGTGCCGTCGCGCTCTCTCCCGGACGACTACGGCAGGAGCCTGGACTCCCGCTGTACCCCCGGTCGGGTGGTCACCTGTGCGAACAGACGTGCTTGCCGGTTGCATAGAGTCAAGAAAAATTACCGTACATACATGGAGGTTGTAGAGGAGACTCGACTCGCGCTGGTCCTCAACGGCGGCGTGAGCCTCGCCGTGTGGATGGGGGGTGTCACACATGAGCTGGACCTCCTGCGGAGAGCGTCGCGCAGCCTGCACTCCGGAGTAGCAGAGCGCGTGAAGGAGGAGGACCGGGCCTGCTTCGCGCTGTGGCAACGGGTGATCCGTGAGGCTCACACGCGGGTCGTGGTGGACGTCGTCGCGGGCACGTCCGCCGGTGGCCTGAACGGCTCTTTCCTCGCCGCTGCGATCGGCAGAGGAACCGAACTGCCCGATCTGCGCGGCACCTGGCAGAAAGCCGCCGCACTCACCGGCGACCGTCTGCTGAAGGACCCCCCTTACAACAGCCTCCTCGACGGCCAGTACTTCCAGGACGAGGTCGGCAGGATCCTCGGCGCCATGTGCGGCAGCGAGCGTGAGGCCGAACCCGTGACCCTCTTCGTGACCGCGACCGCGCTGGACGGCGTGCCCGAGTATGTACAGGACAGCTTCGGAGGGCGGTTCCAGGTCGCCGACCACCGTCGCATCTACGCGTTCCAGCACGACCCCCAGGCGGTGGTCTTCCGCAAGACCGGTGTCCACCGCAACGCATGGAAACCCGAGACCGTGAGCCGCAAGGACTTCCTGGACGAGGCGGTACTGGATCGGCTGTGCCTGGCCGCGCGTGCCTCCGCCGGTTTTCCTGTGGCCTTCGCGCCGGTGGACGAATCGTCGCTGCTCGCCCAGCGTGTCCGACCCGCCCCGGAGATCCCCAGCAAGGGCCGGGACCGGGCAAGCTGGATCGTCGATGGCGGTGTGCTCAACAACGCCCCGTTCGGGCCTGTTCTGGACTCCATCAGCGACCGGAAGGTGGACGGCCCTACCCGGCGGGTCCTCGTCTACATCGTGCCTTCGAGCGGAGTTACAGATCCGCACGAGCAGAGCAGGCCACCGTGCAAGTCGACCGAGTGGCCCTCGGTACTCGGTACAGCCGTCACCTACCCACGGGAGGCAGACTTCCGCACAGGAACCGCGGAGTTGCAGGAGCGGATGAACCGCGAGTGCTTCGACCGCCACCTGGACCTGTTCCGCTGTCAATCCGCAGACATGGAGAAGGAGCGGAGGACAGCGGGGCCGGGTAGCAGCGGACCGAGGCCGAAGGGGTCGGGGTGCGATTTGGTCCACCTGGCCCGGTCGCTGTTCGATCACTATCGCGAGAGCCGCATCAGAGGGGCGCTGTGGAAGGTGCGGCAGGTACGCGAGGAAGGACGCGGCGTACGATCCCTGGCACGTATCCGCCACGAGGACGTAAATGCGCTCCTGGCGCTGGACCCGAAGTTCCTGTGGGTTCCCGACGGGGCCGATGCCCTGCAATCCTGCCTGGACCTGGACCAGCCATGGCAATGGGGAGCCAGTGTCGCCGAGCGCCTGATCTGGACCTTGGTCGGCGACATCGAACAACGCCTCAGGGACAGCACCAAGAGCCCCCGCGAGGAGGCCGGATCGCTCAGCCGTCGGCAGGCGGCTCTGACCAGCAGCCTGGGTGAACTGAGTTACTGTGCGAAGGTCGTTCGCGCCGTCCAGGAGACCATCTTCAGCCAGATCCGCAACGCGTCCCAGGCCGGCGGGTCCCCGGCCCACCGCCTCGACCCCGAGCAGGGCCCCACAGAAATGCTGAACGCCGTCTACGAGAACCTCGGCGTCGGCGAGGTCGTGCGCAGACAGGTGAAGCGGGCTTTCCAGGCGTACGACAAGGCGGTATACGAAGCCGACACGACGGCGCCGCTCACACCTAGGGCGCGCAGGAATCGGAGAAAGCGGATCAATCGCACCCTGAAGTTCTGCCTCGCCGCTGAGGTCGTCGCAGGAGCGGGCGCCTCTCCGGAGGAACTGACAGAGCACACTCCTCAGTTCGAGTTTCTGCGCCTGGGACCGGACGAATACAGCCCCCTCTTCCCGCACGACAAGTTCGCACCGCTCGGCGACCGCAAGCTCTACGGCGTCCGCCTCAACCACTTCGGCGCGTTCGTCAGACCCGAGTGGCGAGCGTCCGACTTCGCCTGGGGACGGCTGGACGCCTCTCACCATCTGCTACGCCTGTTCATTCCCGACCACGAGGAACGGCAGCGCACCGAAACTGAGATGCACGAAGCCATCCTCCTCTGCGAGAAGATCGGCAAGGGGGAGATGCGGAAGAACCTCAAGAGACTGGCGGAACCGGACGATACTGCACTGTTCAAGGAGTATCTCGACAGTCCTGAGGGACGGAGCACGTTCGGCAGGATCGTCGAAAAAGCACTGAGCATGCTCATCAGCAAGGGCGCCTTCGCGCGAAACCCCTTCGCCGAGGCCACGAAGGTCGTGTTCTGGCGGAGCTTCGGCCGTCGCGTGAGATTCCGACGGCCCAGCCGAGTGTCCTCGGCAAACCAGCTGCTCGGGCTGTCCCGGCCGACCTTCTCACTCGCACGCTGGTGGTGGTGGCGGCGCATCAGGAAGCATCCGAGAAAGACCATGGGCGCCACGCTTGTGGCCCTGCTTCTTGCCATTGCCTCGCTCATTGGGATCCCGTTCGGCATCGCCGAGGCAGTCGATCACTTCACGGACCACGACTGGCGCTGGCAAACCCTACTGCTCGCAGCCCCCTCCATGCTGGTCGGCGGGTTGCTCATCCTCGAGTGGCCGCTTACCGCCCTCGCCTACTTCATCCGCTCCCGCGTCCGACGACGGCGTGGCAGGAGACCCCACCGGGGGACGTGAGCGCGCGTCAGCGTACCGCTGCGTCAGCTGTCGCTGGCTGCGGAGGTGCTCTTCAGGGCGTCGAGGAAGGGGGTGAAGACGGTCGAGGGGAAGGTGAGGGTGGCTCGGGTGGGGGCCTTGCTGTCGCGGACGGCGACGTGGGTCGGGCGGGCCGCGATCTCCACGCAGTTGTTGCCGTCGCCCTCGCCGGAGTAGGACGACTTGCGCCAGTTGTCCATGGGTGCTCACAGCTCCTTCGTCAGCCGGTGGATGAAGTCACGCGATCGGTCCGGGGTGAGCGAGACGTCTTCAATCCTACGGAAGCGCGTTCGATAGGCGCCGAGCTGCGCGTCAGAATCGATCAGGAACGCGCCATGCGGCGCGTCGCGCGCAACCGTGTCCAGATTGGGCACAGCGCCACCCACATAGGTCATCGTGCTGGAGGCTCTGGCGAACCCGTCCAGGTCGAATGGGATGACCCGCAAGGTGATGCGGTCGGCTTCGGAAACCTCCAGAAGGTGCGCGAGTTGAGCACGCGCGGCGGCGCGATCGCCGACCCTGATGCGGAGGGCCGACTCGTGGATCACGACCTTGTGGGGAAAGGTGGCTCTCGCCTGCCTCGTCAACCGGTGCCGCACCCGCAACTCCAGCTCCTCATCGGTCAGTTCGGGGATCCTCGAGGAGAAGACGGCCCGGGCGTAGTTTTCTGTCTGCAACAGGCCCGGCACATACAGGATGGCCACGTCCTGCTGGTGGATGGCATGGTGATCCAGCTCTGCCAGATCCAGAAACGGCGTGGGCAGCAGCCCTCGGTACCCCTCCCACCAACCCTTCGTGCGGTCGGTGGCCATTTCCACCAACGCATCGACGAGTTCGTCGTCCGTGCAGGCGTAGTGAGAAGCGAGGCGGCGGAGCCGCTGTTCACTGACTCCCGACAGCCCTGCCTCGATCTGGCTGATCTGGACGTTGCTGACCCCGAGCATGGCCGCAGCCTGCCGGGCGGTGAGGCCGGCCGCCTCGCGAAGTCTGCGCAGCTCCGCCGCAAGGCGCAGTTGCCGCGCTGTTGGTTCGCGCCTCGTGGGCATGACCACTCCTCGCCTCAACGCGTCTGCCGACACGACTCGTTCGGGGTGAAGATTACGCGACCGGCTTGCCGCGCCGAAACTTTCAGGTCTACCGTCGGTGACGCGACGCACACCGTGCGATACGCCGGGGCGCACCGGAAGCGCACCGCTCCGTCCTGCCACGACGGCCGCGGCAATGACACCGTGCACGCACCCCTCCGGACTCCAACCCCCACCTCGCCGAACGGAGTTGCCGCATGCCCGAAACCGAACCCTGGGAGTACTCCCTCCACGTCCCGAACGACGTCCGCGCCGTCACCGTCAGCCGTCGCACCCTCCGCCTGATCCTGACCCTGCACGGGCTGGTCGGCCTGGGTGGACGTCGCGGAGCTGCTCGCCGCGGAGCTGGTCTCCAACGCCGTACGCCACACCAAGGGCCCCGCTGCCCTCCGCATCCGCTGGTCGCCGCCGGGCACGCTGCGGATCGGGGCGTGGGACGCGGACCCGGAACCGCCTGAGCTCCCGGTTGCGCTGGTGCGGCTGGAGGAGGCGGAGGCGGGGCGGGGGCTTGCGCTGGTGCGGGCCTGCGCGGATGTGTGGGGCTGGCATCCGCTGGCCAGGGACGGCAGCAGGGGCAAGTACGTGTGGTGCGAGGTGGGGGCGGCGGCTTCGCCGGCCGCCTGAGTGGCGGGGCCTCCGCCGTCCGGTCGGGCGTGGCGCGGACGGCGCACGGACTCCGTAGGGCAGAGTTCCGGGCGCGTGACCGAGCGAGACAGAAGGAGCACCCCGTGGCTGCCACCTTGCGCGTGACGACCGTCGACGCCGGGCCCTTCACGATGCCGAGGAGCGATCTGCTGTACGGCGCGGAGGGCATGGTCACCGTGCCTTCGACGGTGGCCGTGATCGAGCACGCCCGGCACGGGCTGATCCTCTTCGACACCGGCATCAACCATCACGTGGCCGACCCCGAGGCCGCCGAGGCCTACTGGGGCCCGGGGCTGCGGGAGGCGTACGGCGCCCAGGGGTTCACCCGGGAGCATGCCGTCGACGCGCAGTTGAAGCGCCTCGGCCACCGGCCCGGCGACGTCAAGTACGTGATCTACTCCCATCTGCACCTCGACCACGCCGGAGGGATGAGCTACTTCCCGGACGCGGTGCACGTGGTCCAGCACGACGAGCTGCGCCACGCCTGGTGGCCGGACCGCTGGACCGCCCGCGGGTACGCCTTCAACGACTACCGGACCAGCCGCGGCTACGACTTCCTCGAACTCTCCGGCGACACCGACCTCTTCCTCGACGGCACGATCACCGTGCTGCGCACCGCGGGGCACACGCCGGGGCACCAGGGCGTCGTCCTCGACCTCGGCCACCGCGGCCGGATCGGCTTCCTGGGAGACGCCGCCCACCTCGAGGAGGGCCTCGAGCAGAACATCCCCATGCTGAGCGACTGGAACGTGCAGGAGAAGCTCCTCACCTACGGCCGTCTGCGCGCCCTGCGACGAGCCGGGGTCCGCCTCTTCCTGTCCCACGACCCCGATCACTTCGCCGCCCTGCCGCACGACGGCGACTTCTGGGACTGACCGGAGGGGCAGGGGGCCGCCGGGAATCGGCAGCCGCGACGTCCGTCGCGCGGCGGCCGCGGGAACGGGCAGGATGACCGTGGAGAACGCGCCGACGGCGCGCGACGGACGCGGGGAGAGAACCCATGTACGACTACGACCTCCTGGTCGTGGGGTCGGCCAACGCCGACCTGGTGATCGGCGTCGAACGGCGCCCGGGGGCCGGCGAGACGGTGCTCGGCTCCGACCTGGCCGTGCACCCGGGCGGCAAGGGGGCCAACCAGGCGGCCGCCGCCGCCCGGCTGGGCGCTCGTACCGCCCTCCTGGCACGGGTCGGCGACGACGACCACGGGCGGCTGCTGCTGGAGTCGCAGCGGTCTGCCGGGGTAGACACGGTGGGCGTCCTGGTCGGGGAGGTGCCGACCGGTGTCGCGCTGATCACGGTGGACCCGTCCGGGGACAACAGCATCGTGGTCTCGCCGGGCGCGAACGGCCGGCTGACGCCGCAGGACGTGCGTGCCGCCGTGAGCCTCTTCCACGCCTCCCGGGTGGTCTCCGTGCAGCTGGAGATCCCGCTGGAGACGGTCGTGGAGGTGGTGCGGAACCTGGCGCCGGAGAGCCGCTTCGTGCTCAACCCCTCCCCGCCGCGGCCCCTTCCCCGCGAGGTGCTGGACGCCTGCGATCCGCTGGTCGTCAACGAGCACGAGGCGCGGGTGCTGCTAGGCGGCTCCCTGGTGAGCGAGGAGCCCGAGGACTGGGCGCGGATCCTGCGCGCCAAGGGGCCCCGCTCGGTGGTGGTGACCCTCGGGGCAGAGGGCGCTCTCGTGGCCTCGGCCGAGGGGGTCTCGCGGGTGCCGTCGGTGAAGGTGGACGCCGTGGACACCACGGGCGCGGGCGACGCGTTCACCGCCGCGCTGGCCTGGAAGCTGGGTACCGGCACGGACCTGGCCGGGGCCGCGGCGTACGCGGCCCGGGTCGGGGCGGCGGCCGTGACGAAGGCGGGGGCCCAGGCGTCGTATCCGACGGCGGCGGAGGTCGATGCGCTGTAGCCACGCCGGGGGACTGCTTCGAGCAGCTTCGAGGGGGCCGGGTCGGCGACCCGGCCCCCTCGACGTTTCCCCTCCTGCGGGACGCCCGCGAATCCCCCCGGATCCCCCCCACCGGGTCGTCCCGACGCCCAGTACGACAGGCGTGGCGGCGAAAGGGTTGCACGAACTCTCCCGACTTTTTTCCGGGCGGGGCGGGGCGAGTTGTTCGAGGAGGCGAACAACGGCGGGCTGCGGGCCTAGGGTCCCGTGTAGGCGACGAGGGTGTACGAAGCGGCCCGCGACCGGAGGACGACGAGGACATGACGGTGACCCTGGCGGACGTGGCGGCCCGCGCACGGGTGTCCCCCGCGACGGTGTCGCGCGTGCTGAACGGGAACTACCCCGTCGCCGCGGCCACCCGCGCGCGCGTGCTCAAGGCGGTCGACGAGTTGGACTACGTACTCAACGGCCCGGCCAGCGCTCTCGCCGCCGCCACCTCGGACCTGGTCGGCATCCTCGTCGACGACATAGCCGACCCGTTCTTCGGGATCATGGCGAGCGCGATCCAGTCGGAGATCGGCGGACCGGGCGGCCGGGCCGGCGGGGAGCGCCTCGCCGTCGTCTGCAACACCGGCGGCTCCCCCGAGCGTGAGCTGACCTACCTCACGCTGCTGCAGCGCCAGCGGGCCGCTGCCGTTGTGCTGACCGGCGGTGCGGTGGACGACGCGGAGCACCGGGCGGCGGTGGCGGCGAAGCTGCGCAGACTGTCGGAGGCCGGGACACGCGTGGTGCTGTGCGGCCGGCCGCCGGTGCCGGATACCGGCGCGGTCACGCTGGCCTTCGACAACCGCGGCGGCGGGCGGGAGCTGACCGGGCATCTGATCGCCCTGGGCCACCGCCGCCTCGGCTATCTCGCCGGCCCCGAGGAGCGGACGACCGCCCGGCACCGTCTGGAGGGCCACCGGGCCGCCCTCGCCGCGCACGGCATCGAGGACGACCCGTGCCGCACGGTCCACGGCCGCTACGACCGGCAGTCCGGCTACGAGGCCACGCTCGAGCTCCTGCGCAGGGACCCCGCGCTCACGGCGGTCGTCGCCGCGAACGACTCCGTGGCGCTCGGCGTGTGCGCCGCGCTACGGGACTCCGGTCACCACATACCCGGGGACGTGTCGGTGGCGGGCTTCGACGACCTGCCGTGCAGCATCGACACGGTGCCCGCTCTGACGACCGTACGGCTCCCGCTGGCCCGGGCGGGAGCGCGCGCCGGGCGCATCGCCGCCGGACGGGAGGAGCCACCGCCCGGCGGGATAGCGACGCTCCGGGGCGAACTGATGGTCCGGGGCTCCTCCGGGGCACCGCGCGGATGACAGCGGCTCCGGTTCGCCCACGTTCCCGGTTCTGCACCGATGAATTCCGGACCGCGCACCGGTCTGCCCGACCGTAACCACCGCGGACCACCACGCGCCGCAGACGCCACAGGCACAGGCACAGGCGACAACAGTTGGAGACAGTCACCATGCGTATCGTGATCACCGAGTTCATGAGCCTCGACGGTGTCGTGCAGGCACCGGGCGGGCCCGAGGAGGACACCGACGGCGGGTTCGCGCACGGTGGCTGGACGCAGGAGTTCTTCGACCCCGAGGTGGTCGGCGGCGCGTTCGACGCGGCGCTCCTGGAGGCCGACGCGCTGCTGTTCGGGCGGCGCACCTGGCAGACGATGGCGCAGGCGTGGCCCGAGCGGGCCGGGGACCCGTTCGCCGACCGGATCAACGCGCTTCCCAAGTACGTCGTCTCCGGCTCCCTCGGGGACGGCGACATGACCTGGAACAGCACGCTCATCCCCGGCGCCGAGGCCGTCGCCCGCATCCGCAGTCTGCGCGAGGGCGGCAGCGGCGACCCCGAGCGCGGCCTGCTGGTCATGGGCAGCCCCTCGCTCGCCCGCACGCTGCTGAGCGAGGGCCTGGTGGACGAGCTTCGGCTGATGGTGATGCCAGTGGTGTTGGGCGGCGGCAAGTCGATCTTCCCGGGGAACGGCACGCTCCGGAAGTTCGAGCTGGTGTCCACGACCACTGCACCCACGGGTGCGCAGGTGTGCGTCTACCGGGCGGCGGCGCCGGCCGAGGCGTGAGCGGTGGACGGACGGCGGTCGGTGGGCCTAGGCTCGGCAGAAGAACCTCTGACTGAGTCAGAGATTGGTACTGGCACACCGACCGCCGGGGGGCGACCGCCGTGACCGTCCAGGACATCCGCTCCTTCAACCGCTTCTACACGCGCGTGATCGGCGCCCTCGACTACAGCAGGACCCTGCACGCCCCGTACACGCTCACCGAGACCCGCGTCCTGTACGAGCTGGCGCACTCCCCGCGGACGGACGCGGCCGACCTGAGGGCGGCGCTCTCGCTGGACTCGGGGTATCTCAGCCGCATCCTCAACAAGTTCGAGCGGGACGGTCTGGTCGAGCGGGCGCCCGGGCGGGGGGACTCCCGGCGTACCGGGGTGGTGCTCACCGCGCGCGGCCGGGAGACCGCCGTCCTGCTGGACGAACGGTCGAACACCTCGGTCGGCTCGCTGCTGGCGACCGTCCCGGCCGGTGACCGGCCGCGCCTGGCCGAGGCGCTCCGGACGGTCCGCGAGCTGCTCTCCGGAGCCGAGGGGCGCGGCCGGTCACCGGCCGCCGGGGACGTGGTGCTGCGCGGGCCGGGCCCGGGCGACCTGGGCTGGATCGTGCAGCGCAACGCCGCCCTGTACGCCGCCGAGTACGGCTGGGACGCCCGGTACGAGGCCCTGGTCGCCCGGATCGTCGCGGACTTCGCGGCCGGCCACGACCCCGCGGCGGAGCGGGTGTGGATCGCCGAGCTCGACGGCCGTCCGGTCGGCTGTGTGATGTGCGTACGGGACGAGGCCCCGGAGACGGCCCGGCTGCGGCTGCTCCTGGTCGAACCCGGGGCCCGCGGGCTGCGGATCGGTGACCGCCTGGTCCGGGCCGTCGTCGGCTTCGCCCGCGACGCCGGATACCGCGCCCTCGTCCTGTGGACCAACGACGTCCTCACCACCGCCCGCCACCTCTACGTGCGCCACGGCTTCACCCTCACCGCCGAGCAGCCGCACCACTCCTTCGGCCACGACCTGGTCGGCCAGGACTGGCGGCTGGACCTGCGCGAGGCAACGTCGCGCGAGCCGGCCGACGGGCACCACACCGGATCGGCGACCGGCTGACCGAGCTGTCGGAGCTGACCGAGCTGTCTGAGCTGTCTGAGCTGTCTGAGCTGTCTGAGCTGTCTGAGCTGTCTGCCGGTCATGGTCGGCGGGAGTTCGCCCGGACGGTGCTGTTCCACCACCGCCGGGGTCGTCGTGATCGCGGTCGACCCGGCCTGCACCTCGGCGCCGTAGTGCCCGGCTCGCGCTGACCCCCGGTCCTCACGACCGTTCGGAGGACGGGTGGACCATACATCCGGTTCGTGTTGGTTCGACCGACCCTGGCCAACTACGCGTGGAACGGTAAGGTCCGTGCCCATGAAGCTGGCGTTCTCCACCCTCGGTGTCCCCGGCCTGCCCCTGACCGACGTGCTGGCCCTCGCGACCGCCCACGGCTACCACGGCGTCGAGCTGCGCGCCCACCCCGACGAGCCGCTCCACCCCGGTCTGACCCCCGCCGAACGCGCCGACGCCGCCGCGCGGTTCAAGGCGTCCGGCGTCGAACTGCTGGCCCTCGCCGGGGATGCGCGGGTCGCCGGACCGGGCGACGACGCACCCGTGGTCGCCGAACTCCGTGCCCTGCTGGACCTCGCCCGCGACCTCGGGGCCCCGTACCTCCGGGTCCTCCCCGGCGCCGCCCCGGACCAGCCGTCGGACGACGCCGACGGGACGGCCGCCCGGCGCCTGGGCACCGCCGCCGAGTACGCGGGCGACGTCGGCGTGCGGATCCTGCTGGAGACCCACGACGCGTACCGGACCGCCGCCGCGGCGATCCGCGTCCTCGGCCTGGTCGGGCACCGCCGGGTCGGCGCCGTCTGGGACGTGATGCACACCTGGCTCGGCGGCGAGCAGCCGACCGAGTCGTTCGCCGCGCTCTCCCCCTACCTCGGCTACGTCCAGGTCAAGGAGATCGCCTCCGCCGACGAGACCGCCCCGCTCCCGCTCGGCGCCGGCGTCCTGCCGCTGGCCGAGGTGGTCGAGGTCCTCTCCCGGCACGGCTGGGACGGCTGGCTCTGCTGGGAGTACGAGAAGCACCGGTACGAGACCGCGGCCCCGCTCCCCGCCCTGCTGACCGACGCCAGGAACCACCTCACCCGGCTCCTGACCGAGTCGGCGTGACCCCACCCCGCTCCCCCGGGCGGCCCGGGTGCTCGGCGGGGGGTGCGTTCCCTCCGCCTCCCGTCGTCCGCGGCGGGCCGCCCGGCCGCCGACGGAGCGTCGTCAGGGCGACCCCGGACACCAGGAGGGCCGCCGCGCACCAGCGGAGCGGCGTGACCGGCTCGCCGAGGAGGAGCGCGGCGGACGAGACCCCGAAGACGGGGACGAGGAGGGAGAAGGGCGCGACCGTGGACGCCGGGTGCCGGCTGAGCAGCCGGCCCCAGGCGCCGAAGCCGAAGACGGTCGCGACCCAGGCGACGAAGAGGACCGAGCCCGCGCCCTCCCAGTCGAGTCCGCGGAGCGCCGCCAGGTCACGGGAGGCGCCCTCCGTCAGCAGGGAGAGCGCCAGCAGCGGCAGGACGGGGACGACGCTCACCCACACCATGAAGTTCAGCGCGTCGGGCGGGGACGCCTTCCGGGTCAGGACGTTCGAAACGCCCCAGGCGGCTGCGGCCGCGACCACCAGGGCGAAGCCGCCGAGCGGGCCCGAGGTGCCCTCGTCGGCCGCAGCCACGCCGATCCCGGCGAGCGCCACCACCATGCCCGCCGCCTGCACCAGGGTCGGCCGCTCGCGCAGCACGGCGGCGGCGAAGACGGCGGTGAAGACGGCCTGGACCTGCAGGACGAGCGAGGTCAGCCCGGCGGGCATGCCCGCGTCCATCCCGAGGAAGACCAGACCGAACTTGGCCACGCCGAGGACCAGCCCGACGGCCACGATCCACCGCCACGCCACCTTCGGGCGGCCCACCAGGAAGACGGCGGGGAGGGCGGCCGCCAGGAAGCGGAGCGCGGTGAACAACAGCGGCGGGAAGTGGTCGAGGCCGACCTCGATGACGGTGAAGTTCAGCCCCCATACGGCGGCGACGAGCACGGCGAGGCAGAGGTGGGACGCGGGCATCCCGGACGGGCGAGCAGGTGGCATGGGTCGAGGATCACTCGCGGAAACCGTGAAGTACCAGCGATGATTGCTGCACAGTTGGATGAAGCACCGCTAAGGAATCGGATCGCTCACGCCTCAGGGGCCGCCATGCTCGACCTCCAGCGCCTGCGCGCGCTCCACGCAGTCTCCGTGCACGGCACGGTCGCTGCCGCCGCCGTGGCGCTCGGCTACACGCCCTCCGCCGTCTCCCAGCAGATCGCCAAGCTGGAGCGGGAGACCAGAACCGTCCTGCTGGAGCGCGAGGGCCGCGGGGTGCGGCTCACCGACGAGGCGCGGCAACTCGCCGAGACGGCACGCGAGCTGCTGGCCATCGTGGAGCGGGCGGAGACCGAGCTGGAGGAGCGGCGCGGGGTGCCGTCCGGGCGGCTGACGATCGCCGCGTTCGCGTCGGCGGCCAGGGGGCTGATGCCCGGCGTGCTCGCCGACCTGGCGGCCCGGCATCCCGCGCTCGACACCCGGCTGACCGAGGTCGACCCGCATCTGTCGGTGGACCTGGTGGCGAAGGGCGCCGTCGACCTCGTCGTCGCGCACGACTGGGACATCGCGCCGCTGCCCGCCCCGCCCGAGGTGGAGCAGGCGGTGATCGGGGACGACCTGAGCGACCTGGTCGTGCCCGCGGGGCATCCCTTCGCGGGGCGGAGCGGAGTGCGCCGCTCGGAGCTGGGCGGACAGCGGTGGATCTGCCAGCCCCCCGGTCGGGTCTGCCACGACTGGCTGCTGCGGACCCTGCGCGCGGCCGGGCACGAGCCGGACATCGTCCACCAGGCCGACGAGAACCCGACCCTCGTCGCCCTCGTCGCCGCCGGGCTGGGCGTGGCGCTCGTCCCACGGCTGGGGCGTGGACCGCTCCCAGACGGGGTGGTGGCGGTGCCGCTCGAACCGATGCCGGTACGGCGGCTGTACGCGCTCTGGCGCGCGGGGGCCGCCCGGCGCCCGGCGATCGCGGAGACGGTCCGGGCACTGCGCGCGTCCTGGCCGGGCGCGGCGACTCCCACGGCGCACACGGGCCGGACGGCCCACGCGGGTGGAGGGGGCCAAGCCGGCCACAGGAACCGCATGGGCCAGACGGGCCAGACGGGCCCGGCGACCCACCCGGGCCAGACGGGCCACACAGGCCAGCCAAGCCGCTCGGGCCACGCGGGCCAGAGGGACCACTCGGACCGGGCAGGCCACACAGGCCACCCGGGCCAGGCCGGCCAGCCGCGGTAGCCGGGCCACCGGAGCCACGCGAGCCGAGCGAGCCGAGCGAGCCGTGAGCAGCCTGCAAGCCGCGCGAGCCGGACGGACCGCGCCGGGCCACGCAGGGCGGACGGGCCAGGCGGGCACCTCGGCCACGTCGGCCACGCGGGCGCTGCGGCCCGTACGGCGTCCCGCTGAGCGCACCGGACCCGGCGTTCACCGATCCATACCGATCCGCGGGGATCCGACCGGATCCGGGAACCCGGTCCGGCCGCCGTCCGTCCCATCGGCGGCTGCCGGACGAGTCTCCGCGGTGCGGTGTCGGCCTCGCTGCTGGCTGCGATCGCTGACCACCCTCTCCGCCGCACCGCGCGCCCGGCGCCACGCCGCCGTCGGCGCGCGCCCCTCCACAGCGCCGGCGGCGGCCCCTTCGTGGCTCCTGCGCATTCCCTTGACTGGCAGAAACTTCCCGGATATTGGTGACTCCTCGGAAGTTTCCTTCAGTAACGCTCCATCACCTTCCATCGCCTCACCTCTCCTCACCTCTCCTCACCTCCCCCCCAGCTTCCAGCAGTTCCCGCAGGCTGACCTCTCCGGAAGGAGCGCACGTGCACGACGACAGCAGCACGGGAAGCACCGCTCAGCCCTCCAGACGCACCCTTCTCGCCGCCTCCGCCGGCGTCACCGCCACCCTGACGGCAGGGGCGGGCACCGGGCACGCCGGCGACCGCAGGCCGGACGAGGACAGCCTCCGCACCCTCGTCTCCCGCATGACGCTGGAGGAGAAGGTCGGCCAACTGTTCGTCATGCGGGTCTACGGCCACTCCGCCACCGACCCCGACCAGGCCGACATCGATGCCAACCTCAGGGAGATCGGCGTCCGCACGGCCGCCGAGCTCGTCGCCCGTTACCGGGTCGGCGGCATCATCTACTTCTCGTGGGCGCACAACACCCGGGACCCGCACCAGATCGCGGACCTGTCCAACGGCATCCAGCGGGCCTCCCTGGAGCTGGAGCGCGGGCTGCCGGTGCTGGTCTCCACCGACCAGGAGCACGGCATCGTGGCCCGGGTGGGCCGACCGGCGACCCTCTTCCCGGGCGCGATGGCGGTCGGCGCCGGGGGTTCCCGGTCCGACGCCCGCACGCTCGGCCGGATCGCGGGCGCCGAACTGCGTGCGACGGGCATCCTGCAGGACTACGCCCCCGTCGCCGACGTGAACGTCGACCCGGCCAATCCGGTGATCGGCGTACGCTCCTTCGGCGCCGATCCGCAGGCGGTGGCCGGTCTGGTGGCCGCCGAGGTGACGGGCTATCAGCGGTCCGGGATCGCCGCGTGCGCCAAGCACTTCCCCGGGCACGGGGACACCGCCACCGACAGTCACACCGGGTTCCCGGTCATCACGCACAGCCGGGAGGAGTGGGAGGAGCTGGACGCGCCGCCGTTCCGGGCGGCGATCGACGCCGGTATCGACGCGATCATGACCGCGCATCTCATGGTTCCGGCCCTCGACGACTCCGGCGACCCGGCCACCCTCTCCCACCCGGTACTGACCGGGCTGCTCCGCGAGGAACTGGGCTTCGACGGCGTCGTGGTCACCGACTCCCTCGGCATGGAGGGCGTGCGCAGCAAGTACGGCGACGACCGGGTTCCCGTCCTGGCACTGAAGGCGGGTGTGGACCAGCTCCTCAACCCGCCGGACCTGGACCTGGCCTGGAACGCGGTCCTGACGGCCGTACGCGACGGCGAGCTGACCGAGGCCCGGCTCGACGCGTCGATCCTGCGCATCCTGCGGCTGAAGGCCAAACTGGGCCTGTTCCGGGACGCGTACACCTCCCGCCGGGAGGTGGACCGCACCGTCGGCACCCGCGGGCACCGCGCCGCGGCCGACCGGATCGCCGAACGCTCCACCACCCTGCTGGTGAACGAGGGCCGGCTGCTGCCGCTGTCCCGGCGCCGGACCCCGAGGCTCCTCGTCGTCGGCGCCGACCCGTCCTCGCCGTCGGGCACCACGGGCCCGCCGACCAGCGTGCTCGCCGGGGCCCTCGCCGGGCTGGGCTTCCGGGCCACCGCCCGGTCCACCGGCATCTCCCCCTCGGCCGCCTCCATCGAGGCGGCGGTGGCGACGGCCGGGGACGCGGACGCGGTCGTCGTCGCCACGTACAACGTCAGCGCGTCGAGCAGCCAGCGGACGCTGGTCGGACGGCTGCTGGCCACCGGGAAGCCGGTGGTCGCGGTCGCGATCCGCAACCCCTACGACGTGGCCCAGCTGCCGGACGTGCCCGCGTATCTGGCCGCCTACTCCTGGACCGACGTGGAACTGCGGGCGGCGGCCCGGGTGATCGCGGGCCGGGAGCGGCCGCGCGGCAGGCTTCCGGTGCCGGTGGTGCGGGCGGACGACCCGCAGACGGTGCTGTATCCCCTCGGCCACGGGCTGTCGTACCGCTTGTAGCGCGGGCGTAGCGCGCGTACGACACGCGCCGGGCCGGTCCCCCGCACCCCGCCGCAAAGCGCCCCGCGCGGCTGGCGTGCGCCCGCCGCCGCGGGTCACGCTGGACGGGGCTCGGGGGAGTCCGGACCGGGCTCGGGGGGACGGCGATGCGGGAGAGACGGCGGGAGGGACGGTTCGGGGCCGGCGCCTGGACGCTGCTGCTCGCCGTGCTGCTGACGGGGTGCCAGAGCCCGACGGGGGCGGCGGACGACGTGCGGCTGGGCGACGGGGAGACGCCGGTGCCGGCCGTGACCCGGCCGTCGGGGTACGGGACGGTGTTCCTCGCGCCCGGCGAGTGCAGTTCCTTCGGCACGACCGGGGTCACCGAGGTGCCGTGCACCAGCGAGCGGGCGGCGGCGCGGGTGGTGGCCCGGCACGGCGGGCGGGTGCGCGGCGGGCCACCGTGCCCGGCGACCACCGACTTCGTGCTGCACATCAGCGAGCGGCGCCCGTCCCGCGACGAGGACGGCGACGGGACCGTTCCGCACGGCTACGCCTGTATGCGCAATCTGCAGCCCCCGCACCCCGGGGACCCGGGCGGCGGGGGCGGCCCGCGCACCGTCGTCGGCGACTGCGTGTACGACGCCGGGGACGGCAGGGTGCGGGAGACGGCGTGCGACGGCACGGGCGAGCGGAAGCCGCAGTACCGGGTGACGGACGCGGTCGCGGAACGGGCCGGGTGCCCGGCGCCGACCGAGCTGTACGTCCGGCTGGGCGGCGAACGCCCGGTGGGCTGTGCCCGGCCGCTGTGAGTGGCTGCTCACAGCGGCCGGGCACAGGAGGGTCTTCACGGGCGCAGCGCGGGCTCCCGCTGCACGTCGCGCTTGTCCAGCTTCACGTCGAACCTCGCCAGCGGCCTGGCCGCCGACGGGTCGGCCTGCACCTTCGCCGGGGCGACACCCGCCCACTCGAGGATGCGGGCGGTGGCGAAGGCCTTCTCCTCGGGAACGAGCCCGGCGACGTCGGCGCCGTGGTTCATGCCGGGGGCGGTGAACACGTAGGAGTCACGCGCGCCGCGGCCGAGGCGGAACGGCTCGGCGCCCCACGGGTCGTTCTCGCCGTACACGAAGAGCATGTGGCGGGCGTTGTGCCGGACCCAGCGGTCGACGTCCCACATGGCCCACGGCTGGAACCGCATCTCGACGTCCCGCGGCACGAAGTTCCGCGGCGGCTGGTAGCCGTAGCGGACGTACTTCTTCTCGATGTGCGGGAAGTGGATGGTCGGCGCGCCGAGCTGGGTGCCCGCCTGGTAGTAGTACGGCGTGTACGGGGCCAGACCCTGGTCGGTGTAGAACGAGAAGCCGGAGATGGTGTTCACCGAGTTCCAGATCTCGTCGTCGGTGGCGTTCTTCGCGTCCGCCGGGATGTCTGCGCAGTCCTTCAGGGTGCTGTACTGCCAGAAGCCCCAGACGTAGTCGAGGACGACCGCCTCGTAGGCGCGGTCGAGGCTGCCGACGGTGTCGAAGGTGTAGCCGTTGTCGGCGGCGAGGGCCCGGTACCTCTCCTTCAGCGGCGCCCGGCGCACCAGCGCCTCGCGCTGCACCCCGTTCAGCCGGTCGCGGCACTCCTTGGTGCCGACGGTGGCGAAGAACCGGTCGTAGGCCGAGTCCTCCTTGTTCCACACGTCGTTGGGGGCGACGTAGGCGACGACGCCGTCCATGTCACGCGGGTAGAAACGCTCGTAGTAGGTGGCGGTCATGCCGCCCTTGGAGCCGCCGGTGGAGATCCAGTTCCGGTCGTAGATCTTCTTCAGCGCCTTGAAGATGCGGTGCTGGTCGCTGGCCGCCTGCCAGATGTCCAGCTTGGACCAGTCGGCCGGGTCGGGCCGGGACGGGGTGAAGAAGCGGTACTCCATGGAGACCTGGTTGCCGTCGACGATCTGCGTCGGCTCACGGCGGCTCGGGTTGGTGGAGACGTGGTAGCCGCTGGTGTGGAAGACGGTGGGGCGGTCGACGTCCTTGTGCAGCACGGTGAGGCGCTGCTGGAACGTGCCCCGGTACGGGCGGCGGTGGTCGATCGGCTGGGTGTACTCCAGGACGAAGAAGCGGTAGCCCGGGTACGGCTTCTCCTCGACCAGGCTCATGCCCGGTATGGAGAGCAGCCTCTTCTCGATGTCGGTCGTTGCGGTGGAATTTTCCGTGGCCTCCGGCTGGGCGGCGGTGGCCGTCCCCGCCGTGCCGACGGTGCCTATGAGCACCGCCAGCGCCAGCAGCCATCTGAGCGCTGTGCGCATGCACCCTCCCTGTGAGACAGATGTGCGCCCGGAAGCTATCGGAGCAACTCACCCGTGCACCAGGGGAGATGGCGAACTGTGGCGATCCGGTCAGGCTGTCAGCACAGGATCCAGCCGGAGCTGACCGAGGCTCCGGAGATCTTGCCGCGGACCCGTACGCAGCGCTGGCCGGCGTGGACCGTCACCGGGCCGGCGCGGTAGGCGAAGCGGCCCGCGTCGACGACCGGCCGGCCGCCGCGCGGCTGGACGCTGACCGACATGGTCCGCCTGGTGCCGGGCTTCTTGGGGACGGTGACCGCGCAGACGTAGCCGCCGCGCTTGTACACGAGGACGGTGCCGGCGGAGAACGGGAGCGTGCGGGCCTTGCGGCCCGGGCAGTACGCCGCGGCCTCCGCGTCCTGGGGCGCCGCCAGGGCGAGCAGCCCGGACGCGGTCAGCACGGCCACGCCGACCGCCACCCGCCGGCGTATCGCGGCACCTCTCGCAGCAGCAGCCCTGCCCACTGTGCCCACTGTCGCCCCTCCCGTACGGCGGCCCTCGGCGTACGGGTGTACGGACGCAGGACGTGTGCCGGATGGTTGCACACCCTCGGCCCTCAGCGGGTGGCGGCCACCGGCTCCTCCGGCCCGGCGGCGCCGATGAAGGTCCGCCACAGCTGCGCGTACCGCCCGTCGCGGGCGAGGAGTTCGTCGTGGGTGCCGTCCTCGGCGACCCGGCCGTGGTCCATGACGACGACCCGGTCGGCACGGGCGGCGGTGGTCAGCCGGTGGGCCACCACCAGTGTCGTACGGCGGCCCGCCAACCGGTCGGCGGCCTGGTTGACCTGTGCCTCGGTGGCCAGGTCCAGCGCGGCCGTGGCCTCGTCGAGGAGCAGCACGTCCGGGTCGACGAGTTCGGCGCGGGCCAGCGCGATGAGCTGCCGCTGCCCTGCGGAGAGGTTGCGGCCGCGCTCGGCGACCTCGTGGAGGTAGCCGTCCTCCAGGGTGGCGATCATCTCGTGGGCGCCGACCGCGCGGGCCGCGGCCTCCACCTCGGCGTCGGTGGCGTCGGGGCGGCCGTAGGCGATGGCGTCCCGGACGGTGCCGGGGAAGAGATACGCCTCCTGCGGGACCACGCCCAGCCGGTGCCGGTAGCCGGTGAGGTCGAGGGTGCGCAGGTCCTGGCCGTCCACGGTGACCCGGCCCCCGGTGGGGTCGTAGAACCGGGCCACCAGCTTGACCAGGGTCGACTTTCCGGCGCCGGTCTCGCCGACGAAGGCGACGGTCTGTCCGGCTGGGATGCGCAGGTCGATGCCGGCCAGGGCGTCCTCGTCGTCCCCGTAGGCGAAACGGACGTCCTCGAAGGCGATCTCGCCGCGCAGGGGGCCCACCTCCCGGGGCCGCGCGGGCGCCTCGGTGGAGGTCGGCTCGCGCAGCAGCTCCTGGATGCGGCCCAGCGACACGGACGCCTGCTGGTAGCCGTCGAAGACCTGGGAGAGCTGCTGGACGGGTGCGAAGAACAGGTCGATGTAGAGCAGGTACGCCACCAGTGCGCCGGTGGTCAGCGTGGCGGCGTCGATCCGGTTGCCGCCGACCACGAGCACCGCGACGGCGGCGGCCGAGGACAGCAGCTGCACGAACGGGAAGTAGACCGAGATCAGCCACTGGCCGCGGATGCGGGCCCGGCGGTAGCTGTCGCTGCGCTCGGCGAAGTTCCGGCCGCCGTCCCGCTCCCGCCCGAAGGCCTGCACGATCCGCAGCCCGGACACCGACTCCTGCAGGTCGGCGTTGACCGTGGAGATCCGTTCCCGGGCCAGTTCGTACGCCTTCACGCTCGCCCGGCGGAAGTAGTAGGTGGCGACGATCAGCGGCGGCAGGGTGGCGAAGACGACCAGCGCCAGCTGGATGTCGATCACCAGCAGCGCCACGGTGATGCCGAAGAAGGTGACGAGCGAGACGAACGCGGTGACCAGCCCGGTCTGCAGGAACGTCGACAGCGCGTCGACGTCGGTGGTCATCCGGGTCATGATCCGGCCGGTCAGCTCTCGCTCGTAGTAGTCGAGGCCGAGCCGCTGCAGCTGGGCGAAGATCTTCAGGCGCAGCGCGTAGAGGATCCGCTCGCCGGTGCGGCCGGTCATACGGATCTCGCCGGTCTGCGCGGCCCACTGGGCGACCACGGCGAGCAGGCCCAGCACGGATGCCGCCCAGACCGCGCCGAGCGCCGCCTGGGTGACGCCGTCGTCGATGCCGTGCCGGATCAGCACCGGCAGCAGCAGCGCCATGCCGGCGTCCACGGCGACGAGAGCGAGGGCGAGCAGCAGCGGCGGACCGAAGCCGCGCAGCAGCCTGCGCAGTCCGTACGACGCCTCCGGCCGCACCGCCTGCGCCTCGTCGACGTCCGGGGTGCCGGTCGCCGGGGGCAGCGCGTCGACCTGGGCGAGCAGTTCGGGGGTGGCCGGGGTGCCCGCCATGGCCTCGTCCCGGGGCTCGCGCGCCCCGGACCAGAGCCGGGGGGTGATGCCGAGTTCGGCGTCGAAGCCGGCGTCGAGTTCGTCGCGTACGGAGGCGTCCTCGCGCGGGGCGGGGGGCTGGACGTGGCCGGGCGAGACGCCGCCCAGTTCGTCGGGGTCGGTGAGGAGGCGCCGGTACAGGGCGGAACGTTTCTGGAGTTCCTCGTGGGTGCCGAGGTCGGCGAGCCGGCCGTGGTCGAGCACGGCGATGCGGTCGGCGAGGTTGAGCGTGGAGCGGCGGTGGGCGATCAGCAGGGTGGTGCGGCCCCGCATGACCCGTCCCAGCGCCTCGTGGATCTCGTGCTCGACACGGGCGTCCACGGCGGAGGTGGCGTCGTCCAGGACCAGCAGCCGGGGGTCGGTGAGCAGGGCGCGGGCCAGGGCGACGCGCTGGCGCTGGCCGCCGGAGAGGGTCAGCCCGTGCTCGCCGACCGTCGTGTCGTACCCCTCGGGCAGCCCGGTGATGAAGCCGTGCGCCTGCGCGGCCCGCGCGGCGGCCTCGATCTCCTCGTCGGTGGCGTCGGGCCGGCCGTAGGCGATGTTGCTGCGCACGGTGTCGGAGAAGAGGAAGGAGTCCTCGGGGACCAGCCCGATGGCGGAGCGCAGCGAGTCGAAGGTCAGCTCCCGCACATCGTGTCCGCCGACCAGGACGGCGCCGCGGGTGACGTCGTAGAAGCGCGGCAGGAGCAGGGAGACGGTGGACTTGCCGGAGCCGGAGGCGCCGACGACGGCGAGGGTCTCGCCGGGCCGGATCTCGAAGGAGAGCCCGTCCAGGACGGGGTGCTCGGGGTCGTAGCCGAAGGACACGTCGTCGAACTCGACGGTGGCGGGTGCGTCGGCGGGCAGTGTCCGGGTGCCCTCGGTCAGGGTGGGCTCGGTGTCGATCAGCTCCAGGACGCGCTCGGTGCCGGCGCGGGCCTGCTGGCCGACGGTGAGGACCATGGCGAGCATCCGGACCGGGCCGACGAGCTGGGCGAGGTAGGTGGAGAAGGCGACGAAGGTGCCGAGCGTGATGTTGCCGCGCACGGCCAGCCAGCCGCCGACGGCGAGCATGGCGACCTGGCCGAGGGCGGGGACGGCCTGCAGGGCCGGGGTGTAGAGGCTGTTCAGCCGGATGGTCCGCAGCCGCCCGGCGAACAGCTTCCGCCCGACCTCCCGGAGCTTGCCGGTCTCCTGCTCCTCCTGCCCGAAGCCCTTCACCACGCGGACGCCGCCGACGGCGCCGTCGACGACGCCCGCAACGGCGGCGGCCTGGGCCTGGGCGTACCAGGTGGAGGGGTGCAGGCGGGCGCGGCTGCGCTTGGCGATGAACCACAGGGCGGGGGCGACGGCCAGCGCGACCAGGGTGAGCGGCAGCGACAGCCACGCCATGATGACCAGGGAGATCAGGAACAGCAGGATGTTCCCGATGGTCATGGGCAGCATGAACAGCAGGCTCTGGATCAGCTGGAGGTCGGTGGTGGCCCGCCCGACGACCTGGCCGGTGGACAGCTCGTCCTGCCGGCGCCCGTCGAGCCGGGTGATCGTCCCGTACATCCCGGTGCGCAGGTCGTGCTGGACGTCCAGGGCGAGCCGGCCGCCATAGTAGCGCCGGATGTAGGTGAGCCCGTACACGGCGAGCGCGGCACCGATGAGCAGCCCGGCCCAGGTGACCATCTCCCGGCTCTTGTCGCCGATCACATCGTCGATGATCACCTTGGTGATCAGCGGGACGAGCGCCATGACGGCCATGCCGGCGAGGGAGGAGCCGAGGGCGAGGACGACGTCCTTGGGGTAGCGCCAGGCGTATCCCCACAGTCGCCGTGCCCATCCCCGTTGCGCGTCCACGCCGGTGCCCTCCGTGATCCTGATCCCGCGGTCTGCCTGATCTACCGGAAGGCACCAACGCGCACGGGCGGCGATTTCATCCCGCCGGTCTGTCCCCCACCGTTTTCAGCCGCGGACGCGGACGCGGAGGCGGAGGAAGCGGGTGATCTGCGCGGTGTTCTGGTTGTCGTCGCTGACGAGGACGACGTCGAGGCGCCCGTGGGTCCGGCCGGTGACGGCCATGCCCTCGAGGTTGTCGAGGAGCGGGTTGGGCTGGGGCTGCCCGGCGGGCGCACCGAGGGACGGACAGTCGGCGAGGTCGGCCAGGATCCGCTTGGCGGCCGTGGGCCGGCGCAGGTCGGCGAGGTACAGCCGGACGGTGTTGCCGACCCCGGCGGTCCAGCCGCGTTCCAGGACGAGGAGGCGGCCGTCGGGGGCGGCGGTGACCTCGGAGACCCCGAGGCCGGGGTCGACCCGGTAGGCGTACTGCCGGCCCAGCCGGAAGTCGCCGCGCCAGGTCCGCTGCCAGGTCTGGAACCGGACCAGGTCGGCCGGGTCCCCGGCCAGCGGGTACTCCATGGCGGCGAGCAGCGTCCGGCCGCCGGGCAGCAGCGTCAGCCCCTCGAAGGTCCCGTTCCCGCGGGCCCTGCCCCCGGGGGCGGGCCGGAGGTCGTCCGGCACCGGCAGCCGGTGGAGGATCCGCGCCCCGTCCCGCGAGTAGCGCCGCACGGTCGGCTCGGTCTCGGAGGAGACGAGGTAGGTGCCGTCGCGGTCGACGACCAGCCCCTCGGCGTCGAGGGCGGCGCCGTTCTCGTCGGCGAGCGTCACGACGCTCCTGGGTGCGAGGGTCCGCGCGTCCAGCCGGAAGAGCGCGGACCGGTCGGAGAGCGCGGCGAGCGTGCGGCGCCGGTCGGGGGCGAGTGCGGAGAGGTTGCCGACGTAGGTGCCGTCGTACGTCGTCTTGTCCAGGGCGTCGGTGTACCCGGCCAGCGAGACGGCGGGCGAGCAGGCCCGGCTGTGGCGGGCGGCGGCGGGCGCGGCGGCGGTGAGGCAGGCCGCCGCGGTCAGGGCCGCCGTGAGGGCGGCGAGGGCGGTGCGTGCGGATCTCGGGCGCATGCGCGTCACCGTAGGGGGGTGCGGTGACGCCCGGTAGACCGCGCCGTTACGGAACGGTCGGGCCGCCGGCGCCGGGGGACGTCCCGCCAGGGCGTGCCGCTGCCACGTCACGGATTCGACACGTCCCGTACATTCTCCTGCCTACATGCTCATGTCACTCTCCGGACTACCACTCCCCGACCCGCGTAGACCGGAGGTACCCCATGCCTGCGACGCACGCCCGCCGGGCACCCGCCCGCCGCCGGAAGACCGTGGCGCTCGGCGCCTCGGCCGTGCTGGCCGCCCTCGCCCTCCCCACCGCCGGCGCCGCACCGGCCGACGCGTACGACGACCCGTGCACCGGCTACTGCGCCGGCTACTACGCCGACGCGATCGGCAGGACCGGCCCGGCACTGAAGGACTCGCTGCACACGATCATCAGCGACCAGACGAAACTGTCGTACTCGGCGGTGTGGAGCGCCCTCAGGAACACCGACCAGGACCCCGGCGACAGCGGCAGCGTGATCCTGCTCTACTCCGGGGAATCCCGCAGCAGGTACCTCAACGGCGGTGACCTCGGCGACTGGAACCGCGAGCACGTCTGGGCCAAGTCCCACGGCGGGTTCGGCACCGCCACCGGCCCCGGCACCGACCTGCACCACCTGCGGCCGTCCGACGTCCGCGTCAACAGCATCCGCGGCAACAAGGACTTCGACCACGGCGGCAGTGCGTTCTCCGGCGGCGGGGGCAGCCGCACCGACTCCGACTCCTTCGAGCCCCGGGACGCCGTCAAGGGCGACGTGGCCCGCATGATCTTCTACATGGCGGTCCGCTACGAGGGCGGCGACGGGTGGGCCGACCTCGAGGTCAACGGCAGCGTCGGCAACGGCAGCACCCCGTACATGGGCCGGCTCGAGGTGCTCAAGGAGTGGCACGCCGAGGACCCGCCGGACGCCTTCGAGGAACGCCGCAACGAGGTCATATACGGCTCCTACCAGGGCAACCGCAACCCGTTCATCGACCATCCGGAGTGGGTCGAGTCGATCTGGTAGTCGATCTGGCGGCGCTCGCGCGGGCGCCCGTGCGCCAGGTGCGTCGACTCACCCCAGGTGCGTGGGCGCGAACATCCGCAGCACCGCCGGGAGCACCACCACCGACGGCCCGGGTGACGCCAGCGCCTTCGCCAGGTCCTGCTCCAGTGTCCCGGGGGCCGTGCGGATCCCGGGGACGCCGAAGGACTCGGCCAGTGCCACGTAGTCGGGGCGGGTCAGCTCCGTCGCCGTGGCCCGGCCGAAGGTGTCGGTCATGTACTCGCGCAGGATGCCGTAGCCGCCGTCGTCGACGATCAGCCAGGTGACGTTCAGGTCGTACTGGCGGGCGGTGGCCAGCTCGGCGATGGAGTACAGGGCGCCGCCGTCGCCCGAGACGGCCAGGACCGGGCGGGTGGGGTCGGCCGCGGCTGCGCCCAGGGCGGCCGGGAAGCCGTAACCGAGACCGCCGGCGCCCTGGGCCGAGTGCATGGTGTTGGGCGCCCCGGCGTCGAAGGCCGACCAGGCCCAGTAGGCCAGGATCGTCATGTCCCAGAAGCTGGGGGCGTCCTCGGGCAGGGCCCGGCGCACCGCGCCCAGCACCTCCTGCTCCAGGGTGAGGTCCTGGGCGTCGATACGGCCGCGGACCCTGTCCAGCACCTCCCGTACCCGGGTCGCTGCCGTCCCGTCCGGGCGGTCCTCGACCGTCTCCAGCAGGGCCTGCAACGCCAGCCGGGCGTCCGCGTGGATGCCGAGGGCAGGGTGGTTGGACTCCAGCTTGCCGAGGTCCGCCTCGATCTGGATCACCCGGCCGCGTGGCCGGAACGTGTGGTAGTTCGAGGAGAGTTCACCGAGGCCGGAGCCGACGACCAGCAGGACGTCCGCGTCCTCCAGGAAATCCGTCGTATGGCGGTCCTCCAGCCAGGACTGGAGGGAGAGCGGGTGCTGCCACGGGAAGGCGCCCTTGCCGCCGAAGGTGGTCACCACCGGGGCGTTCAGCCGCTCCGCCAGCTGCCGCAGCTTGCCCGACGCGTCCGAGCGGACCACTCCGCCGCCCGCGATGACGGCCGGGCGGGACGCTTTCGACAGCAGGTCCGCGGCGACCGCGGTGAGCTCGACGCGCGGTGCCAGTTCCTCGGGCGTCGCGTCGACGGCGGTCACCACGGGCAGGGACGTCCGGGCCAGCAGCACGTCCTGCGGGATCTCCACCCACACCGGGCCGTGCGGGGCGGTCAGCGCCGACCTCCAGGCCTCCGCGACCGCCGACGGGATCTGCGACTGGGTGCGGACGGTGTGGACGGACTTGACCACACCCCGGAAGGAGGCCGCCTGGTCGGGGAGTTCATGGAGATAGCCGTGGCGCCCGCCGCCCAGGCCCGCCGTCGGGACCTGGCTGCTGATCGCCAGCACGGGGGCGGAGGCGGCCCGCGCCTCCTGCAGCGCCGCGAGGGACGTCAGCGCGCCGGGGCCGGTCGACAGCAGCAGCGGGGCCGCCTCGCCGGTGGTCCGGCCGTAGGCGTCCGCGGCGAAGCCGGCGTTGTTCTCCACCCGCAGCCCGACGTACCGCAGGTCCGAGCGGCGCAGCGCGTCGAACATGCCGAGGGCGTGCTGGCCGGGCAGGCCGAAGACGGTGGTCGCGCCGAGCCCGGCCAGCGCCTCCACGACCAGGTCTCCGCCGTTGCGGCCGGGGGGAGGGTTGAGCGCGGCCTCCGTCTGGGCGGGGGTCGGGCGGAGTACCAGGTCGTGGTCGTGCGTCACTTCGAGCGGGCCTCGGCAATCTGGCGGGACATGATCGTGGTGAGTTCGTACGCGGTGTGGGAGGCGGCCACGGAGGTGATCTCCGCGTGGTCGTACGCCGGGGCCACCTCGACGACGTCCGCCGACACCAGGTGGCAGGAGGCCAGCCCGCGCAGGATCTCCAGCAGCTCGCGGGAGGTCATGCCGCCGGCCTCGGGGGTGCCGGTGCCGGGCGCGTGGGCCGGGTCCAGGCAGTCGATGTCGATGGAGATGTAGAGGGGCCGGTCGCCGATGCGCCGGCGGAGCTGGTCGGCGACCTCGTCCACGCCGCGCCGCATGACGTCCGCCGACGTCACGATGCCGAAGCCCATCTTGGCGTCGTCGTCGAGGTCCTGCTTGCCGTAGAGCGGGCCGCGGGTGCCGACGTGGGAGAGCGCCTCGGTGTCGAGGATGCCCTCCTCCACGGCGCGGCGGAACGGGGTGCCGTGCGTGTACTCGGCGCCGAAGTAGGTGTCCCAGGTGTCCAGGTGGGCGTCGAAGTGGAGCAGGGCGACCGGGCCGTGCTTCTTCGCGACCGAGCGCAGCAGCGGCAGGGCGATGGTGTGGTCGCCGCCGAGGGTCATCAGGCGGGCGCCGGTGCCGAGCAGGTCGTCGGCGGCCGCCTCGACGGTCTCCACCGCCTCGTTGATGTTGAACGGGTTGACGGCGATGTCGCCGCCGTCCGCGACCTGGGCGAGGGCGAAGGGGGAGGCGTCCTGCGCCGGGTTGTAGGGGCGCAGCAGCCGGGACGCCTCACGGATGGCGTTGCCGCCGAAGCGGGCGCCCGGCCGGTAGGAGACGCCCGAGTCGAACGGCACGCCCACGACGGCGACGTCGGCGGTGCCGACCTCGTCCAGGCGGGGCAACCGGGCGAAGGTCGCGGGGCCGGCGTACCGCGGGACGCGGGACGAGTCGACGGGGCCGCGGGGCGTCTCGGTGCTGCTCATGAACTGCCTTCCTTCGTACGCTTCGTCGCGTATGTACTACTTGCTGCTTGCTGTCCGACTCTAGTGGGAAGCCGGGACCGGGTCGGACACGGGTTCGGGGGCCCGGCCGGCGAGGCGCTCCCGCCAGGCGGCCAGGACGGCGGCGTCGGTCGGCGGGGTGGCCAGGGAGACGACGACGTAGGTGGCCAGGGAGGCCAGCAGGCCGTAGTAGATGGGCTCGTTGGCCAGGATGCCGTATCCGGCCATCAGACCGATGACGGCGAGCCCGCCGACGGCGACCGCGGCGAGTGCGCCCTGTGCGGTGCCGCGCTTCCACAGCAGTCCGCCGAGGATCGGGACGAGGAGGCCGCCGACGAGCAGGTTGTAGGCGACGGTGAGCGCCTCGACCACGTTGTTGACGGCGATGGAGGCGCAGATCACCGCGGCGCCCATGAGGAGGATGAAGGCCCGGTTGCCCTTGACCTCGTCGTGCGGCTCGCCGGAGCGGCGGACCACTCCGCGCAGCCGGGCCCAGATGTCGTTGTTGGCGACGGTGGCGCAGGCGATCAGGGCGCCGGAGGAGGTGGACATCACGGCGGCGAGGGCGGCGGCCAGCACCAGGCCGCGCACGCCGACCGGCAGCTCGTCCTTGACGATGGTGGCGAAGGCGTCGTCGGCGTTGGCCAGGTCGGGGTAGAGCACCTTGGCGGCGGTGCCGATGATCGCGCCGGCGACGGCGTAGGCCAGGCAGTAGGTGCCGGAGATGGTGCCGCCCCACTTCGCGGTGGTGTCGCTGCGCGCGGTGAACACGCGCTGCCAGATGTCCTGCCCGATGAGCATGCCGAAGGTGTAGATCAGCACGTAGGTGAAGATCGTCTCGCCGCCGATGCCCAGCGGGTCGAAGTACTCGGTGGGCAGCTGGGCCTTCATCTCGCTGAACCCGCCGGCCTTGACGACGGCGATGGGCAGCAGCAGGAGCAGCACGCCGATGGTCTTCACCACGAACTGCACCATGTCGGTGAGGGTGATGGACCACATGCCGCCGAGCGTGGAGTAGGCGACGACGATGGAGCCGCCGAGGATGATCGCGAGGGTGCGGTTCACGTCGAACAGCACGTCGAAGATCGTGGCGTAGGCGATGGTGGAGGTCACCGCGAGCATCAGCGTGTACGCCCACATGACCAGGCCGGAGATGACGCCGGCCCGGCCGCCGTAGCGCAGGTCGAGCATCTCGGAGACGGTGTAGACCTTCAGCCGGGCGATGCGGGCGGAGAAGAGGACGGACAGGGCCAGCAGGCCGAGGCCGATGGTGACCACCATCCAGGCGCCGGAGAGGCCGTACTGGTAGCCGAGACCGACGCCGCCGATGGTGGACGCGCCGCCGAGGACGATCGCCGCCATGGTGCCGGAGTACATCGCGGGGCCGAGGCGGCGCCCGGCCACGAGGAACTCGCTCTTGGACCTGGCGCGGCGCATGCCCCACCAGCCCATGGCCAGCATGCCGGCCAGATAGACGACGATCACGAGGTAGTCGACGGCCATGGGGCTCTCCTTCGCGCACTCTCGGTGGCGTGTCGTGCAGATGGGATCGGTCCGGTGGCGCGCCGCGGGGACATCCGCCCGTACCCGTGGCCGCCGGTGTGGCTTCCGGTCCGGATTGACAGTAGGTGGCCGAAAAGCGGCTGCGAAGTGTACGTTTCATCCACTCCGGCATGCCGAAGTGGAGGGATCGTCCATCATGCAGGAACCTGCAGTCCCACCCACGCCTGCGGTGCCCCTCGTGGCGCTGCTGTCCCGCGAGGATCTGGCCCTGCGCGAGCTGGTCGCCCCGGCCGACCCCGGGGTGATGGTCCACGCCGCGCACACCTCGGAGTGGTCCGACCCGCGCCCGTATCTGCTGGGCGGCGAGCTGCTGCTGACCGCCGGGGTGCACATCCCCGGGGGCCGGGAGGCGGAGACGTACCTCGACGGCTACGTCTCCCGGGCGGTGGACGCGGGCTGCGCCGCACTCGGCTTCGGGGTGGCGCCGGTGCACGACACGGTGCCGCCGGCCCTGGTCGCGGCCTGTGAGCGGCGGGGGCTGGCGCTGCTGGAGGTGCCGCCGCCGACGACGTTCGCCGCGGTGACCCGCGCGGTCTGGCAGCTGATGGCGCAGGCCCGGCTGGCGGAGCTGCGCCGGGTCTCGGAGGCCCAGCAGGGCCTGGCCGCCGCGGCCTCCTCCGCGGACCCGGTCCCGTCGGTGCTGCGCCGGCTCGCCGCGCGGCTCGGCGGGCTCGCGGTGCTCTACGGGCCGGAGGGGGCGGAGATCGCCTCGGCGGGGCGGGAACAGCCGGAGGAGACGCGAGGGGCACTGGCCGATCTGGCCCGGTTCGTCGCCGCGGGTCCCTCCACGACGGCCACCGACACGGTCGGGGGTGTGCGTCTCTCCGGCTACGCCCTCGGCGCCACCGACGGGGGCTTCGCGCTCGGCGTCGCGGCGCCGCACCGGGAGCCCGGGGACCACACGATCGCCTCGGTCGCGGCGGTGCTGCTGACTCTCCTCACCGGGGAGCAGCTCAGCAGCAGCGGCGCCGCCCGCTCCTCGGCGCTCGTCCGGCTGCTGCTGGGCGCCGGGCCCGAGGAGGTGGCGCCGCTGCTGGGCGACACGGACCGCTGGCTGGTCGTCCACGCCCGCCCCGACGCCCGTACCGCACAGGACACCCGCCCCGCAACCGGCGCCCGCCCCGACCCCCGAGCGGGGACCGCACCCGCACCCAGGGCCCGGACCACACCGGGCACCGCGACCGCACCCGGCACCGCGACGACCACACCGGGCACTCGAGCCACACCCGGCACCCGGGCGACACCCGGCACAGGAGGCACGCCCGGCGCCGAAGCCACGCCCGGAGCCGCGCGCCACGCCGGAGCGAGGGTCACGCCCGGAGCCGCACCCGGTGCCGGGCGGGCATCCGACGCGGTCGCCGCCTCCGCGCTCGCTGCCGCCCTGGGCTCGTCCCTGGTCGACCCCGCGCCGGACGTCGTCCGCCTGCTCCTCCCGGCCGGCCGCGACCCGGACCCGCAGCCCGGCTGGACCCTGGGCGTCAGCGCCCCCGCCGCCCCGCGCGACTGGCCGGCCGCCGACGCCCAGGCGGCCCGCGCTCTGGCCCGCGCCCGCGCCACCCGTACCCCGCTGGTCCGGCACGCCGCCCGGCCCGCCCTCGCCGACCTGCTCCCGGACGACGCCGCCGAGGCACACGCCCGCGCCCTGCTCGCCCCGGTCACCGCCGTCCCGGCCCTGCCGGAGACGCTTCGCACCTGGCTGTCCCTGCACGGCAGCTGGGACCGCACCGCGGTCGCCCTGTCCGTGCACCGCAACACCGTCCGCCAGCGCATCGCCCGCTGCGCGGCCCTGCTGGAGGCCGACCTGGACGACCCGGACGTCCGCATGGAGCTGTGGTTCGCGCTGCGGAGGACGTGAGGCGTGACGAGCGTTACGCGGCCTCTGCTCTGGACGCCTGTCCCTACCGACCGGTACGGTGCACTCTGAGCAAGCGCTTAGACAGACGTACCGGTGGAGGTGGCGGCGTGCGCCGTACGGTGTTCAACGAGGATCACGAGGCGTTCCGGGAGACCCTTCGCGCCTTCATCGAGGCCGAGGTCGTACCCGTGTACGACGAGTGGTTCGCCGCGGGCCAGGCGCCGCGCGAGTTCTACTACAAGCTCGCCGAGCTGGGCCTGTTCGGCATCAACGTCCCCGAGGAGTTCGGCGGCGCCGGCCTGGAGTCGCACAAGTTCGAGGCGATCCAGTACGAGGAGACCGCCCGCGCGGGCGTCAGCTTCGGCGGCTCCGGCGTGCACGTGCTGCTCGCCCTGCCGTACGTCAAGATGCTCGCCACCGACGAGCAGAAGAAGCGCTACCTGCCGAACTTCGTCTCCGGCGAGGAGATGTGGGCCATCGCGATGACCGAGCCGGGCACCGGCTCCGACCTCGCGGGCATGAAGTCCACCGCCAGGCTGAGCGAGGACGGCACCCACTACGTCCTCAACGGCGCCAAGACCTTCATCACCGGCGGCGTGCACGCCGACCGGGTGATCGTCTGCGCCCGTACGGCCGCGCCCACCGCCGAGGACCGGCGCCACGGCATCTCGCTGTTCGCGGTGGACACCAAGTCCGAGGGCTACTCGGTCGGCCGCAAGCTCGACAAGCTGGGCCTGAAGACGTCCGACACCGCCGAGCTGGCGTTCGTCGACGTCAAGGTCCCGGTCGAGGACCTGCTCGGCGAGGAGAACAAGGGCTTCTCCTACCTCGGTCACAACCTGGCCTCCGAGCGCTGGGGCATCGCCTTCGGCGCCTACGCCCAGGCCAAGGCCGCCGTCCGGTTCGCCAAGCAGTACGTGCAGGACCGCACCGTGTTCGGCAAGACGGTCGCCAGCTTCCAGAACACCAAGTTCGAACTGGCCGCCTGCCAGGCCGAGGTGGACGCCGCCGAGGCGGTCGCCGACCGCGCGACCGAGGCCCTGGACGCCGGTGAGCTCACCCCCGCCGAGGCCGCCTCCGCGAAGCTGTTCTGCACCGAGGTCGCGCACCGCGTCATCGACCGCTGCCTGCAGCTGCACGGCGGCTACGGCTACATGAACGAGTACCCGATCGCCCGCCTGTACGCGGACAACCGCGTCAACCGCATCTACGGCGGTACCAGCGAGATCATGAAGTCGATCATCGCCAAGGACATGGGCCTGTAAGGCACGGACACGACCTGCCGGTACATCGGAACCCCATGAGCGAGGCACTGCAGTCCCTGCTCGATCTGCTCGACCTGGAGCGGATCGAGCAGGACATCTTCCGCGGGCGGTCCCGGTCCGCCGTCGTCCCCCGCGTCTTCGGCGGACAGGTGGCGGCCCAGGCCCTGGTCGCCGCCGGCCGGACGGTCCCCGAGGACCGGCCGGCCCACTCCCTGCACGCGTACTTCCTGCGGCCGGGCGACCCGGGCGCGCCGATCGTCTACAAGGTCGACCGGCTGCGCGACGGGCGCTCCTTCACCACCCGCCGGGTGGTCGCCGTCCAGCACGGCAAGCCGATCTTCGGCCTGTCGGCGTCCTTCCAGCGGTACGAGGAGGGCCTGGAGCACCAGGCCCCGATGCCGCCCGCGCCCGACCCGGCGACCCTGCCCACCGGCGCGGAGCGGCTGAGCGGCTACCCGCATCTCGACCCGGACGTGGTGACCCGGTTCCTGCAGGCGCGCGGGGCGGTCGATCTGCGCTACGTGGCCGACCCGCCGTTCGGCAGCTACGGCGAGCCCCGTGACCCGCACTCACAGGTGTGGTTCCGCACCAACGGCAAGCTCGCCGACGACCCGCTGCTGCACGTCGTCCTCGCCACCTACGTCTCCGACATGACCCTGCTGGACTCGGTGCTGCTCGCGCACGGCCGCGGCGGCTGGGCGGTCGGGGACGTGGTCGGGGCGTCACTGGACCACGCGATGTGGTTCCACCGCCCGTTCCGCGCCGACGAGTGGCTGCTGTACGACCAGCACTCGCCGTCCGCCCACGGCGGCCGGGGCCTGGGCCAGGCCCGGATCTACACCCAGGACGGCCGGCTCGCGATCTCGGTGATCCAGGAAGGCGTGGTGCGGGTCCCCCGCGAGGAGCGGCAGGACTCCGGCGAGGAGCCGCGGGGCTCCCGGGAGGACTGACCGGCCCCCGGGTCCACACCCGCGGCGGACTACGCCGCCATCCCGGCCTCGGCCAGCAGATACGCCGTCATCGGGTCGTAATGGCGAGGGCTGAGCACATGATCGTCGAGCGGCACCGTCACCTGGACGGTGCCTTCGGCCTCGGCGAGGAAGAGTGCCGGGTCGTTGCTGTCGGCGTAGCCGACGGAGTCGACGCCGTGCTGTCCGGCGTACCCGGCCCAGCCGTGGTCGGCCACCACCAGGTCGGGCAGCGGGCGGCCCGCCCGCTCCAGACCGGTGAGGATCGCCTTCATCGGCTCGCCGGAGTGGGTGTGCCACAGGGTGGCACCGTGCTCCAGCACCGCGACGTCGGCGAACTGCATGACATATCCCTCGTCCGTCGACAGCCCCTCCGGGATGACGACGATCTCGCAGCCCGCGGCCCGCAGCGCGGCGGCAGTGGCACGGTGCACATCGAGCAGTCCGCCGGGGTGGCCGGTGGCGAACAGCACCCGCTGCCCGCCGTCGGCCGCCTTGCGCAGCCGCCCGGCCATACGCTCCAGCCCGGCGACGGTCAGCTCCGGGTCGATGGTGTCCTGGCCGTACCGGTACTCGAAGTCGTCGTTGACGCCGACCCGCTCCGCCATCACCGCGAGCACGTCCTGCTCGTCGGTCCAGCGGTCGCCCAGCTCCAGACCGAGCCAGAAGTTGCGGTCGCCGTTCGCCAGTTTGCGGTAGTGGGAGAGGTTGTTCTCGCGGGGTGTGGCCACCTCGCCCGCGATGCGGGTGCGGACGAGGTGCTCGACGAGTTCGGCGCGGCTGGGTGTCCCGGTTATCGGCATGGCACCCATTGTGAGGCAGCCCCCTGTGCCGGTCCCGGCCGTATCGCCGGCTGGGACGCGGGTCACGTCCGTGTCCGGCACCGCCGGTCGTCCGTGACCGGCGCCGCAGGCCTGCCCCCCCGGGATCCAGGGCCTGCCCGGTCGGCGCGCCTAGGGCCGGTCCGTCCCGGCCGCCGCGAACGCCCCGCGCGCCATCCGGTGCAGCAGCGCGGCCGTGGTGCCGCGGCCCGGCAGGGAGCCGGGGCGGCCCAGGTGCGGGGTGGAGTTGAGCAGGCCGAAGACCGAGTGGACGGCCGAGCGGGCACTGGGCTCGGTGAGCTCGGGGTAGAGGCGGCGGACCACCGACACCCAGAGCTCGACGTACTGCCGCTGCAGCTGGCGCACCAGCTTGCGGTCGGTGTCCCGGAGGCGGTCCAGCTCGCGGTCGTGCAGGGTGATGAGCGGGCGGTCGTCGAGCGCGAAGTCGATGTGGCCCTCGATCAGCGAGTCGAGGACCGCCTCGGGGGCCGCGCCGTCGGCCTCCGCCAGGCGTCGCTTCGCACCCGTGAGGAGCTGACCGCTGATGCCCACCAGCAGCTCGGCGAGCATCGCGTCCTTGCCGGCGAAGTGCCGGTACAGGCCCGGCCCGCTGATGCCGACGGCCGCGCCTATCTCGTCGACGCCCACGCCGTGGAAGCCGCGCTCGGCGAACAGCCGGGCGGCCTCCTTGAGGATCTGCTCGCGGCGGGTGGGGGCGTCGGTTCTGGTGGCCATGGAGACGATTCTAGACAGGGAGGTTAGCGGTCGTTAACCTGAGGGAAATGCGTTAACGCTCATTAACTGGTGGACCACTGGGTGAGGGGACCGCACGATGCATGAGGCACCGGAGCTGACGAGCGCGGCCGATCCCGCGTCGGAGGCCTTTCGGGCCAACGAGGAGGCGCACCGCGCCCTCGTCGGGGAGCTGCGCGGCCGGCTGGCCGCGGCCCGGCTGGGCGGCGGCGAGAAGGCCAGGGCCCGGCACACCGCGCGGGGCAAGCTGCTGCCCCGGGAGCGGGTGGACGGGCTGCTGGATCCGGGCTCGCCGTTCCTGGAGCTGGCGCCGCTGGCGGCCGAGGGGATGTACGAGGGTGCTGCCCCGGCGGCCGGGGTGATCGCCGGGATCGGGCGGGTCAGCGGCCGGGAGTGCGTGATCGTCGCCAATGACGCGACCGTCAAGGGTGGCACGTACTACCCG
Source organism: Streptomyces poriticola (assembly GCF_036689765.1). Lineage (NCBI taxonomy): Bacteria > Bacillati > Actinomycetota > Actinomycetes > Kitasatosporales > Streptomycetaceae > Streptomyces > Streptomyces poriticola. The sequence goes on from NZ_JBAGKH010000007.1 coordinate 177,596, forward strand.
ATGACGGTGAAGAAGCACCTGCGGGCACAGGAGGTGGCGCTGGAGAACCGGCTGCCGTGTCTGTATCTCGTGGACTCGGGCGGCGCGTTCCTGCCGATGCAGGACGAGGTGTTCCCGGACCGGGAGCATTTCGGGCGGATCTTCTACAACCAGGCGAGGATGTCGGGGGCCGGCATCCCGCAGATCGCCGCCGTCCTGGGGTCCTGCACCGCGGGCGGCGCGTATGTGCCCGCGATGAGCGACGAGGCGGTGATCGTCCGAGGTCAGGGCACGATCTTCCTGGGCGGCCCGCCGCTGGTGAAGGCGGCCACGGGCGAGGTGGTGACGGCCGAGGAGCTGGGCGGCGGCGAGGTGCACTCCCGGGTGTCCGGCGTCACCGACCATCTCGCCGAGGACGACGCGCACGCGCTGCGGATCGTGCGGAACATCGTCGCCACGCTGCCCGGGCGGGGTCCGCTGCCCTGGCCGGTGGAGCCCTCCGTGGAGCCGAAGGCCGACCCGGGCGGGCTGTACGGGGCGGTGCCGGTGGACTCCCGCACCCCCTACGACGCCCGGGAGATCATCGCGCGGGTGGTGGACGGTTCCCGGTTCCAGGAGTTCAAGGCGGAGTTCGGGCAGACGCTGGTGACCGGCTTCGCGCGGATCCACGGTCATCCGGTGGGGATCGTCGCGAACAACGGCATCCTGTTCTCCGAGTCCGCCCAGAAGGGCGCCCACTTCATCGAGCTGTGCGACCAGCGCGGCATCCCGCTGCTGTTCCTGCAGAACATCTCGGGGTTCATGGTGGGCCGGGACTACGAGGCCGGCGGCATCGCCAAGCACGGCGCCAAGATGGTCACGGCGGTCGCCTGCACCCGGGTGCCGAAGCTGACGGTGGTGGTCGGCGGCTCCTACGGCGCGGGGAACTACTCGATGTGCGGCAGGGCCTACTCGCCGCGCTTCCTGTGGATGTGGCCCAACGCCAAGATCTCGGTGATGGGCGGTGAGCAGGCCGCGTCGGTGCTGGCGACGGTCAAGCGGGACCAGCTGGAGGCCCGCGGGGAGTCCTGGCCGGCGGAGGAGGAGGACGCCTTCAAGGCGCCGGTCCGTGCCCAGTACGAGCGTCAGGGCAACGCCTACTACGCGACCGGCCGCCTGTGGGACGACGGGGTGATCGACCCCATGGAGACCCGTCAGGTGCTGGGTCTTGCCCTGACCGCCTGTGCCAACGCCCCGCTGGGTGACCCCCAGTTCGGCGTCTTCCGGATGTGAGGGGGAGTGACCACCATGTTCGACACCGTCCTTGTGGCCAACCGCGGCGAGATCGCCGTCCGGGTGATCCGCACCCTGCGCTCGCTCGGTGTGCGCTCGGTGGCCGTCTTCTCCGACGCCGACGCCGACGCCCGGCATGTGCGCGAGGCCGACACCGCCGTCCGGATCGGCCCGCCGCCCGCCGCCGAGAGCTACCTGTCGGTGGAGCGGCTGCTCGAGGCCGCCGCCCGCACCGGCGCCCGGGCCGTCCACCCCGGCTACGGCTTCCTCGCCGAGAACGCCGGGTTCGCGCGGGCCTGCGAGGCCGCCGGTCTGGCCTTCATCGGCCCGCCCGCGGACGCCATCGCGCTGATGGGCGACAAGATCCGCGCCAAGGAGACGGTGCGGGCGGCCGGCGTCCCGGTCGTCCCCGGCTCCTCCGGCACCGGGCTGAGCGACGAGCAGCTGACGGCCGCCGCCCGGGAGATCGGCACCCCGGTGCTGCTCAAGCCCTCCGCCGGCGGCGGCGGCAAGGGCATGCGCCTGGTCCGCGACGCCTCCGTGCTCGCCGACGAGATCGCCGCCGCCCGCCGCGAGGCCCGCGCCTCCTTCGGCGACGACACCCTCCTGGTGGAGCGCTGGATCGACCGGCCCCGGCACATCGAGATCCAGGTCCTGGCCGACGGCCACGGCAACGTCGTCCACCTCGGCGAGCGCGAGTGCTCGCTGCAGCGCCGCCACCAGAAGATCATCGAGGAAGCCCCGAGCGTCCTCCTGGACGAGGCCACCCGCGCCGCCATGGGCGAGGCCGCGGTGCAGGCGGCCCGCTCCTGCGGCTACCGCGGCGCGGGCACGGTGGAGTTCATCGTCCCCGGCAGCGACCCCTCCTCCTATTACTTCATGGAGATGAACACCCGTCTCCAGGTCGAGCACCCGGTCACCGAACTGGTCACCGGCGTGGACCTGGTGGAGTGGCAGCTGCGGGTCGCCGCGGGCGAGCCCCTGGGGTTCGGGCAGCAGGACATCACCCTCACCGGACACGCGGTCGAGGCCCGGCTGTGCGCCGAGGACCCCGCCCGCGGCTTCCTGCCCTCCGGCGGCACCGTGCTGCGGCTGCGCGAGCCGCAGGGCGCCGGGATCCGCACCGACTCCGGGCTCAGCGAGGGCACCGAGGTCGGCAGCCTCTACGACCCCATGCTGGCCAAGGTGATCGCCCACGGCCCCGACCGCCCCGCCGCGCTGCGCCGGCTGCGGGCGGCGCTCGCGGAGACGGTGACCCTGGGCGTGCAGACCAACGCCGGGTTCCTGCGCCGGCTCCTCGCCCACCCGGCGGTCGTGGCCGGCGAGCTGGACACCGGGCTGGTGGAGCGGGAGGTCGACGGCCTGGTCGTCACGGAGGTTCCGGAGGAGGTGTACGAGGCGGCGGCGGCCGTCCGCCTGGAGGCGCTGCGCCCACGGAGCGACGGAGGCTGGACCGACCCGTTCTCCGTGCCGAACGGCTGGCGCCTGGGCGGCGAACCCGAGCCCGTCAGCTTCCCGCTCCGGGCCCTCGGCGACCCGGTCGAGCACACCCCGCGCGGCTCCCACACCGTCACCGGCGAGGCGGTGTCCGTGACCCTGGACGGCGTCCGGCACACCTTCCACCGCGCCGCCGACTGGCTCGGCCGGGACGGCGACGCCTGGCACGTACGCGACCACGACCCGGTCGCCGCCTCCCTGTCCCGGGCCGCGCACGCGGGCGCCGACTCCCTCACCGCCCCGATGCCCGGCACCGTGACCGTGGTGAAGGTCGCCACCGGCGACAAGGTCACCGCCGGGCAGAGTCTGCTGGTCGTCGAGGCGATGAAGATGGAACACGTCGTCTCCGCCCCGCACGCCGGCACCGTCGCCGAGATCGACGTCGCCCCCGGCACCACGGTCGCCATGGATCAGGTCCTGGCCGTGATCGCACCGCTGGAGGAGGAGGGATGACAGTCCGGCCGCTCCCCATGACCTTCCCGACGCCAGGGCTGCCCGCCCGGGTGCGGATCCACGAGGTCGGCGCCCGCGACGGCCTGCAGAACGAGCAGGCCACCGTGCCGACGGAGGTGAAGGCCGAGTTCGTGCGCCGCCTCGCCGCCGCCGGCCTGACGACGATCGAGGCGACCAGCTTCGTCCACCCCAAGTGGGTGCCGCAGCTCGCCGACGCCGAGCGGCTGTACCCGATGGTGGCCGGTCTGGACGGTGTCCGGCTGCCCGTCCTGGTGCCCAACGAGCGCGGCCTGGACCGGGCGCTGGCGCTGGGCGCCCGGCGGGTCGCCATCTTCGCCAGCGCCACCGAGTCCTTCGCCAGGGCCAACCTCAATCGCACCGTGGACGAGGCGCTGGCCATGTTCGAACCGGTGGTGGCCCGCGCCAAGGCGGCCGACGGTCATGTCCGCGGCTATCTGTCGATGTGCTTCGGCGACCCCTGGGAGGGGGCCGTCCCGGTCCACCAGGTGGTCCGGGTCTGCCGCACCCTGGTCGACATGGGCTGCGACGAGCTGAGCCTCGGCGACACCATCGGCGTGGCCACACCGGGGCACGTCACTGCGCTGCTCGGCGCCCTCGGCGCGGTCGGCATCGCCCCCGAGGTGCTGGGCGTGCACTTCCACGACACCTACGGCCAGGCGCTGGCCAACACCTTCGCCGCCCTGCAGTGCGGCGTGACGACCGTCGACGCCTCGGCGGGCGGCCTGGGCGGCTGCCCGTACGCCAGGTCCGCCACCGGCAACCTCGCCACCGAGGACCTCGTGTGGATGCTGCAGGGCCTCGGCATCGACACCGGGATCGACCTCGCCCGTCTGGTCGCCACAAGCGCCTGGATGGCCGAGCAGTTGGGCCGGCCCAGCCCGTCCCGCACCGTACGTGCCCTCTTCCCCGCCGCATCGGACGCAGACTCCCACAAGGAGCAGTGAGGACCATGGACCACAAGCTCTCCCCGGAACTGGAAGAACTCCGCCGCACGGTGGAGGAGTTCGCACACGACGTCGTGGCGCCCAAGATCGGCGACTTCTACGAGCGGCACGAGTTCCCCTACGAGATCGTCCGCGAGATGGGCCGGATGGGCCTGTTCGGCCTGCCGTTCCCGGAGGAGCACGGCGGGATGGGCGGCGACTACCTGGCCCTCGGCATAGCGCTGGAGGAGCTGGCCCGGGTGGACTCCTCGGTCGCCATCACCCTGGAGGCGGGCGTCTCGCTGGGCGCGATGCCGCTGCATCTGTTCGGCACCGAGGAGCAGAAGCGGCAGTGGCTGCCGCGACTGTGCTCGGGCGAGATGCTGGGAGCCTTCGGGCTGACCGAGCCCGACGGCGGCTCGGACGCGGGGGCCACCCGGACCACGGCACGGCTGGACGAGGCGACCGGCGAGTGGGTGATCAACGGCACCAAGTGCTTCATCACCAACTCCGGTACGGACATCACCGGTCTGGTGACGGTCACCGCCGTCACCGGCCGCAAGCCGGACGGCGGGCCGCGGATCTCGGCGATCATCGTGCCGTCCGGTACGCCCGGCTTCTCGGTGGCTCCGCCGTACTCCAAGGTCGGCTGGAACGCCTCCGACACCCGTGAGCTGTCCTTCGACGACGTACGGGTGCCGGCCGCGAACCTGCTGGGCGAGGAGGGGCGCGGCTACGCCCAGTTCCTGCGCATCCTGGACGAGGGACGGATCGCCATCGCGGCGCTGGCGACCGGGCTGGCGCAGGGCTGCGTGGACGAGTCGGTCAAGTACGCGAAGGAACGTCACGCCTTCGGCCGGCCGATCGGTGCGAACCAGGCGATCCAGTTCAAGATCGCGGACATGGAGATGAAGGCGCACACCTCCCGGCTGGCGTGGCGGGACGCGGCCTCGCGGCTGGTGGCGGGCGAGCCGTTCAAGAAGGAGGCGGCGCTGGCGAAGCTCTACTCGTCGACGGTGGCGGTGGACAACGCCCGGGAGGCCACCCAGATCCACGGCGGCTACGGCTTCATGAACGAGTACCCGGTCGCCCGGATGTGGCGGGACTCGAAGATCCTGGAGATCGGCGAGGGCACCAGCGAGGTCCAACGGATGCTGATCGCGAGGGAGTTGGGACTGGCGGGCTGAGGCTCGCAGTCCGCGACCGCGGTTCGGACGGGGGTACGGGGCGACCCGGCCACTGGACAAGATCTGAGGTTAGGCTAACCTACCTTCGAATTGCCCGGCGGACGCTCCGCCCCGTTCGAAAGCAGCCACGCCATGCCCAACGCCAGAGCTACCCACCTCACCCGCCGCGGAATCCTCGCCGCGGGCGGCGCACTCGGCCTCGGTGCCGTGCTCACGGCCTGCGGTGACGACGACGCGAAAAACGGTGGCTCGGACAAGGAGACGGCTGCCGCGAAGTCCGGCCCCTGGTCCTTCAAGGACGACCGCGGCACGACCGTCGAGCTCGACAAGGTGCCCACGGACCTCGTGGCGTTCACCGGTGTCGCCGCCGCCCTGTGGGACTACGGCGTCCAGGTCAAGGGCGTCTTCGGCCCGACCACGACCAAGGACGGCAAGCCCGATGTGCAGGCCGGCGACATGGACGTCAGCAAGGTGACCGTCCTCGGCAACGAGTGGGGCAAGCTCAACGTCGAGAAGTACGCCGCCCTCTCCCCCGAGCTGCTGATCACCACCACCTTCGACACCGCGGGCACCCTCTGGTCGGTCCCGGAGGAGTCCAAGGACAAGATCGCGCAGCTGGCCCCCAGCGTCGCCGTCTCGGTCTTCGACCGCCAGCTGACGCAGCCGCTGCAGCGCATGTGGGAGCTGGCGGAGTCGCTCGGCGCCGACATGAAGGCCGGCAAGGCCGTCCAGGCCAAGAAGGACTTCGAGGCCGCGGCGGAGCGACTGCGCAAGGCGGCCAAGGCCCGCCCCGAGATCAAGGTGCTGGCCGGCTCCGCGAGCGACCAGCTCTTCTACGTCTCCGGCACCAACTTCTCCGTGGACCTGGAGTACTTCAAGGCGCTCGGCGTGAACTTCGTGGAGCCCTCGGAGGAGGCCAAGAAGGCGACCGGCGGCTGGTTCGAGTCCCTGAGCTGGGAGAACGTCGACAAGTACCCGGCGGACGTGATCATCATGGACGACCGCTCCTCGACCATCCAGCCGGCCGAGATCACCGAGGGCACCTGGAAGCAGCTCCCCGCGGTCAAGGCCGGTCAGGTCATCCCCCGCTCGCCGGAGCCGATCCTCTCCTACGACAAGTGCACGCCGCTGCTGACCAACCTCGCCGAGGCGATCGAGAAGGCGAAGAAGGTCAGCTGAGGTCCGTCGGCCGGGGCGGGGGCTGATCCGGCACGGCGACCGCGGACCGTGAGCGCTCGTCGCGACACCCGGCGCAGCCGCATGCCGGACCCAGCCCCGCGCCCCGGGCCGGTCTCCCGCCCGCCCGCCGCATCAGGAGCTGCCCCGTGACCACCGCCGTAGCCGCCCCGTTCCGTTTCTTCTCCCTCCAGGTCGTACGGACGAGGCGGCTCGGCCCGTCTCTGACGCGCGTCACCTTCGCCGGGCCCGATCTGGACGCCTTCCACTCCGACGGGCACGACCAGTCCCTGTCGCTGTTCCTGCCGCACCCGGGACAGAGCGAGCCGGTGGTCCCGGTCGAGCTCGGCGACGGGTGGTGGCAGGGCTGGCGGGAACTCCCGGAGGACGTACGGGCGGTGATGCGCTCCTACACGCTGCGGTCGCTGCGCCGCGACGACCGGGGCCGCACCACCGAGATCGACATCGACTTCGTGCTGCACGGCGTCGAGCGGGGCGCCGCGATCGAGGCAGGCCCCGCCTCCCGCTGGGCCGCGCACGCCGCCGCCGGTGACCGGGTGCTGCTGCTCGGCCCGGCGATCGCGGACAACCGGGCGATCCGCTTCCGGCCGCCCGAGGACACCGACCTCGTGGTGATCTGGGGCGACGAGACCGCCGTCCCCGCCGCGACGGCCATCATGGAGGCGCTGCCGCCCGGCACCCGCGCCCGGGCCTGGCTGGAGGTGCCGCACGCCGGGGACGTCCAGGAGCTGACCACCGCGGCGGACGCCGAGGTCACCTGGCTGGTCCGGGACGAGCACCGGACCCCCGCCCGCCCCGAGGGACCCCCGTCGGCCTTCGGCACCCCCGGCGCCCTCGGCACCCTCGGCACCCTCGGCACCCTCGGCGATGCCGAACTGCCCGGCGCGCAGCGCCCGTACGTCTGGCTCGCGGGCGAGTCCGGCGCCGTGAAGCAGCTGCGCCGGCACTTCGTGGGCGAGCGCGGCATCGACAGGCGCCGGGTCACCTTCGTCGGCTACTGGCGCCGTGGACTGACGGAGGAGCAGCTGCGGGAGCAGGGCTGATCCCGCTTGCCCGGGGGCAGTTGAGGCGCAAGTGACGGGCGTCACGCGGAAGCCTGCACTCCGGGACAGGAGGTTAAGTTAGGCTTACCTAAGTTGGATCTCACGGACCGTCCCCACCGGAGGACCCCCACATGCGCTCGCACCTGCTCAACGACACCACCGCGGAGCAGTACCGCCGCTCCGTGACCGAAGGAGTCGAGCGGGTGGCCGCCAAACTCGCCACCACCGACCGTCCGTTCACCGGAGTCACGGTCGACGCCCTGTCCCCTCGTATCGAGGAGATCGACCTCGACAGGCCGCTGCACGACACCACCGCGGTCCTCGACGAACTGGAGGAGGTCTACCTCCGGGACGCGATCTACTTCCACCACCCCCGCTACCTCGCCCACCTCAACTGCCCGGTGGTCATCCCGGCCGTGCTCGGCGAGGCGGTCCTGTCCGCCGTCAACTCCTCCCTGGACACCTGGGACCAGTCGGCCGGCGGCACGCTGATCGAGCGGAAACTGATCGACTGGACCACCGCCCGTATCGGCCTCGGCCCCGCCGCCGACGGCGTCTTCACCTCCGGCGGCACCCAGTCCAACCTCCAGGCGCTGCTGCTCGCCCGGGAGGAGGCCAAGACCGACAGCCTGGCCAAGCTCCGCATCTTCGCCTCCGAGGTCAGCCACTTCAGCGTCAAGAAGTCGGCGAAACTGCTCGGCCTCGGCCAGGACGCCGTGGTCCCGATCCCGGTCGACCACGACAAGCGGCTGCAGACCGTCGCCCTCGCCCGCGAGCTGGAGCGCTGCACCCGTGACGGCCTCGTCCCCATGGCCGTCGTCGCCACCGCCGGCACCACCGACTTCGGCTCCATCGACCCGCTGCCGGAGATCGCCGAGCTGTGCGGCCAGTACGGCGTGTGGCTGCACGTCGACGCCGCCTACGGCTGCGGGCTGCTCGCCTCGGTGAAGCACCGTGACCGGATCGCCGGCATCGAGCGGGCCGACTCCGTCACCGTCGACTACCACAAGTCCTTCTTCCAGCCGGTGAGCTCCTCGGCGGTGCTGGTCCGGGACGCGGCCACGCTGCGCCACGCCACCTACCACGCCGAGTACCTCAACCCGCGCCGGATGGTGCAGGAACGTATCCCCAACCAGGTGGACAAGTCGCTGCAGACCACCCGCCGCTTCGACGCGCTCAAGCTGTGGATGACCCTGCGCGTGATGGGCGCCGACGGCATCGGCGAGCTGTTCGACGAGGTCTGCGACCTCGCCGCCGACGGCTGGGAGCTGCTCGCCGCCGACCCGCGCTTCGACGTGGTGGTGCGGCCGTCCCTGTCCACCCTGGTCTTCCGCTACATCCCGGCGGCCGTCACCGACCCCGCCGAGATCGACCGCGCCAACCTCTACGCCCGCAAGGCCCTGTTCGCCTCCGGCGACGCGGTGGTCGCGGGTACCAAGGTGGCCGGACGCCACTACCTGAAGTTCACCCTGCTCAACCCCGAGACCACGACGGCCGACATCACCGCCGTCCTCGACCTGATCGCCGGCCACGCCGAGCAGTACCTGGGAGAGTCCCTTGACCGCGCATCCTGAATCCACGAAGAAGACCTACGATTTCGTGGGGATCGGGCTCGGGCCCTTCAACCTCGGCCTCGCCTGTCTGACCGAGCCGATCGAGGAACTCGACGGTGTCTTCCTGGAGTCCAAGCCGGACTTCGAGTGGCACGCGGGGATGTTCCTCGACGGCGCCCATCTGCAGACCCCGTTCATGTCGGACCTGGTCACCCTCGCCGACCCGACGTCCCCGTACTCCTTCCTGAACTATCTGAAGGAGAAGGGCCGGCTGTACTCGTTCTACATCCGCGAGAACTTCTACCCGCTCCGGGTCGAGTACGACGACTACTGCCGCTGGGCGGCGAACCGGCTGTCCAGCGTCCGTTTCAGCACCACGGTCACCGAGGTGACCTACGACGAGGCCGAGGAGCTGTACGCCGTCGCCACCACCGCCGGCGACACCTACCGCGCCCGCCACCTGGTCCTCGGCACCGGCACCCCGCCGCACATCCCCGAGGCCTGCCAGGGCCTGGCCGGCGACCACCTGCACAACTCCCGCTATCTGCAGCACAAGGCCCGGCTGCAGCAGAAGGAGTCGATCACGCTGATCGGCAGCGGCCAGTCCGCCGCCGAGATCTACTACGACCTGCTCAGCGAGATCGACGTCCACGGCTACCGGCTCAACTGGGTGACCCGCTCCCCGCGGTTCTTCCCGCTGGAGTACACCAAGCTCACCCTGGAGATGACCTCCCCGGAGTACGTGGACTACTACCACGCGCTGCCCGAGGACACCCGATACCGCCTCACCGCCCAGCAGAAGGGCCTGTTCAAGGGCATCGACGGCGAACTGGTCGACGAGATCTTCGACCTGCTCTACCAGAAGCGGCTCGGCGGCGAGGTCCCCACCCGGCTGCTCACCAACTCCGCGCTCACCGACGCCCGGTACGCCGACGGCACCTACACCCTCACCTTCCGCCAGGAGGAGCAGGGCAAGGACTTCGAGCTGCGCTCGGACGGGCTGATCCTGGCCACCGGCTACCAGTACACCGAGCCGGAGTTCCTCAAGCCGGTGCGCGACCGGCTGCGCTACGACTCCCGGGGCAACTTCGACATCGGCCGCAACTACGCCGTCGACGTCACCGGCAAGGGCGTGTTCCTGCAGAACGCGGGCGTGCACGCGCACAGCATCACCAGCCCGGACCTCGGCATGGGCGCCTACCGCAACAGCTGCATCGTCCGCGAGCTGCTCGGCACCGAGTACTACCCGGTCGAGAAGACCATCGCGTTCCAGGAGTTCTCCGTATGAGCACCACCACCTCCCCCCACACCGCCGTCGGCGTCCTCACCCTCCGCCCGCTCGACCCCGTGAACCACGCCGAGCTGCTGCACAGCTGGGTCACCCACCCCAAGGCCGCGTACTGGATGATGCAGGACGCGAAACTGGTGGACGTCGAGCGTGCCTACATGGAGATCGCCGCCGACGAGCACCACCACGCCCACCTCGGTCTGCACGACGGCGTCCCCGCCTTCCTGATGGAGAAGTACGACCCGGTCCACCGCGAGCTGACCGGCCTGTACGAACCCGAGCCGGGCGACGTCGGCATGCACTTCCTGGTCGCACCGACCGACCGGCCCGTGCACGGCTTCACCCGCGCCGTGATCACCGCCGTGATGGCGCACCTCTTCGAGGACCCGGCGACCCGGCGCGTCGTCGTCGAGCCGGACGTGTCCAACAAGGCGGTGCACGCCCTGAACGAGGCCGTCGGATTCGTCCCCGAACGCGAGATCCAGAAGCCGGAGAAGAAGGCGTTGCTCAGTTTCTGCACCCGTGAGCAGTTCGCGAAGGCGGTGGCGGCATGAGTCTCGCCGACGCCGTGGCCCATCTGACCCCGGAACGCTGGGAGAAGGCCAACCGCCTGCTGATCCGCAAGGCCCTCGCGGAGTTCGCGCACGAGCGGCTGCTCGCCCCCGAGCGGGACGGCGAGGGGTACGTCGTCCGCAGCGACGACGGGCTGACCGCCTACCGCTTCACCGCCACCGTCCGCGCCCTGGACCACTGGCAGGTGGACGCCGGCTCGATCACCCGCCACCGCGACGGCGCCGAGCTGCCGCCGGCGGCGCTGGACTTCTTCGTCGAGCTGAAGGACGCCCTGGGGCTGAGCGACGCGATCCTCCCGGTCTACCTGGAGGAGATCTCCTCCACCCTCTCCGGCATCTGCTACAAGCTGACCAAACCGCAGATCCCGGTCGCCGAGCTGACCCGCTCCGGTTTCCAGGCCATCGAGACCGGCATGACCGAGGGCCACCCCTGCTTCGTCGCCAACAACGGGCGGCTCGGCTTCGGCATCCACGAGTACCTGTCGTACGCGCCGGAGACCGCGAGCCCGGTCCGGCTGGTGTGGCTGGCCGCGCACCGCTCACGGGCGGCGTTCACCGCCGGGGTCGGCATCGAGTACGAGTCCTTCCTGCGGGACGAGCTGGGCGAGGCCACCGTCGACCGGTTCCACGGCGTGCTCCGCGAGCAGGGCCTGGACCCGGCCGACTACCTCTTCATCCCGGTCCACCCCTGGCAGTGGTGGAACAAGCTCAGCGTCACCTTCGCCGCCGAGGTGGCCCGGAAGCACCTGGTGTGCCTGGGCGAGGGCGACGACGAGTACCTGGCCCAGCAGTCCATCCGCACCTTCTTCAACACCTCCAGCCCGCAGAAGCACTACGTCAAGACGGCCCTGTCCGTCATCAACATGGGCTTCATGCGCGGACTCTCCGCCGCCTACATGGAGGCCACTCCGGCGATCAACGACTGGCTCGCCCAGCTCATCGAGGGTGATCCGGTGCTGAAGTCGACCGGACTGTCGATCATCCGGGAGCGGGCTGCCGTCGGCTACCGGCACCTGGAGTACGAGAAGGCCACCGACCGTTACTCGCCGTACCGCAAGATGCTCGCCGCGCTGTGGCGGGAGAGCCCGGTGTCGTCGCTGCAGGACGGCGAGTCGCTGGCCACCATGGCCTCCCTGGTCCATGTCGACCACGAGGGCGCGTCGTTCGCCGGGGCGCTGATCGGGCAGTCGGGACTGGCGCCGGCCGAGTGGCTGCGGCACTACCTGCGGGCCTACTTCACCCCGCTGCTGCACAGCTTCTACGCCTACGACCTGGTCTTCATGCCGCACGGCGAGAACGTCATCCTCGTCCTGAAGGACGGCGTCGTACAGCGCGCCATCTACAAGGACATCGCCGAGGAGATCGCCGTCATGGACCCGGACGCGGTGCTGCCGCCGACGGTGGAGCGGCTGCGGGTGGAGGTGCCGGAGGACAAGAAGCTGCTGTCCGTCTTCACCGACGTCTTCGACTGCTTCTTCCGCTTCCTCGCCGCGAACCTCGCCACCGAGGGGATCCTGGAGGAGGACGGCTTCTGGCGCACGGTCGCGGACGTCACCCGCGAGTACCAGGAGTCGATGCCCGAACTCGCCGAGAAGTTCGAGCAGTACGACATGTTCGCGCCCGAGTTCGCGCTGTCCTGCCTCAACCGGCTCCAGCTGCGCAACAACCAGCAGATGGTGGACCTCGCGGACCCCTCCGGCGCACTCCAGCTGGTCGGCACGCTGAAGAACCCCATCGCGGGCCGGTAGGCCCTCCCGGACGGACGGGCACCCCGGAGTACGGTCCTCCGGGGTGCCCGTCAGCCGTCTATCCCCCGGCCGTGGGCCAGGGCACCTGCGGCGAACGGTGGTAGCCGATGCCCAGCGCCTCCCAGCGCGGGCCCTGCGCGGCGAGCCGGGTCCGGTAGTCGTCCCAGTCGTGGGTGGAGGCCGGCGACCAGCCCAGCTCGGCGGTGCCGGGCAGCCTGGGGAACGCCATGTAGTCGATGTGCTCGGAGTTCTCTATGGTCTCCGTCCACAGCGGGGCCTCCACACCCCGGACCGCGGAGCCGGGGACTCCCGGCAGATAGGCGCCCGGGTCCCAGTCGTAGCTCTGCCGCACCTCGACATAGCCCGCCCAGGACAGCCCCAGCGGGGTGTCCTTGTCGTACTTCATGTCCAGATAGATCCGGTCCGCCGGGGACAGGATCAGCCCGGTCCCGTTCCGTGCGGCCTCGGCGACCTGTGCCTTCTCCGCGGGGCTGGTGGAGTCCAGCCCCCAGTACTGGGCGAGCGCGCCCTCGGCCGGGGCGGCGCCGGTCAGCTGGTGCCAGCCGATGACCGTCTTGCCGTACTCGGCGACGATCGGCTGCACCCGCTCCATGAACGTCACGTAGTCCTCGTGGCTGGTGGAGTGCGCCTCGTCGCCGCCGATGTGGATCCAGCGGCCGGGGGTGAGCGCGGCGATCTCGCGCACCACGTCGTCCACGAAGTCGTACGTGATCTCCTTGCCTACGCACAGCGAGCTGAAGCCGACCTCGGTGCCGGTGTAGAGCGGGGGTGCGACACCGTCGCAGTTCAGTTCGGCGTAGGAGGCGAGGGCCGCGTTGGTGTGGCCCGGCATGTCGATCTCGGGGACCACCTCCAGGTGGCGGGAGGCGGCGTAACGCACGAGTTCCGTGTACTCGGCCTTGGTGTAGTGGCCTCCTGGGCCGCCGCCGACCTCGGTGGACCCGCCGTACGCCGCCAGCCGCGGCCAGGAGTCGACGGCGATGCGCCAGCCCTGGTCGTCGCTGAGGTGCAGATGCAGCTTGTTGATCTTGTAGAGGGCGAGCTGGTCGATGTAGCGCCTGACCTCGTCCACGGTGAGGAAGTGCCGGGAGACGTCCAGCATGGCGCCGCGCCAGCCGTAGCGCGGGGTGTCCTCGATGGTGCCGCCGGCCACCAGCCAGGGCCCGCGCTGCACCGAGTCCCTCTCGACGGCCGGGGGGAGGAGCTGGCGCAGGGTCTGCACTCCGTGGAACAGGCCGGCCGGCTCGCGCGCGGTGATGGTGACACCGGAGCGGCGGCTGTCGAGCCGATAGCCCTCGGCGCCGTGCGGGCCGTCGTCGAGCCGGAGCCGGATGCCGCCCCGGCCCCGGTCGGTGACCGGCAGACGGTAGCCGGTGGCGGGCCGCAGCAGCTCGGCGAGGTACTCGCCGACGCGGCGGGCCTCGCGCGGGCCCTCGATGCGGATCTGGGTGCCGGGGGTGATCCGGTACGGGGCGCCGCCCGGGTCGACCGAGGCGGGCGCCGGGATCACCCGGTCCAGCGGGGTCGGGGTGCCGTACTGCGTGTGTGCCGAGGCGCCGGTGGCGGCGGCGCCCACGGCCGCGACCAGGAGGAGTGCACCGAGAAGGCGAAACGTTCTGCGGCGTTGTCTCACAAGCCCGTCCCTTCCATGCGGAGTTGGAGCTCCAGGAGGTCTGGACCACCCTCTCCCGATCCGGGTGGAACAATCCACCCCATGGCGGAAATCATCCAGAAGGACGGCACGTGGACCTTCGACGGCGAGGCCCTGCGCCTGACCCCGGGACGGGACAAGAGCGTCGGGTTGCTCCGCAAGGAACTGGGTGAACTGGTGGTCCCGCTGGGAGCGCTGGCGGGGGTCTCGTTCGAGCAGGGCAAGAAGGCCGGGCGGCTCCGGCTGCGGCTGCGGGACGGCGCCGACCCGCTGCTGCACGCCACCGGCGGGCGGCTGACCGAGCCGCACGACCCGTACCAGCTGATCGTGGACCCCGGCCGGTACGGGGTCGCCGAGTACGTCGTGGACGAGGTGCGCAACGCGCTGCTGCTCGACCAGGTCCCGTCCGACCCGGTCGACGCCTATCTGCTGCCGGGACCCTCGGTGCCGCTGTCGGTGTCGGCAGGGGACGGTGCCGCCAGCTTCGACGGCGAGCGGATCCGTCTGGAGTGGAACTGGAAGACCGAGGACGCCAAGGTCGCCGCCGGGCCGCGCACGCTCGGTCTGGCCGACATCACGGCGGTGGAGTGGCATCCGGCGGTCGGGCTGGAGAACGGCTACCTCCGCTTCACCGTGAGGAACGCCCCGACCAAGGCACCGCCCAAGTACGACCCGAACGCCGTGGAACTGTGGGGCTTCAAGAAGGACCCGCTGATGGCTCTGGTCGCCGCCGCCGTCCAGGCCCGGCTGCCGCACCCGGCGGGCCCCGGTGCGCCGGACGGGGACGTCCGGGCCGTGGAGGCGGCCCCCGACGAGCGGACCGCGCCCGCAGCCGAGGACGATCACGACGCGCTGCTGCGCCGGCTGCGCGAGCTGGGCGAGCTGCACCGGTCCGGGGTGCTGACGGACGAGGAGTTCTCCCTGGCCAAGCAGGCGATCCTGAGGCGGATGTAGGGCGGCCGGGAGGAAGGTTGCAGCTCGGCCGGGAGGAAGGTCGCAGCTCGGCCGGTAAGGGGGTGCAGCTCGGCCGGGAGGGGCGAGGAGGGCCGCTGCCGGGCGGACACCCGGGAAACCTGCCCGAAATCGGGCAGGCCGCTTGCGAAAGCGGCGCCCTTGGCTCAGGATCTACCGGGTGCACGACGAACTTGTTGATCATCTGACGCGGTCCACCCCGCTGAGCCGGGGCGAGGCCCTGCGCGTGATCCAGGACGTGCTCGCCTACTTCGACGAGACGACCGAGGAGTTCGTCCGTCGCCGCCACCGCGAGCTGCAGGCCCAGGGCCTGGTGAACGCGACGATCTTCGATCGGATCGAGGCGGACCTGAAATACCGGGCGGTGGCACCGCCGGAGCTGACGCTCCGCCAGCTGCGCCGCATCGTCTACGGCTGAGGACTACATACATATGTGCGGAATTGTCGGATACATCGGCAAGCGTGATGTCGCCCCGCTGCTGCTGGAGGGCCTCCAGCGGCTGGAGTACCGCGGCTACGACTCCGCGGGCGTCGTCGTGACCTCCCCCAAGGCGTCCGGCCTGAAGATGGTCAAGGCCAAGGGCCGGGTCCGCGACCTGGAGGCCAAGGTCCCGGCGCGCTTCAAGGGCACCACCGGCATCGCCCACACCCGCTGGGCCACCCACGGCGCCCCCTCCGACGTGAACGCCCACCCTCACATGTCGGCCGACAACAAGGTCGCCGTCGTCCACAACGGCATCATCGACAACGCCTCCGACCTGCGCCGCAAGCTGGAGGCGGACGGCGTCGAGTTCCTCTCCGAGACCGACACCGAGGTTCTCACCCACCTGATCGCCCGCTCGGCGGCCGAGAAGCTGGAGGACAAGGTCCGCGAGACCCTCCGGGTCATCGAGGGCACCTACGGCATCGCGGTGATGCACGCCGACTTCCCCGACCGGATCGTGGTGGCCCGCAACGGCTCCCCGGTGGTCCTCGGCATCGGCGAGAAGGAGATGTTCGTCGCCTCGGACATCGCCGCGCTGGTCGCACACACCCGGCAGATAGTCACCCTCGACGACGGCGAGATGGCCACCCTCAAGGCCGACGACTTCCGCACCTACACCACCGAGGGCACCCGCACCACCGCCGAGCCGACCACCGTGGAGTGGGAGGCGGCCTCCTACGACATGGGCGGCCACGACACCTACATGCACAAGGAGATCCACGAGCAGGCCGACGCCGTGGACCGGGTGCTGCGCGGCCGGATCGACGACCGCTTCTCCACCGTCCACCTCGGCGGCCTCAACCTGGACGCCCGCGAGGCCCGGCAGATCCGCCGCGTGAAGATCCTCGGCTGCGGCACCTCTTACCACGCGGGCATGATCGGCGCCCAGATGATCGAGGAGCTGGCCCGGATCCCGGCGGACGCCGAGCCGGCCTCGGAGTTCCGCTACCGCAACGCCGTGGTCGACCCCGACACCCTGTACATCGCCGTCTCCCAGTCCGGCGAGACCTACGACGTGCTGGCGGCCGTGCAGGAGCTCAAGCGCAAGGGCGCCCGGGTCCTCGGCGTGGTCAACGTGGTCGGTTCCGCGATCGCCCGCGAGGCCGACGGCGGCATCTACGTGCACGCGGGCCCGGAGGTCTGTGTGGTCTCCACCAAGTGCTTCACCAACACCACCGTCGCCTTCGCGCTGCTCGCCCTGCACCTGGGCCGCACCCGCGACCTGTCGGTGCGGGACGGCAAGCGGATCATCGAGGGCCTGCGCAGGCTGCCCGGTCAGATCTCCGAGATCATGAAGCAGGAGGAGGAGATCAAGAAGCTGGCCCTGACCTACGCCGAGGCCCGCTCGATGCTCTTCATCGGCCGTGTGCGGGGCTACCCGGTGGCCCGCGAGGCCTCCCTGAAGCTCAAGGAGGTCTCCTACATCCACGCCGAGGCCTACCCGGCCTCCGAGCTGAAGCACGGCCCGCTGGCCCTGATCGAGCCCGCGCTGCCGACGGTCGCGATCGTCCCGGACGACGACCTGCTGGAGAAGAACCGCGCGGCGATGGAGGAGATCAAGGCCCGCAGCGGCCAGATCCTCGCCGTGGCCCACCAGGACGAGGCGAAGGCCGACCACACCCTCGTCGTCCCGAAGAACGAGGACGAGCTGGACCCCATCCTCATGGGCATCCCGCTCCAACTCCTCGCCTACCACACGGCCCTGGCCCTCGGCAGGGACATCGACAAGCCGCGGAACCTCGCGAAGTCGGTGACGGTGGAGTAGCGAGCGCCGACAGGGCCGCGGTCCTCGAGGGGCGGGGAGCTGCGCTCGAGGGGGCGGGGAGCTGCGTGACCAGCCCCCGCCCGCCTGCGGAGGCCGGACAGCCGGATGGCCCCCCACGTGTGCCACCAGCACGTGGGGGGCCATCCGCATCGCCGGGGAGCCGCCCAACTCCCCGGCCGGCGGCGGCTATCCCGTGGCCGTCACCCCCCGCCCGGCGGCGCGCCGGGGCAGTGCCGTCGGCCAGTGCGCCAACGCCGCCGTCGCCGCGTACCAGGCCACCGCGCCCGCGGCGACCGCGAACCAGCCGCCCGCCTTGGCGAGACCCGCCGCGTCGGCGAAGCTCGCGATGGCGATCAGCAGCAGGGAGACGAAGAACAGCCCGTACGTGCCCTGGCCCAGCATGTCGCCGCCGGCGAAGGTCAGGGTGAGGGCGACGAGGGCGAACAGCAGCAGGAAGAGTCCGGCGGCGTTGGCCGCGGCCTGGCCGTCCGCCGAGACGGCCCAGGTGAACCAGAGGGCGCCGAGCGCGGTGAACGCGGTTCCGGTGCCGCTGTCCCGGTCGCGGAAGGCCAGTACGCCGGCGACGAAGAGGGCGACTCCGCCGACGTATTGGGCGACGGTCCCGGCGTCCGCCGCCGTCACCCCGTCGATCACGCCGGTGTGGCCGAAACCGAAGGCCAACAGGGTGAGGGCGAGGGCGAGTCGGCCGACGATCGTGGTGGTCGTGGTGGTGCTTCCCGCGGAGACGTCGTTGTCCACGGCGGGCTCCCTTCATGCATGTGCAGTTGTGCGGTGACCCGTATATGCCCTTCACAAGAGCACAAACACCTCTACGAGCCAGTAGGTTCAAGCGGAAGCAGGAGTTCGCGAAGAGCCCGCAGCCGGGGGCGAAGTGACGGGGTGGGGGACTACGGGATGACCACGACGGGACGCTGCGCCCGCTTGGCGAGCCGCCCGGCGACGGAGCCGAAGATCCGGCCCACCAGACCGTGCGTGGAGCCGACGACGATCGCGTCGGCCTCGTACTCCCGCCCCACCTCTTCGAGTTCGTGGCAGATGTCGCCGCCGCGCTCGACCAGGATCCAGGGCACCTCGGCGAGGTAGTCCGCACAGGCCAGCTCCAGGCCGAGGACCTCGGTGCGGTGGTCCGGGACGTCGACGAAGACCGGCGGCTCGCAGCCCGCCCAGACCGTGGTGGGCAACCGGTTGGCCACATGGACGATGATCAGACCCGAGGCCAGCCGGCGGGCCATGCCGATCGCGTAGGCGAGAGCGCGCTCACTGGAGGTGGAGCCGTCGAAACCGACGACCACGCCGTGCTTGAAGGCGGGGTCGCACGCGTGGCGTGGCTCCTCCGCCGCCAGGGGTTCGGCCGCCGTGGGGTCGGCGACGGGCCGCCTGCGGTCCGCGGGTTCGAAGAATTCGTGACCGGCCATGGCTGTCTCGGCGTTGTGATCCTTTATGGGTGGGACGACAGGGTGCTGCGGAGCTGTGTCCGGGAAACATCTTCCCAACCCCATACCCCCAAGGGTACGGCCGCACTCCTCCTTCGCCCGGATCCCGCGACGCTCCGCCGCGGGGTTCACCGGAGCATGCACGAGGGTGCGTCCGTAACGCAATGGTTGCTGCGTTGTACAGGCGGTTTGGTCAGGATTCAACTGCCCGGGGGACGCCCGCGTGACCGACGACACCGGACGGGCGTTAACCCCGTGCCCGTGACCCGCCGCAGGGAGCACCCATGCCCCGACCCCGCCGCGCCGAACCGCCCGGGACTCCCCCGGGTCCCCGGGACGAGATCACCGACCTGGTCCGCTGGGCGGCGTTCAGCTGCCTGCTGGTCCCGGTGGTCCTGCTGTGGTGCGGGGCCTCCGTGGCCGGCGCGGCCGGCGCCGCCCTCGGCCTGGCGGCCGTCACCGCCGTCTGCCGTCTGCTGCTGCGCCGATGCGAGCCCGGCGCCGCCCGCACGGGGCCCCACCATCGCGGCGGACGCCATACTGGAGGCACTACACCGGGCGGCTGACCGGTTTCCGCGCACGCACACGCAAGTTTTCAGCCAACTTCTGCAGAGGGTGTATCACCCGCCCCGACCACCCCCCAACCCCCGTTCCACCTGCACGGAAAGGGTCTCAGGGGGGCCGCGCACCCTACGTGGATTGGCCACCGCGACAAGGCGCACTTCCCCGCGACGCCCCGGAGTGCAACGCTTCGTGATCGAATGCTTCACGCCAAGTTGCCATGTCGACAATGTCCCAAGTGCCGAACCGGCCACCGGGGCTCGACTGGACGCAGTAGATTCGATCTTGACTGTTCACGGCGGGGGACTCGTGCAGGACCGAGGGGAAACGTGCAGGAGCGACACAACCGAGGAGCCGCGACCACCGAGGGGGGCTTAGCAGTAATGAGCCACGACGCCACCGCCGCGCCGGAAGCCGCGGCCGCGGCCCGGAAGCTGTCCGGGCGACGGCGCAAGGAGATCGTCGCGGTGCTGCTGTTCAGCGGCGGCCCCATCTTCGAGAGTTCCATACCGCTGTCGGTGTTCGGGATCGACCGCCAGGACGCCGGCGTGCCGCGCTACCGACTGCTGGTGTGCGCCGGCGAGGACGGCCCGCTGCGGACCACAGGGGGCCTGGAACTCACCGCACCGCAGGGCCTGGAGGCGATCTCCCGCGCGGGCACGGTCGTCGTGCCCGCCTGGCGTTCGATCACCTCGCCGCCGCCCCAGGAGGCGCTCGACGCACTGCGCCGGGCCCATGAGGAGGGTGCCCGTATCGTCGGGCTGTGCACCGGCGCTTTCGTGCTCGCGGCAGCGGGCCTGCTGGACGGCCGCCCCGCGACCACCCACTGGATGTACGCGCCGACGCTCGCCAAGCGCTACCCGTCGGTCCACGTCGACCCGCGGGAGCTGTTCGTCGACGACGGGGACGTACTGACCTCGGCGGGCACGGCGGCCGGTATCGATCTGTGCCTGCACATCGTGCGCAGCGACCACGGCAACGAGGCGGCCGGTGCGCTCGCCCGCCGGCTGGTGGTGCCGCCGCGCCGGAGCGGCGGACAGGAGCGCTACCTCGACAGGTCTTTACCGGAGGAGATCGGCGCCGACCCGCTGGCCGAGGTCGTCGCCTGGGCGCTGGAGCACCTCCACGAGCAGTTCGACGTGGAGACGCTTGCGGCGCGGGCGTACATGAGCCGCCGCACCTTCGACCGCCGGTTCCGGTCGCTGACCGGCAGTGCGCCGCTGCAGTGGCTGATCACCCAGCGGGTGCTGCAGGCGCAGCGGCTGCTGGAGACGTCGGACTACTCGGTGGACGAGGTCGCGGGGCGCTGCGGCTTCCGCTCGCCGGTGGCGCTGCGCGGCCACTTCCGGCGCCAGCTCGGCTCGTCCCCGGCGGCCTACCGGGCGGCCTACCGCGCCCGCCGGCCGCAGGGCGACCGCCCGGCGGAGGCCGAGGGCGGCGCCCCGCCGCCCGCCCGGACCGCGGCCCTGTCCGACGCCGGGCCGCCGCCGGTCCCGTCGCTGCCGCCGGACCCGCCGCTGCCGTTCCAGACCCGCCGCACTGCGGCCGCGGTCGGCGCCCCGGTCCCGCCGGATCCCGTCCGCGAGAGCCGCGAGGCCTACGCCACCGTCCGGGCCGGCCTCCCGGGCCAGCGCAGCGGGATGTGACACCCACCACCGGCTCCCGGAGAGGCAGCTCCCGGGGGCCGGGGGCGGGGGCCGGGGCGGTCGCCGGGGACCCCTGAGCGGGACCTCGGAATAAAGTGTTCGCATGAACGATCGCATGGTGTGGATCGACTGCGAGATGACCGGCCTCTCGCTGTCCGACGACGCGCTCATCGAGGTGGCCGCCCTCGTCACCGACTCAGAGCTGAACGTGCTCGGCGAGGGCGTGGACATCGTCATCCGCCCGCCGGACCGGGCACTGGAGACGATGCCGGAGGTGGTGCGGGAGATGCACACCGCGTCCGGACTGCTGGCCGAGCTGCCTGACGGCACGACGCTGGCCGACGCCGAGGAGCGTGTCCTGGCGTATGTGAAGGAGTACGTGAAGGAGCCCGGCAGGGCGCCGCTGTGCGGCAACTCCGTGGGCACCGACCGCGGCTTCCTGCTGCGGGACATGCCGACCCTGGAGGACTACCTCCACTACCGGATCGTCGACGTGTCGTCGGTCAAGGAGCTGGCCCGCCGCTGGTACCCGCGGGCGTACTTCAACAGCCCGGAGAAGAACGGCAACCACCGGGCGCTCGCCGACATCCGCGAGTCCATCGCCGAGCTGCGCTACTACCGCGAGGCCGTCTTCGTGCCGCAGCCCGGGCCCGACTCGGACACGGCCAGGGCCATCGCCGCGAAGCACGTGCTCCCCGCGGACTAGGGGACTAGGCGGACCCCGCGGACCCCGCAGGCGCCGCGAGGCCCCGCGCAGGGGCGCCGCGAAAGGCGTGCGCGAGCACCCCTTCGGACCCTGTACACTTTTTCTCGGCCGGTCGGGGAAACCCACGGACACCCCCTCGGGGTTCCGGACACCGGTCGTGGTGGGTGTAGCTCAGCTGGTAGAGCACCTGGTTGTGGTCCAGGAAGTCGCGGGTTCAAGTCCCGTCACTCACCCTGAACGATCAAGGGCTGACCCGTGGAAACGGGTCAGCCCTTGATGTTTCCCGGCACCGTGGTCTGTCAAACCCGTGGGTGGAGCGCTCGCCGGGCGCGGGCGATGACGTTCTGGGCCTCCGTGCCGTACGCCGCCGACTCCCGCAGTGTCTCCCACACCCGCACATACGAGGCGACCGTCTCGGCGTCATCGAGCCACAGCTCGGCGTGCCGGTCCTCGGTGATGACGAGCCGCTCATCGAGTATCCAGAAGCCGTTCGCGGCCGGGATCTTCAGCGACGTGCCGAGCGGGATGACGCCGAGCTCGACGGTGTCCATACCGACCTGCCCGGCGAGCCGGTCGAGCTGTGCGACGAGGACGGCGGGCGGGCAGACGAGGGCGTGCAGCGCGGCTTCCCAGACCAGGGCGTGGAAGACCCGGCCGCCCCGGTACAGCCACGCCTGCCGCTCCATCCGGGAACGCACGGCCTCGTCGGTGTCCCGCGTCGTGCGGTGGCGGCGCCGGGAGCGGATATGCGACTCGAAGCCGCGGAGCCGGGCCAGGAGTTCCTCGGTCACCTCGGGCCTGCCAACGGCCTCGGCCCACGCGCGCAGGTCGTCGCTGGTGGCGGTCTGCCGGCCGCCCTCGAGCTTGTAGATCTTCGAGTGGACCCAGCCGAGACGCTCGGCGAGCTGGGGGCCGGTGAGGCGGCCAACAGCAGCCGAGATACGCAGCTCGCGCAGCCGCCCGCCGAGGGCCTCGCGGGCCTGCTGGTATTCCGTGCTCACCGGCGGTCGGTCAGCCCTTCGTGCCGAGCTGGGCAGCGAACGCGTCATAGGGGACGGACGTGTGGACCGCGGCGTCCCTCACCTGGCAGTACCGCAGCACTTCCGCGGGCTCCGTGATGATCTCGGCCTCGTGGAAGACGTCCCCGTCGTCAAAGTGGAGGATGGCCACGAGGCGACTGTCGAAGATCCAGAAGTCCTCTTCCAGGAGCGCCCGCTCGGCGTTCGTCAGCCCTTGAAGGCGTTCAAGCGAGCCGCTCGATGAGGATCATCGCCACGTCGTCCGCCAGGCGGCCCCCGGTGTGGCGGATCAGCGCCCGGTGCAGTTCGTCCAGGAACTCCTGCGGGGAGGTGCCTGCGGGTATCTGCTCCATGGTCTCCGGCAGCGGGAGGAACTCGTTGTCGCGGTTGCGGGCTTCGATGACGCCGTCGGTGTAGAAGAGCAGGCGGTCGCCGGGCCGGAACGGGTGGCTCTCGGGCTTGGGGGGAGACTCGGGGACCAGGTCCTCGAGACCGAGCGGCGGCAGCGGGGAGGCGGGCATCAGGGCGTGGACCCTGCCCTCGCGGAGCACCAGTGGAGGCGGATGGCCTCGGTTGACCAGGTACACCACCGGTTCGTCCGGGACCTCGGCGATGAGCGCGGTGACGAACCCCTCCAGCAGAACCTCGGAGAGCTTCTCCCGGGAGTACGTACCCGGTACGGCGACCTCCCGCCGCATTGCGGCCCCACAGCGGTCCATGACCTCCCGCAGCTCGTCCTCGTAGTGAACGGCCTCCCGGAACGCGCCCAGGGCCACCGCGACCACGCGTATGGCGGACAGCCCCTTCCCCCGGACGTCCCCCACGATCAGCCGGACACCGTAGCGCGTCTCCACCGCCTCGTACAGATCACCGCCGATCAGTGCCCCCGTCCCGGACGCCAGGCACAGACTGGCCGCCCGTACCGGGCCCAGGAGCTCGGGGACCGGGCGCAGGACGACCTCCTGAGCCGCCACAGCGATCCGGCGAACCTGATCGAGCTCGCTCTGTCTACGCGTGCGCACCGCGCTGCTGAGGATGACACTGGCCACGGACACCACGATCAAACCCAGGAAATTGCCGATGATCAGCTGGGTCAGGGTCCCCCACGACTGGTTGTAGGTCGCGGAGGTCGCGTTCACACCCGCGGCGAGGCCTGCCGCGGCCAGCGTGCCCACCGGGCCCATCGTCAGTGCGGCCAGCGCCGGCGTGGTGGTGAGAATGGGCCCGGTGACCAGGTCGTGCGCGGGTGAGAGCTCGACGGCCAGCACGCCCAGCGCGATCGCGAAGGGCGCACACTTCGCCAGGATGAACAGGACCTCGCCGTGACTGCCCGCCCCCGGTCGGGCGGACGCTCCTGGCCGAAGAGCCGAGCGAGGATGTGACCCCATGGGAACAGCCTGCCTCGTGGAGGCCGCTGCGGCCTCTCGGCGCCCGCGGTGCGGCAGGGGCCCGGGCACGGCCGTCCGCGGGAGATCATCCGTCCGCCGAGTGGCACGAGGCGTCCGCCGACCCCGGCGAGCCGTCCGCCGACCCCGGCGAGGCGTCCGCCGACCGGCTCGGTGCGTCCGCGGTCACGACGACGTCCGCGCCACCAGCTCCGTGGGCAGCACCACGTGCTGCCGTGCAGGCCCCCGGGACGCCGCCGGCCGACGGTCGGCGATCTCCGTCAGCAGCAGGTCGATCATCGCCCGGCCCATCTCCTCGATCGGCTGGCGGACGCTGGTCAGCGGCGGATCCAGATGGCGGGCGATGGCCGAGTCGTCGTAGCCGACCAGCGCCACGTCCTGCGGGATGCGCCGGCCGGCCTCGCGCAGCACCTGTCGGGCGCCCGCCGCGGTCACGTCGGAGGCGGCGAAGACCGCGTCCAGGCCGGGGCACCGCTCCAGCAGCGCAGCCATCGCGCGACGACCCCCCTCCTCCGTGAAGTCCCCCTCCTCCACCAGCGCCTCGTCCACCTCCTGTCCCGCGTCCCGCAACGCGTCGCGGTAGCCGTCGATACGCCGCTGGGCGCCGTAGACGTCGAGGAGTCCGGTGATGTGCGCGATCCGGCGCCGCCCTCGGGCCACCAGGTGCCCGACGGCCGAGCGGGCGCCTCCGTAGTTGTCGGAGTCGACCGATGCCAGCGACTCCCCGGCCGAGCGCGGGCCGCTGATCACCGCGGGGATCTCCAGCTGGGCCAGCAGGTCGGGCAGCGGATCGTCGGCGTGCACCGAGACCAGCAGCACGCCGTCCACCCGGTGCGCGGCCAGGTACTGGGCGAGCCGCTGCCGCTCCCGGTCGCTGCCCGCGAAGATCAGCAGCAGCTGCATCTCGGTGTCGGCGAGCTCGGCTCCGACGCCGCGCAGCATGTCCGAGAAGTACGGTTCCGCGAAGAACCGGGTCTCCGGCTCGGGTACCACCAGCGCGATCGCGTCGGTGCGGTTGGCGGCCAGGGCGCGGGCCGCCGTGTTCGGGACGTAGCCGAGTTCGGCGACCGCGGCCTCGACGGCCGCCCGCGTCGCCTCGCTGACCCGGGGCGAGCCGTTGATCACCCGGGAGACCGTGCCGCGGCCGACGCCGGCGCGCGCCGCGACCTCCTCGAGGGTGGGCCGGCCACCGCTCCGCCCGCGCGCTCCGTGGCTTGCCATGGCTCCGCCTCCCGTCGGGACCCCGCACAACTCTGCGGCTGGCCTGGAATTTAACAGGCCGATAACTGAACACAGCTCTCCGCGTCCGCTCCCTTGACACCCCGGCGCGGACCGACGACTCTTCAACACATCACTCGTGGGAGCGCTCCCATAGTACTGGCCACCTACACATCCCGCACACGTACACATCCCGCACGTACCCCGCCCGAGCCGCAGCGACGGACGCACAGCAAGCAGCACGGCGACAGCACAGCAGCAGAGCAGACAGCCGTGCGGCAGCCGTGCAAGCAACGGGCCCCACCATGCAGTGGACCGGGGGGTCGGCACGTCACAGGGCAACAGGAGGACGCAATGCGAGCAGCACGTACCCTCCCCCAGTCTCGACTTCGCTCGTCGAGCAGGGGGACCCCGACCGCCCGCAAGGCGCTGGTCGTCGCGGCCGTCGCAGTGCTGGGCGCCGGGCTGCTGGCCGGCTGTGCCGACGACGGCGACGACGAGGCCGGTTCGTCGTCGGGCGGCGGCAGCGGCAGCGGCAAGACCAGGATCACCCTGGGGCTCTTCGGTGCCTTCGGCTTCGAGGAGGCCGGACTCTACGCGGAGTACGAGAAGCTCCACCCGGACGTCGACATCGAGCAGACCGTCGTGGAGCGGAACGAGAACTACTACCCCGCCCTCGTCAACCACCTGACCACCGACAGCGGGCTGCAGGACATCCAGGGCGTCGAGGTCGGCAACATCGCCGAGGTCGTGCAGACCCAGTCCGACAAGCTGATGGACCTGTCCGGCCACGGCAAGGAGAGCGACTACCTGGACTGGAAGTGGCAGCAGGCCACCACCCAGGACGGGCGGACCATCGGTCTCGGCACCGACGTCGGCCCGATGGCGATCTGCTACCGCACCGACCTGTTCGAGCAGGCCGGGCTGCCCACCGACCGCGAGGAGGTCGGCAAGCTGTGGGCGGGCAGCTGGGACAGGCTCGTCGAGACCGGCCGGGAGTACCAGAAGAACGCCCCCGACGGCACCACCTTCCTGGACTCCCCCGGCGGACTGCTCCAGGCCATCCTCAGCAGTGAGGAGGAGCGCTTCTACGACTCCTCCGGAGAGGTCGTCCACAAGACCAACCCGGCCGTCAAGGCCGCCTTCGACCTCACCGCGCAGGCCGCCGAGGACGGACTGATCGGCAACCAGACGCAGTTCCAGCCGGCCTGGGACACCACCATCGCCAACAGCAGGTTCGCCGCGATGTCCTGCCCGCCGTGGATGCTCGGCTACATCAAGGGCAAGTCGAACGAGGAGGCGGCCGGCAAGTGGGACGTGGCCGCAGCGCCCAAGTCCGGCAACTGGGGCGGCTCCTTCCTGACCGTGCCCAGCTCCGGCAAGAACACCGAGGAGGCCGCCAAGCTCGCCGCCTGGCTGACCGCGCCGGAGCAGCAGGCCAAACTCTTCGCCGTGCAGGGCAGCTTCCCGAGCACCCCGGCCGCCTACGAGTCGGACGCGGTGAAGAACGCCAGGAACGACATGACCGGTGACGCCCCGATCGGGGAGATCTTCGCCGAGGCAGCCGAGAACAGCCCCGTCCAGGTCATCGGCCCGAAGGACCAGATCATCCAGCAGGGCCTGACCGACAACGGCGTCATCCTCGTCACCCAGGGCAAGTCGGCCGAGGAGGCGTGGGACAACGCCGTGAAGACCATCGACAACAACCTCGACCAGTGACCGGAACGACAGCCGGGCACGACACCGCCGCGTCCCCCGGGAGGAAGGGGGGCGCGGCCCCGGGCCGCCGGCCGGACGACGCCCCGTCATCCGGGGCGACCAGGCGCCGGGAGCGGCTCTCCCGCCGCTGGCAGCGGGACATGCGCTGGAGCCCGTACGCCTTCGTCTCGCCGTTCTTCCTGCTGTTCGCCGCGTTCGGGCTGTTCCCGCTGCTCTACACCGGCTGGGCCTCGCTGCACTCGGTACAGCTGACCGCGCCCACCGACATGGAGTGGGCGGGGCTGCACAACTACACCCGGATCTTCGACGACGACTTCTTCTGGAACGCGGCGCGCAACACGCTGACCATCGGCATCATCTCCACGGTGCCGCAGCTGCTGATGGCGATGGGCCTCGCGCACATCCTCAACTACCGGCTGCGCGGCTCGACCTTCTACCGGGTCGTCATGCTCGCCCCGTACGCGACCTCGATCGCCGCCGCGTCCCTGGTCTTCGTGCTGCTCTTCGGCCGCGACTACGGGATGATCAACTGGGCGCTGGGGCACGCCGGCATCGATCACATCGACTGGCAGAACGACCACTGGGCCTCGCAGATCGCCGTTTCCACCATCGTCATCTGGCGCTGGACCGGCTACAACGCGCTGATCTACCTGGCGGCGATGCAGGCGATCCCACAGGATCTGTACGAGTCGGCGGCACTGGACGGCGCCAACCGGTGGCAGCAGTTCTTCCATGTCACGCTGCCCTCGCTGCGGCCGACGATCCTGTTCACGGTCGTCGTGTCGACCATCGGCGCCTCCCAGCTGTTCGGCGAGCCGCTGCTGTTCGACGCCAACAAGGGCGCCTCGGGCGGCTCCCAGCACCAGTTCCAGACGCTCGGCCTGTACCTGTACGAGCAGGGCTGGATCAACCAGCACCTGGGCCGGGCCTCCGCCATCGCCTGGACGATGTTCCTGATCCTCATCGTGATCGGGATCGTCAACTACGTCATCTCGCGCCGGCTGCGCGCCAGTGGTTAAGGAGATCCGGCCGTGACGACGACCCTGACCCCATCCCCGGCCGAACCGGCGTCCCCGTCGCCGAAGCGGGCGCGGCGCCCGAGGTCGGCACGGGCCGGCGGGCAGCTGCACGCCGGGCCGATCGCATACGTCATCCTCGCCCTGTTCACCGTCGGTTCGCTCTTCCCGCTGGTGTGGACGGCGATCGCGGCGTCCCGGGACAACCAGCGGCTCGCGGAGACCCCGCCGCCGTTCTGGTTCGGCTCCAACCTGTTCGACAAACTGGAGATCGCCTGGACCGACGCCAATCTCGGCGAGGCGTTCCTCAACACCACCATCGTGGCGGGCGTCTCGTCGCTCACCATCGTGTTCCTGTCGACGATCGCCGGGTTCGCCTTCGCCAAGCTGCGGTTCCGGGGCCGCGGGGCGCTGATGCTGATCGTGGTCGGCACGATGATGGTGCCGCCGCAGCTGAGCGTGATCCCCTTGTACATGATGGTCGCCGAGCTGGACTGGACCGACCAGCTCCAGGCGGTGATCCTCCCGTCGCTGGTCAGCGCGTTCGGGGTGTTCTTCATGCGGCAGTACCTGCTGCAGGCGCTGCCGGACGAGATCATCGAGGCGGCCCGGGTGGACGGCGCGAGCAGCTGGCGCGTGGTGTGGCACGTGGTGTTCCCGGCGGCGCGCCCGGCGATGGCGGTGCTGGGCATGCTGATGTTCGTGCAGGTCTGGAACGACTTCCTGTGGCCGTTCCTGGTGCTGACGCAGACCGGCAACCCGACCGTGCAGGTGGCGGTGGCGGGCCTGGGCCGCGGCTACACCCCCGACCAGGCTCTGATCATGGCGGGTGCGCTGCTGGGCACGCTGCCGCTGCTGGTGGTTTTCGCGATCTTCGGCAAGCAGATCGTGGGCGGCATCATGCAGGGCGCGGTCAAGGGGTGAGGGCGCCTTCCCCGTCTCCATGCCGCTCCTTCCGCCCCTTTCCGCCCCTTCCGCTCCTTCCGCTCCTTCCGCCCCTCCCTGCTCCGCTCGTCTCCGCTGCTTCCCGCTCCTTCCCGCTCCTCTCCGTCCGTCTCCACCTGCCGCTTTTCCGATCCGCTATGGGAGCGCTTCCATGTCTGAGCCCGCAACCCCGGTGACGCCTGTGACGTCCGTGCCTTCCGTGATGTCCGAGACCACCCCCGTGACCTTCCCCCCGGCCTTCCTCTGGGGCGCCGCCACCTCGGCGTACCAGATCGAGGGGGCGGTACGGGAGGACGGCCGCACCCCGTCGATCTGGGACACCTTCAGCCACACACCGGGCAGAACGGCCGGCGGCGAGACCGGTGACATCGCTGTCGACCACTACCACCGCTACCGCGAGGACGTGGCCCTGATGGCGCGGCTGGGCCTGAACGCCTACCGCTTCTCCGTCTCCTGGCCCCGGGTGCAGCCCACCGGCCGGGGTCCCGCCGTCCAGCGCGGACTGGACTTCTACCGGAGGCTGGTCGACGAACTCCTCGCGCACGGCATCCGGCCCGCCGTCACCCTCTACCACTGGGATCTGCCGCAGGAACTGGAGGACGCGGGCGGCTGGCCGGAGCGGGAGACGGCGTACCGGTTCGCGGAGTACGCGCACATCGTCGGCGAGGCGCTCGGCGACCGGGTGGAGCAGTGGATCACCCTCAACGAGCCTTGGTGCAGCGCCTTCCTGGGCTATGCCTCGGGTGTGCACGCCCCCGGCCGCACCGATCCGGCGGCGGCGCTGCGCGCGGCCCACCACCTCAATCTGGCGCACGGGCTGGGCACCACGGCCCTGCGCGCGGTGATGCCGGCCCGCAACACGGTTACGATCAGCCTCAACTCCACCGCGGTGCGCCCGCTGTCGCAGCGGCCCGCGGATCTGGCGGCGGCCCGGCGCATCGACGACCTGGCCAACGGCGTTTTCCACGGCCCGCTGCTGCACGGCGCCTACCCCGAGTCCCTGTTCACCGCGACGGCCCCGCTGACCGACTGGAGCCATGTCCGCGACGGCGACCTGGCGGCGGTCCACCAGCCACTGGATGCGCTGGGCCTGAACTACTACACCCCGTCGCTGGTGTCCGCGGCGGACTCCGACGCCCCGGGCCCGCGCGCCGACGGCCACGGCGCGAGTGCCCACTCGCCGTGGCCGGGGGCGGACGACGTGGCGTTCCATCAGGCACCGGGCGAGCGTACGGAGATGGGCTGGACCATCGACCCGACCGGCCTGCACGAGCTGATCATGCGCTACACCCGGGAGGCCCCCGGTCTGCCGCTGTACATCACCGAGAACGGCGCCGCCTGCGACGACAAGCCCGACCCGGACGGCAGGGTGCACGACCCCGAGCGCATCGCCTATCTGCACGGCCACCTCTCGGCGGTGCGCCGGGCCATCGGCGACGGCGCGGACGTACGGGGCTACTACCTGTGGTCCCTGATGGACAACTTCGAGTGGGCCTACGGCTACGACAAGCGCTTCGGCGCGGTCTACGTCGACTACGGCACCCTGGAGCGCACCCCGAAGTCCAGCGCCCGCTGGTACGGCGAGGCGGCCCGGACCGGGGTTCTTCCGGCGCCGGGGACGCCGTGGACGCCGGACACGGCGGGCACGGCGGGCACGGCGGGCACGGCGGGCACGCCGCAGTAGCGGGCACGCGCGGGGTGCGGCACCCCCGGGTCGTGAGGTCCCGGGGGTGCCATGCCCCGCGCGGTCGTTCACTCGTAGGCGGCGAAGGCCTTGGTGAAGGCGTGCTGCTGCTGCTCGACGGAGCTGCAGGTCGCGTCGGCGGCCGGCTTGGGCCCGCCGGGGCAGGCCTTGTCGCGGGTGGCGGACCACATGGAGAGCCAGCCGAGGCCCTTGGTCTGCGCGAACTTCACCAGCTGGGTGGCGTCGTCGACCGTGAAGACCTCGGTGACCACGTCGTTGACCCCGATCATCGGGGTGACGGCGACCGTCTTCCAGGCCTCGTTGTCGGAGAGGCCGAGGACACTCTTGATCTGGGCCTGGGTGGCGGTGGCGGCCTGCTCGGCGTAGGTGCCCATGTCGCCGCTGTACGCGGGCCCGTAGTCCATCGCCATGATGTTGACGGCGTCGATACCGACGCCGCCTCGGCGGGCGTCGGCGAGCAGGTCCACGCCGGGCTGGGTGAGGCCCTCGGGCATCACCGGGAGGGTGAAGGAGACGTCCAGGCCGGGATGGTCCTGCTGGAGCCGGGCGATGGCCCGGGCGCGGCGGGTGTTGGCCGCCTTGTCGGGCAGCGCGCCGCCCTCGACATCGAAGTCGACCTTGGTGAGGCCGTAGGTGTCCACGACCTTTCCGTACGCCTCCGTCAGCGCGTCGACCGAAGTGCAGGTCGTCGCCAGTTCGGAGCCGGCCGCGCCGCCGAAGGAGACCCGGACGTCGCCGCCGCGGGCGCGCAGTGCGCCGATCTGGGCGGCCACGGCGTCGCTCGCCAGGTCGGTGACGCCGCCCCACTTGGGGGTGCAGCCGCCGCCGTCGGTGACGAAGGCGAGGTTGTAGTCCTTCACGCCAGTCGCCTCGGCGGTCTTCAGCAGGTCGAACGCCGGGTAGAGGGAGGTGTCGACGTACGGGGCGAAGCCGGCGACGGTGCCGTTGCCGGGGGCCTGCGGATCGGTGGCCGTCGGGGTCGGTGTGGGGGCGGGCGCGTCGGTGGGGTCGCCGATAGCGGTCCCGGTCGGGGTGGCCGTGGGGCTCGGCGCGGGGGTCTCGGTGCCGGTGGGGCGTCCGCTGGGCTCCGGGGTCGCGCCCGTGTCGGTCGAGCACGTGGCGCCGTCGACCTGGCAGCCGGCCGGATCGCCGGTGCCGCTGACGACGAAGCCGACGGTGACCGACTCCCCGGCCGCGAGTCCGTCGGTGTCCCAGTTCGGCGGGGTGACGGTGACATGCTGCCCGCGCACCGCCGACTGTGCGTTCCACAGCGAGCCGAGCTTCGCCCCGGAGGGCAGGTCGAACTCCAGTGTCCAGTCCCGCTTGGCCTGCTCGCCGTTGTTGGTGACGACGTACTGCGCGGTGTAGCCGGTCGACCAGGTGCTGGTTCGGGTGTAGGCGGCGGCGACCCCGGCGGCCTGGGCGGTGCCGGTGAACATGATCGCTCCGCCGCCGACGACGGCCGCGGCGACGACACCGCCGATCGCCCTGTTCCTGCCACTGATCCTGCGCCGGTGCGTGCTCATCGCCTGCCTGCCTTCGCTGTTCACGGGGATGCTGGGGTGCTCGGGGCTCACCGGGGGGTGAGGCGCGGCAGCACGCTAGCGATCCGGAATCGGGCAGAACACCCGATCCGGGCAGCGGTCGGCGATCTTAGGGCGGGCTTAAGGAAGGGATCGGGGGCGATTAAAGCTCACGCCGAGGCGTGGGGTGCGGCGCCGGCGCACGGCTCCTCGGTGGCCTCGGCGCACCGGTGCCGCACGCCCGTCGAGCTGGATCCAGATCCGCACTTCGGTGCCGCCGAGCACGGAGGAGCCGATACGGACGTCTCCTCCTGTTGACTCGGCGAGCCGACGCACGATGTCCAGGCCGAGGCCGGTGGACCCGTCGCTTCCGGAGCCCCGGCCGCGGGCGATGGCCGCAGCGGGGTCGGGTATGCCGGGGCCCGCGTCCGAGACCAGCACGATCACCGCGTCCTCGCCGTTGTGCACGTCGACGGCGAAGGCGGTGCCCTCCGGGGTGTGCCGGAAGACGTTGCCGAGCAGGGCGTCGAGGGCCGCCGCCAGGTCGGCGCGGGCCACGGGTATGCGCACCGGCCGGTCGGTGCCGGCCACCCGCCATGTGCGGCCCTCGTCCTCGGCGAGCGCCGACCAGAACCCCATCCGCTCCCGGACCACCTCGGCCGCGTCGCATCCGGCACCGGGACCGGCCGCGGCCGTCTGCGGCTTGGCGTCCCGGGCGGTGCGGATGATGGTGTCGACCTCGCGCTCCAGCTGCTCCACCGCGGACCGGGTCTGTTCGGCGGCCGGTCCGTCGCCGAGGGAGGCGGCGTTCAGCCGGAGCACGGTCAGCGGGGTGCGCAGCCGGTGTGAGAGATCGGCCGCGAGCTCCCGCT
This sequence comes from Streptomyces poriticola, assembly GCF_036689765.1. NCBI lineage: Bacteria > Bacillati > Actinomycetota > Actinomycetes > Kitasatosporales > Streptomycetaceae > Streptomyces > Streptomyces poriticola. The sequence continues at coordinate 211,012 of NZ_JBAGKH010000007.1, forward strand.
CGTTGGCGAGGAGCTGGACGACCTGGTCGGCCATGGAGTTGAACGCGACGGCCGCGAGGCGCAGTTCGGTCGGGCCCTCCTCCCGCACCCGGGCGCCGAGCCTGCCCTCTCCGAGGTCGTGCGCGCCCTCGGCCAGGCGCTGCGCGGGCCGCACCATCCGCACGCCCAGCCGGTCGGCGACCGCCACCGACCCGACGACGAGGGCGGCACCCACGGCGGCGAGCACCGCCCAGGCCGTGTCCACGCCGTTGGTCACCTCGGACTCGGGCACGAACACCTCGACGACGGCGATCTCACCGGAGCTGAGCGCGACCGGCTGCAGCAGTGTGGACCCGCCGGGTACCTCGGAGGTGGAGGCGCGTCCCAGCCGGCGGACCGCCGCGACGTCCTGGTCGGCGGCGCGCTGCCGGCCTATGTCGACCGGGCCGCCCGCCTCGCCGGCGGCGGGTATGTGCACGGCCACCCCGGCGTCCCCGGAGCCGGCCGCGGCGACGACGCGCTCCAACTGGGCACGGTCGGTGGTGATGGACAGCGCCGGGGCGACGGCCGCCGCCTCCCGCTCGGCGTTCGAGAACGCGCGGTCCCGGGCCATCTCCCGGATGACGAGTCCGAGTGGGACCGCGAAGGCGACCACCACCATCGCGGTGACCGCCAGCGACACCTTGACCAGGGCCCACCTCATCGCGGCGGCTCCGCTCCGGACGGCTGCCCGGCCGGGGGCTCCAGCTTGACGCCGACGCCCCGCAGGGTGTGCAGATAGCGAGGGCGGGCGGCGGTCTCGCCCAGCTTCCGCCGCAGCCAGGAGAGATGGACGTCGATGGTCTGGTCGTCGCCGTAGGACTGCTGCCACACCTCGGCGAGCAGCTCCCGGCGGGGCACGACGACCCCGGGCCGCCCGGCCAGGAACGCGAGCAGGTCGAACTCGCGGCGGGTCAGGTCCAGCGGCACGCCGTCCAGCTCGGCCTGGCGGCGCAGCGGGTCGACCGTCAGTCCGCCGACGCGCAGCACGGCCGACGGCGGCGGCTCGCCGGCGCCGGACCGGGCGCGGCGCAGGACGGCCGCCATCCGGGCCGACAGGTGCTCGACGGAGAACGGCTTGGTGAGGTAGTCGTCCGCTCCGGCGTTCAGCAGCCGGACGATCTCCGTCTCGTCGTCCCGCGCGGTGGCGACGATGACCGGGACGTCCGTGATGCCGCGCAGCATCTTCAGGGCCTCGGAGCCGTCGAGATCGGGCAGCCCGAGGTCCAGGATCACCACGTCGAAACGGAGGTGGGCGACCTCGCGCAGCGCCTCCAGCGCGGTGCCGACACTGCGCACGGTGTGCGCGGCGTCGGTCAGATGCCGGATCAGCGCCGAGCGTACGAACTGGTCGTCCTCGACCACGAGCACACTTGCCATGGCCCGCACCGTACGCCATGCGGGCGAGGCCGGTGCGGGCCTGTGGACAACTCCGCCCGGGCGACACACACGGGGCGGGTGAGGCAGTATGGCCGCGATGCGCAGAGGACTCGTACACGTACTGGCATGGCTGCTCGCCACCGGCGCGGCGGTCACGCTGTCGTGGTGGGGTGTGCACACGGTCATGGCGGGCACGGCCTACGACCCGCCGAGGGCGCTGCCCATCAAGGCCGCCGAGGCGAGCGCGTCGCAGCGCAGCCCCCTCTCGTCGGGCACGGCGCCCGGTGCACCGCCGTCCCCGACCGCACCGGCCCCGACGCCGACCGGCTCGGAGCGCCCCGGGACCGGCCCGCCCCCGTCACAGCCCCCGTCCACCGGCCCCACACCGAAGGACCCCGCTCCCACCGCGACCGGCTCGGGCCGGGTCAGGAGCTACGACACCGACGGCGGCCGGGCCGTCTTCGACCTCGGCACGGCGTCCGCGTCCCTGGTCTCCGCCACACCGGGAGCGGGCTGGTCGATGCAGGTGTGGAAGACGGAGTCCTGGATCCGGGTGGAGTTCACCTCGGGCGCGGACCGGGTCTCGGTCTTCTGCACCTGGCACGACGGCCCGCCCCGGGTGGAGATCGGGAGCTACTGACCCGGGCGCCGGCTGCGGTCGGCACCGACGGGACCGGGCAGACCGACGGAACCGGGCGGGCGGCGGGAGCTAGCGGAAGGCCGAGGCCGGTGGGGCCGGTGAGGCGACTGCGGCGGTGTCGGTCACGGGGGTGGCGCCGCCGGTGAAGTCGGTGAGGTGTCTGCCGTGTTCGACCCGGGCGGGCTGGGGGTCGGAGGCGGCGCGGCGGGTCAGTTCGGCGGTGGGCAAGGGGGCGTCGGAGGCGACGAGGACCGCGTTGCCGAAGCGTTTGCCGCGCAGCACCGCAGGGTCGGCGATCAGGGCGAGTTCCGGGAAGCGGGCGGCGGCGGTGGCGATCTGGCCGCGGAGGTGGGCCAGCGGCGGGCCGTCGGCGAGGTTGGCGGCGTAGACGCCGCCGGGGGCGAGTGCGCGGCGGACCTCGTCGAGGTACTCCGTCGAGGTCAGGTGGGCCGGTGTGCGGGCGCCGCTGAAGACGTCCGCGATGACGAGGTCCGCCCAGCCGTCGGGCACCTTGGCGAGGCCGGCCCGGGCGTCGGCGGAGCGCACCCGGATCCGGGCACCCGGGTCGAGCGGCAGCTCCCGGCGGACCAGGCGGACGAGGGCCGCGTCGCGTTCGACGATCTGCTGGGTGGAGCGGGGGCGGGTGGCCGCTGTGTAGCGGGCGAGGGTGAAGGCGCCGCCGCCCAGGTGCACCGCGTGGAGCGGTCTGCCGGGCGGGGCGGCCAGGTCGACGACGTGGCCGAGGCGGCGCTGGTACTCGAAGGAGAGGCGGGCGGGGTCGTCGAGGTCGACATGCGACTGCGGGGCGCCGTCGACGAACAGCGTCCAGGCCCGGGCCCGCTCCCGGTCGGGGATCAGCTCGGCGCGCCCGCCGTCGACGTCCTCGACGACGGCCTCGACGGCGCCGCGCCCGCGCCGGGCCTTTCCCGGCCTGGGGTTCCTGGACCTTCCCACCGGTCCATTATCGCGGCTCGCCCCCGCCCGGTCCGCCGCCGGGCGGGCCGGCCCCCGCGAGGGGCGCGTCCCGAGGGAGGTTGCAGCCAAACCGCGGCAAGGATCCGGGCGCTCGAGCGGCGAGGCCCGGGCTGGGTCCTCGGCCGGGACCAGGGGACGGGCTCAGCCTTTGCCGCCGGCCCGGCCGCCGCAGCGCGCGGGGCCGCGCGGTCACCCCCTCGGAACGGACGCGGCCGCCGCGGGCAGGGGCGGTGGCAGGGTCAGTGGCAGTTGTCCGCGGCCTCGATCAGGCGGGCCGCCTCCCCGAGTGCGGCCCGGAGCCTCGCGGGGTCGGTCGCCAGGTCCGCCTCCCCGGGGGGCAGCAGCCAGCCCGAGCCGTCGACCGGCGGCTGGGGCGTGAGCCGCCGGTCCTGGCCGTCGGTCTGCGTGCATGTGCTCCCCGGCAGGTCCCAGGCGTCGGCCGTCCCCGGCGGCACCAGGAAGCCGAGGGTGTCGCCGCCGTCGTCGTGCATGACCGGCCCCACCGCGTCGCCGGCACCTCGTCTGAGGATGTCGACGGCTTCCAGACCCTGCCGCGCCGGGACGGTGACCACGTCGCAGGCGTCACAGGCACGGCGAGAACCACGGGGCCCGCGGGAATCGCGGGGGCTGCTGATCCGGCTGATCTCCATCCCGGCCTCCACCACGGAACTCCTCCTCGGACGAGCGGGTCGGGAGTCGGGGAGCCTCCCGGTCCATCCGGTCCAACGCGGCGGACCGTCAACGGCTACGGCGCAAGTTGGCCGCAAAGGATGGCAGTTCATGGCAGATCACGGATGAGATATCCGGTTTGTAGCCAAACACCGCGTGGCGGGTCTGTCACAGCAGGTACGTTCTTGCTCGCCGGAAACAGGGCGGCAAACGGGACGATGATGACATTACCCCAGTAACTCACCCTGATTCCGGCATGGTTCGACGGTTCGCACGAGAGGGCCCGGCCATGGCGTCGTCAACGGTGACCTCACCCCAACCCGAACGGCCACCGCAGCCGAACCTGGTCTTCCGGGAGTTGCGCGGACAGCGCTCGCCGGCCGAGTTCGCGGCGGCGGTCCGCCGGGCCGCCCGGGAGATCGGTGAGCGGGTCAGCTGTGACGCCCGCTACATCGGCCGGGTGGAGTCGGGCGAGATCCGCTGCCCCAACTACGCGTACGAACGGGTGTTCCTGCACATGTTCCCCGGACGCACGCTCACCGACCTGGGATTCGCTCCCCGCTCGTCCGTCCGGGGGCGCCGCACGCGCGCCGACGGTGAGACGCACGGGGCGCCCGGGCCGTATGAGACGCCGAACCAGCTCATCACGCACGACAACTACGAGGAGAGCGACGTGCTGCGTCGCGCATTCATGACCGGCGGAGGCGCCACGGTGGCCGCCGCCTCGCTGGGCCCGCTGGGCCTCGCCCCGCAGGCCGTAGCCGTGCCCCGACCGGTGCGCCGGCCGGGGGCGAGCGACGCGGGCGCCCTGGAAGAAGCCGTCCGCCGGATCCGGCTGCTCGACGACCGGCACGGCGCCGACGGTCTCTACCGGCGCGCGGCGGCCCCGCTGCGCGCGGCGTACGCGCTGCTGGACGCCGGGGCGACCCGGCAGGCGACCGCGGACCGGTTGTACTCCGGCGCCGGTGAACTGGCCATCTCCGTGGGCTGGCTGGCCCACGACTCCGGGCGGTTCGACGACGCCCGCTCGCACTACGCCGAGGCCCTCGCGACCGCCCGCACCAACGGCGATCCGGGCCTGGAGGCGCACGCCTTCTGCAACACGGCGTTCCTCGCGCGCGACACGGGCCGGCCGCGCGAGGCGGTACGGGCCGCCCAGGCCGCCCAGCGCGCCGCGCGCCCGCTGGGCTCGGCCCGCCTGATGTCCCTGCTCGCGCTGCGCGAGGCGGGGGGCTGGGCCGGGCTCGCCGACCGGGCTGGCTGTGCGCAGGCACTCGCCCGGGCTCAGGCGCTGTACGCGCGCGGCCCGTCGGACGCCGACCCCGAGTGGATGACCTTCTACGGCGAGGCCGAGCTGGCGGGGCTGGAGGCGCAGTGCTGGTCGGCGCTGGGCGACTGGCCGCGCGCGGCCCGGTACGCCCGGCGGGCCGCGGAACTGCAGGACCCGCACTTCACCCGGAACATCGCGCTGTACACGGCGGAGCTCGCCGACGATCTCGCGCGCGGCGGGCGGCCCGACGAGGCGGCTGCCGCCGGGATGCGGGTGCTGGACCTGCTGGACGAGGTGCAGTCCTCGCGGGTGCAGAGGATGCTCGGCGGGACCGCGCGGGTGTTGCTGCCGCACCGCAGGGCGAGCGGGGTGTCGGCGTTCCTGGAGCGGCACGCAGCGCTGGCGCGGCCCGCGTGAGCGACTGAGCGCCTGTCCGGCGGATCAGCCGGCGGGAAGCCTCCGACGGCTGGTCGACGCAGGCGAACGGGCAACGAGGACATCCCCGGCCCCGCCCCTGGCAGGCCGACCGAAACCGGTTCGGCCGGATCCTCCCGGGCTCGAGCTCGTTCCGGCGCAGGTCGAGCTCGTTCCGGCGCGGGTCGCGGGTCGGCGGACGGGCCGGGTCCAGCCACGGCCACGGGCACCGGTCCACGGATGGGCCGGGGACCTCGAGGTGCGGGCGCGGTGCGAGTCGGCGCCATGGAATGCCGGTCCTCGGCCGGGCAGGTGCGGGACACGGCCACGGGGTACCGCCCGCGGGCGCGGCAGATGCGGGACCGCGGCCACGGAGTGCCGGTCCTCGGCCCAGTGCGGATCGGCCCGATGGAATGCCGGTCCGTGGGCGCGCCAGGTGAACGCCACGGCCCGGGTAACCGGCCCGCGGACGTGCCGGTACCACGAGGTGCCGGCCTCGGGACGGGCCGGATGCGGACCGCGGCGATGGAGCGCCGGTCCGTGGACGGCCCGATGTGGAGGGCCCGATGCGGTCCTCCGGTGGCCTGGTGCCGCGGGTGCCGATCCGCGGACCGTAACGGGCAGGTGCAGGCCACGGCCACGGGTACCGGTCCACGGACGGGCCGAATACCGGCGGGCCGAATACCTGCGGGCCGGGTGCGGGCCGCGGGCGCGAGGTGCCGGTCTGCGGGCTGTCGGGGCGGTCGGCGGGATCGGGTTCCGGTCGGTTACGGATTCGGCCCCGCCCTGGCCTGAAGTCGTCCCGGTCGCGGGTGTCCGACCGGTCCGGGGCGGATACCGCGGCGGATCCGAACACCCGGAATTCGCAGGTGAGTCGGCGGGGGGTCACGGCATGCGCCGGCCACCGGAAGATCAATTCCCTCCGGCGGGCGAACGAAAAGCACGCTTCTCCAACCGTGGCCGGTTGCTGCCTTCTTCACTCCCAATTCCATCTGCTTCATTGGGACGCATTGTGTGTCGCACCTACCGAGGAGGCCACATGGCCGAAGTCAAGAAGGTCGCCCGCCCCGCGGTCACCGCGTCGTCCCGTCCCTGCGCGTTCGTCTCGCCGGACAAGGGCAACGCTCCGACGATCACACCGGCCCGCAAGCAGGCGGAGGCCGTCTCGGCCCCCGCCGAGCAGCGCGAAGAGTGTAAGTCGGCCTGACGGCTGAGGTTCCCCGGGGCCCGCCGGCAGGCCGGGCCCCGGTCTGTCGCGCGGACCGGGCGAGATGCCGAAACGGTCCGCGATCGGAAGTCGTGAGACGCAGGGAGAAATCTTCAGCCATGCAGAATTCCAGCTACCAGTCCTCTCGCTACGTCCGTACCCTGCGCGCCGCGGGCGACCGCGATTTCACGTCGTTCGGAGGCCGGCTCGATTCCTACGAGGGCGACCACCGAACCATGGCCTTTCATTCACTCTTCGGAAATGCGCGGCTGATCGACCGGGACGTCGTCGACCTCCTCACCGAGGCCTCGCACGGCATCAGCTGGGACCGGTTACGGGAACGCGTCGACGAGGAATCGCTGCGCGACCTCATCGAGGCCCGGTTCCTCGTCGCGGCCGGGCACGACGAGGCCACGGAGATCGACGGTCTGCTCGAGACCCGGCAGAGCGCGCTCGCCAGCGGTGTGTTCCACTCCTCGATCCAGCTCGTGCTCACCAACGCCTGCAACTTCTCCTGCCAGGGCTGTTTCGCGTACAACTTCGACGGCGGCGTCGAGGAGCGCAACACCTCCGGCGAGTCGGTGAAGCCCGGTCCGGTGCTGGTCGAACTGCGCCGCTCCCGCGAGGACGCCGCCCCGGCCCGCCAGGACTCGGGCCCGACCCTCGCCACGGGCGACTGGAACCACGGTTCGGACCAGGGCCGCAACCCGTCGATGCACATGTCGCGCGAGGTGGCCGAGAAGACCGTCAAGGAGGCCATCGAGCTCCGCAAGGCCAACGGCGGCGGCCATCTGACGGTGTCCTTCTTCGGCGGCGAGCCGACCCTGGCCCGCGGCACCATCCTGCACGTGCTGCGCACCTTCGGCGACCGCCACGACGGCGTCACGCTCTCCTACGACCTGACCAGCAACGGTTCCCGTATCGACGACGAGTTGCTGGCGGCGCTCGCCGAGCACCGCGTCGACACCACCGTGTCCATCGACTACCTGGTCCCGGAGACCGGCGAGTTCCGCGGCGGGCAGCAGCAGCGCACGCCCTGGGCGGTGGTCCGCAAGGCGATCCTCGACATGAGGGCCGCGGGCGTCCCGGTCAGCATCACGACGGTGCTCTCCCAGTACACCTGGGACAAGTGGGGCACGCCGCTCATCGACTTCGTCGCCGAGGCCGGACTGGACAGCCTGGACGTGATCGTGTCCTTCCAGGCCAAGGAGTTCTTCGACCGGCACAGCCCGCACGACGTGGCGCAGCGGCTGCTGTCCGCCGTCGACTACGGGCGCGAGCGCGGTGTGCAGCTCAGCGGCTACTGGTACCAGACCTTCCAGATGATCATCGACGAGGCCAAGTGGGCCGAGCAGGCCGACTACAAGACCTGCCCCGCGGTCGGCCGCCAGCTCTCCATCGAGCCCAACGGCAGCGTATTCGCCTGCAAGGCCACCGCCCGCAAGCTGGGCACCATCGACGACTGGCGCGGCATCTTCGCCTCCCCCGCCTACCAGGACTACGGCATGCGGGCCTACACCAACGGCCCCGGCTGCCAGGGCTGCGAACTCCAGGGCACCTGCTCGGGCGGCTCCGCCGGAGCGCTGGAGGAGGAGAACGGCTCGATCCAGGTGATGTCGCCCGGCTACTGCGCCTACATGCGCGAGGTGGTCCAGGGGCTGCTGGAACGGCATCACGCCCAGAGCCTCGCCGCCCTCTCCTGACCCGGCCCCGACGCTCTCCGCACCGGCCCGCACGAGCGCGGCGGGCCGCCGATCCACGACCGGGGCCGGCCACGCCGGCCCGGGCCCAGGAAGGTGACTGGTTCCATGGCGACACTGGGGATGCACTTCGGGCACGACGCGGGCGCCGCGCTCACCGACGCGGCGGGCTACCGCGTCATCGAGGCCGAGCGCCGCCTGGGGCTGCGTCATGTGTGCGGCGGCAACGGCGGTTTCCCGCAGGCCGCGGCCGAGTGGCTGGCGGAGCTGCGGGAGCGGGCGGCGGACCCGGTGACCCGGATCGCCGTGGCCGACTGGTACACGCCGATGTGCCGGGTGCTGCCCCCCGCCCTGGTCGAGCTCGTCAACGAGGACGCCCGCTGGACCGCCGCCGGCGGCACGGGGCTCGCCGACGCGGTGACCCGCGTGATCAAACCCGTGGACTGGCCGCTGGCCGCCGGATTCGGCGACATCACCCTGACCGCGGTCCGTCACCACTACGCGCACGCCGCGCTCGCGTACTACTCCTCCGGTGCCCGCAAGGCGCTGGTGCTGGCGCTGGACGGAACCGGCAACTACGCCGAGTGCGGCATGGTGTGTCTGGGCGACGGGGACCAGCTCACCCCGGTGATGTCCTTCACCAACCGCACCGGACCGCGCTTCGGCCTGGTCTACGAGGCACTCGCCCGACGCGTGCACGGCAGCCAGTTCGACACCGGCAAGCTGCTCGGCCTGACGGCCACCGGGGAGACCGACGCGCTGCTGCTGCCGGTACTGCGCGCGATGCTCGTACCGCAGTCCACCCGGCGCGCCTCGCCGGATCTGTACGAGCGGCTCGACGAGGACCGGCTGACCGGCACCGCACTGCGCTACGCCGGCACCTGGTGGGAGTACGACCCGCACAGCGGCGGGTATCTGGACGCCGGACTGGCCGACTCCTCGGACGACGACGTGGTGCACTCCTTCGGATCGGTCTTCCCCGACGAGATCCGCACCACGGACGGCCGTACCACCCCCGTCGGGACCTCCCCCGACGAGCGGGTCTGCAGGGATCTCGCGGCCACTCTGCAGGCCGCCGTGGAGCAGGACCTGGCCCGGTTGGTCACCGGCCTCAGCCGGCGCTTCCCCAGCTACACCACGCTCTGCTACGCGGGCGGCTGCGCGCTCAACATCACCGCCAACAGCCGTCTCGCCGAGAGCGGCCACTTCACCCGGGTGTCCGTCCCCACCTGCTGCGACGACTCGGGGATCGCGCTGGGCGCCGCCCTGGCCGTGGCCGATCCGGCCGACCGCCCGGCGCTCGCGGGCCGCTCGGGGTGGGCGTCACTGGCCTACGCCGGACCGCCGCTGGCCGGCCTGGACCCGGTGGACGGCGGCGACAGCGCCGACCGCACCGACCGCACCGACCGCACCGACGGAGACGACCGCGCACAGGTCACCGGACCCGCCGGGCCGGGCGGGCCGTTCCGGCGCCTGGGCGAGCTCGGTCTGTCCGCGCGCCGCCCGGCCGACGACGAGGAGTTCGTCCAGCGGGTCGCCGAGCTGCTGGCCGACCGGCGGTGCGTGGCCTGGCTGGAGGGCGGCCTGGAGACCGGGCCGCGGGCGCTGGGCCACCGCTCGCTGCTGGTCTCCGCCCACTGGAGCGGCGCCCGCAGCCACGTCTCCCAGACCATCAAGCGCCGGGAGTGGTTCCGGCCGGTCGCGCCGATCTGCCCCGAGGAGGTGGCCGACCAGTACTTCACCGGACCCCTCGACCACACCGAGACCATGCTGTTCGCGGTGCGGGTGCGGCCCGACCGGGCCGAACGGCTGGCCGAGGCACGGCACATCGACGGCACCGCACGCCTGCAGACCGTGCGGCCGGACACGCAGCCGCTGCTGCACCGGCTGTGCCACGCGGTCGCCGCCCGCACAGGACTGCCGGTGCTCATCAACACCAGCGCCAACGGGGGCGGCCGTCCCATCCTCAACCACCTGGACGAGGCACTGGAGTTGCTCACCGAGACGGAACTGGACGCCCTGGTGCTCCCCGGACACCGCCTGATCATCGAGTGATCCCGCCGCCCGCCGCACCGCACCGCACCGCCCCTCGCCCGTTCCCCCGATCATCCGCAGGCATCGTGTCCCTGGAGAGTGCCGGTGGCCGCCACCCAACTGCGAGACATCCGCAAGACGCAACCGCTGCGCGTCCTGTCCCCGGCGGACTGGGACCACTGGACCGGGCGAGGCTATGTGATCGTCCGGCGGGCGGTCCCGCCCGAGACGGTGACGGCCCTCACCGAGGGCCTGTACGCGTTCCTCGACATGCAGCCCGACGCCCCCGGGACATGGACGTCGCCGCACACCGGCAACGACCGGCTGCCGGGCCACAGCGGACTCGTCGAGATGTACAACCACCAGGCCCAGTGGGACGTCCGGCAGACCCCGCGGGTGTACGAGGCCTTCGCCGACGTCTGGGACCGCACCGACCTGTGGGTCACCATCGACTTCGCCAACGTCAACCCGCCCAACCGGGGGCCGCGCGCCTTCGACGGGTTCGTCCACTGGGACGTGGACACCTCCACCGACCCGCTGCCGGTGAGCTGCCAGGCCGTCCTCTCGCTGACCCACGGGGACGAGGAGATCGGAGGCTTCCAGTGCGTGCCGGAGATCTTCACGGAGTGGGAGAAGTGGGTGCGCGGCCAGCCCTCCGACCGGGATCCGTTCACTCCGGACATCACCGGCTACCGGATCACCACCCCGGAGGTCGCCCCCGGTGACCTGATCATCTTCAACAGCCTGCTGCCGCACGGCGTGCACCCGAACGTCTCCGAGGCCCGGGTCCGCATGGCGCAGTACCTGACCATGGCGCCCGCCTGGGAGGACCACGCGGACCTGCGTCAGGCCCGGGTGCGGTTCTGGCGGGACCGGATCCCGCCGCATCCGCCGCAGGGCGGGGTGCGCAAGGAGGAGGCCGCGCTGTACGGGCCGGCGGAACTGACGGAGCTGGGCGAGCGGCTGCTGGGCCTGCGCACCTGGACCGGGGAGAGCGTCGTTGGCTAGTACCGCCCGCCCCCGGGCCCGTCCGGCCCGCCGGACGGACCTGGGCCGCCCGTTCCGCTGGCTGTGGGCCTCGACGGCCGCGTCCAACGCCGGGGACGGCATCACCCGCACCCTGCTGCCGCTGCTGGTGGTCGCGCACCACCCGGACCCGGCGGCGGTCGCCGGACTGACCGCTGTCAACATGCTGCCCTGGCTGCTGTTCGCACTGCCCGCCGGCGTCCTGGCCGACCGCACGGACCGGCGCCGCATCGTGCTGGGCAGCAACCTGGTCCGTGCGGCGGCCCTGCTCGGCGCGGCCCTGGTGCTCGCCGGCGACCGGCCGCTGGCCCTGCTGTACGCGCTGGCGTTCGTGCTGGGCATCGCCGAGACGCTCGCCGACACCGCCGCCCCCGCGATGCTGCCGCGGCTGGTCGACGAGCGCCATCTGGAGCGCGCCAACGGCCGTCTGTCAGCGGCCCAGATCGTCCTCAACGAGACGGTCGGGCCGCCCGTGGCCGGGCTGCTGGTGGGCCTGACGGCCGCCGTCGCACTGGCCACCGGCGGGGTGCTGTACGCCCTGGCCGCGCTGCTGCTCCTGGGGCTCGCGCCACTCGCCCGCACCCGCCGCGAGCCGGTCCCCGGCGGCGCGCACGGCACGGTGCTGCGCGACATCCGGGCGGGGCTCGGCTTCGTCCTCGGCCATCGCGCCCTGCGGCTCACGCTGGCCGCGAGCGCCCTGTACGGCGTGGTCTTCTCGGCCACCTTCACGATGCTGGTGCTGCTCAGCGACCGCACGCTGGGACTGAACGCGGCCGGGTACGGGCTGCTGCTCGCCGCCGGCTCGGTGGGCGCCGTCATCGGCACCTGGCTGGCCCCGCGGGCCGCCGACCGGCTGCCCACCGTACGGCTGGCCCGATGGTCCCTGGTGGCGTCCGGGGCCGCGTACGCCGCGCTGGGCCTGAGCCGCCACCCGGTGCTCACCGCGCTGGTGCTCGCGGCGAACGGCGTCTTCATGATGGGCTGGAACATCCCCGTCATGTCGCTGCGCCAGCGACTCACGCCGGAGGAACTCCAGGGCCGGGTGATGAGCGTGTCCCGGCTGTGCGCCTGGGGCAGCATGCCGCTCGGCGCGGCGCTCGGCGGGCTGCTCGCCGAGGCCCTCTCCGTGCCCGCGGTGTTCCTGGTGTGCGGGACGGTCCTGGCCGTGGGCGCCCTGCTGCTCCTGGCACCGCTGCGCGAGACGCCCTCGGCGACCGGTCCGGCTCCGCACGGCGGCCTTCGCGGCAGCTCTGCCGGCACCTCTTCCGACGCGCTTCCGGACGGCCGTCCCGACAGCCGTCCCGACGCCCTTCCCGACCGCCTTCCCGACAAGGAGTGACCGGACCATTGGATGCACAGCTCTACGACACGGTGATCGTCGGAGGCGGCCCGGCCGGCCTCAACGGGGCGCTCTACCTGGGCCGTTCACGCCGCCGTGTGCTGCTGATCGACTCCGGTGACGCCCGCAACATGGCGGCCGGCGTCATGCACAACGTCCTGACCAACGACGGGGCGACGATCGAGGACTTCCGCGCCCGCGCCCGCGCCCAGCTCGCCGCGTACGACGTGACGTTCCGCGACGACGAGGTGGTGTCGGCCGAGTACGACGGCGACCAGGTGGTGGTCACCGCCGAGCGGTCCGGCCCCGTCCGCGCCCGCACTCTGCTGTACGCGGCCGGGGTGCGCTCGGTGCTGCCGCCGCTCCCGGGCCTGACGGACCTGTGGGGCAGGTCCGTCTTCGAGTGCCCGTACTGCCACGCCTGGGAGGTGCGCGAACGCCGTTTCGCCGTGTACGGAGGGGGCGTGCCCAGCGAGTGCCTGGCCTCGACCCTGACCGTGTGGTCCGACGACATCACCTACCTCACCGACCGGCGCGAACTGCCGCAGGACGAGCGGGAGCTGCTCACCGCCGCCGGGGTCCCGGTCCGCGCCGACGGCGTCAGCGAGCTGAAGCCGCATCCCGAGGGGGTCGAGGTGGTCTTCGCCGACGGCCGGTCCGCAGCGTACGGCGCGCTGTTCCTGCACCTGGACACCGAGCCCCGGGTGGCCCCGCTGCGCCCCTGGCTGCAGGCCCCGGACCTGGAGTCCGTCCAGACCGACGACCGTGGCCGCACCGGTCTGCCCCGGCTGTACGTCGCCGGTGACCTGGGCCGGAACATGCAGCAGGCCGCCATGGCCGCCGCCAGCGGAGGACTGGCCGGCATGGCGATCAACTCCGATCTGATCCGCGAGGACCGCCCCGGCTCCCTGCCCGAGCCGCCGCCCCCGGTCCCCGGCCGCTGAGCACCCCGCACGCCACGACAGCCACGCACAGCGCACCGACGGGAGCCGATCCGCGATGACCTCACCCCGCGCCGAGTTCACCCCGCACATGGAGCACTACACGTTCGTCCTGGAGGACCAGCCGTATCTGGGGTACTTCCAGTACGGCAACGAGAAGACGCCCGTCTACACCACCGACCGGCACGGCTTCCGGGTCACCCCGGGTCCCGGCGGGCTCCGGGCGACGGTCGGCGACGACCGCCCCGACGGGCCGGTGCGGGTGCTCGCGGGCAGTTCCGCGGTCTTCGGCGTGGGCGCCACCAACGACGCGGCCACCGTGACGGCGCGGCTGTGGAACTCCTACGCGCCTCGGCTGCCCTGGCTGAACATGGCCGGACAGAGCCACAACTCGGTCCAGGAGCTGCTGCTGTTCACCCTGTTCCGGCACGAGCTCCCGCCCGTCGCGGACATCGTGCTGCTCTCCGGGGTCAACAATCTGGTGCTCAGCCGGCTGCCCGAGGAGAAGCAGGGCCGCCACGGCGCCTTCTTCGACTGCGGGCCGGCCCCCGACGTCGTACCGCCGCCGGAGCAGCGGGTGGCGCACGCCGCCGAGTTGTCGCTCCGTCACCTCAGCGGCTGGAAGCTGCTGGCCGACGCGCTCGGGGCCCGGCTGACCTTCGCGCTGCAGCCGCTTGCGCCGTGGGTGCGCGAGGAGCCGCTGCCCCGCGAGAAGCTGCTCTTCGACGAACTCGACGAGGTGTCCAACTTCCGGCGGTTCCACAACGACATCTCCACCATGGCGGTCGGCCGCGGCTACGCGGACCGGCTGGCCGGCGGGTGCGCCCGGCTCGGTGTGCCCTTCCTGGACATGAACGTGGCGCTGGCCGAGGCCGCCGGCCCGGAGGACTGGCTGTTCATCGACCGCGTGCACTGCACCGACCTGGGATACGACCTGGTGGCCCGGCAGCTCGCGGACCGCCTCGGCCTGGAGTGAGGAGTCCCTCGATGCGTGACGACAGCAGCGCGGCACCCGGGCCGGCGGTCCGCCGGCTCGCCTCGTGGCTCCGCGGCCGGCGCCGGACGCAGCCCGCGCCCGGTGTCCCGCCGGAGGAGCCGCCCGCCACGGGGACCCCGCCGCCCTCGCGGCTGCGCCGGCAGCCCGAGGACGACGCCTCCGTCTACCCGCTGTTCTGACGTGCGGACCCGTACGGGCGCCGCGCGCGCAGCCGTCCAGGGCACCGGCGCTCCGGACGGCCCGGACGCTCCGTTCGTCGGGGACGGCCCGGTCCTGGGGATCTCCGCCTACTACCACGACAGCGCAGCGGCCCTCGTGGCCGACGGCGTCCCGCTGGCCGCGGCGCAGGAGGAGCGCTTCAGCCGCCGCCGCCACGACCCCGGCTTCCCCGCGCAGGCCGTCACCTACTGCCTGCGCGAGGCCGGACTGCGCCTCGACGAGCTGGCGGCCGTGGCGTTCTACGAGGACCCGGCGCTGAAGTTCCGCCGGGTGCTGGCCACCTGGTTGGCCACGGCCCCGCACGGCTTCCCGGTGTTCCGGCGGGCGTTCCCGCAGTGGACGTCCTGGAAGCGGCGGGCCCTGGACGAGGTACGGGCGCGGCTGCGCGAGCAGGCACCCGGGCAGGCGCTGCCCCCGGTGCTGGCACACCGGCACCACGCCTCGCACGCCGCCTCGGCGTTCTTCCCGAGCCCGTACCCGTCGGCGGCGGTGCTCTGCGTGGACGGCGTCGGCGAGTGGGCGACGACCACGCTGTGGCACGGCCGGGGCACCGGGCTGCGTCCGCTCGCGGAGCTCCGCTTCCCGCACTCGCTCGGGATGCTGTACTCGGCGTTCACCTACTTCTGCGGCTTCAAGGTCGACTCGGGGGAGTACAAGCTGATGGGCCTGGCGCCCTACGGGACGCCGCGCTACGCGCCGCTGATCCGGGAGCGGCTGATCGATGTGAAGCCGGACGGCTCGTTCCGCCTGGATCTGCGCCACTTCACCTTCCAGTACGGCCGGACCATGGTCGGCCGGGCCTTCGAGGAGCTGTTCGACGGGCCGCGCCGGACCCCGGAAGGACCGCTCACCGAGCGGGAGTTCGACCTCGCGGCCTCCGTGCAGCAGGTGACCGAGGAGGTGATGCTGCGGCTGGCCCGGACGGCGCTGGAGCGCACCGGCGAGCGGCGGCTGTGCCTGGCCGGCGGCGTGGCGCTCAACTGCGTGGCCAACGGCAGGATCCTGGCCGACGGGGTCTGCGACGAGATGTGGGTGCAGCCGGCGGCCGGGGACGCGGGCGGGGCGCTCGGCGCGGCCCTGGCCGAGTCGCACCGCCGGGGTGCGCCCCGCGCCCACGTGGGCCGGGGTGCGGACGCGATGGCGGGGGCGCTGCTCGGCCCCGGCTACCGCGACCGGGAGATCGAGGAGTTCCTGACCGGCCGCGGCTGTCCCGCCGTGCGGCTGGGCGAGCGGGAACTGGTGGAGCGGGTCGCGGCGGAACTGGCGGCGGGGAAGGTGGTGGGCTGGTTCCAGGGGCGGATGGAGTTCGGACCGCGAGCCCTGGGCAGCCGGTCGATCCTCGCCGACCCCCGGTCCCCGGCCATGCAGTCCACTCTCAACCTCAGGACCAAGTTCCGGGAGTCCTTCCGTCCGTTCGCGCCCGCGGTGCTCGCCGAGGACGCCAAGGACTGGTTCGACCTGACGCAGGAGAGCCCGTACATGCTGCTGACCGCGCAGGTCGCCGCGGCCCGGCGGCTGGCGGTCGGGGCGGCGGCCGACGGAGTGACGGGACTGGAGCTGCTGCGCGTGCCGCGCTCCACGATCCCGGCGGTCACCCATGTCGACGGGTCGGCCCGGGTGCAGACCGTCTCGGCCGGCCGCAACGCGCGGTTCCATGCGCTGCTCACGGCCTTCCGGGACCGCACGGGCTGCCCGGTGCTGGTGAACACCTCGTTCAACGTGCGCGGGGAGCCGATCGTGCGCACCCCGCAGGAGGCGTACACCTGCTTCATGCGCACCCGGATCGATCTCCTGGTGCTCGGCGACCGGCTGCTGGACAAGCGGGACCAGCCCGAGTGGCGGGAGGGGGGCGACTGGCGTGCCGGGATCCCGATGGACTGAGCGGCTGCGGCACCTGGGCCTGGCCGTGCTGTACTTCGCGGTGGTCACCCCGGCGGGGCTGTGCGCTCGGGCGGTGCGGGACCCGCTGCGGCGTTCCCGGGACGACCGCCGGACGAGCTATCTCGACCGGTCGCCCCGGGGCCGGCCGCCGTTCGCCGACGCCCCGTAGGGCGCGGGGAACTGCCCGACCGGCCATGGCGGCGCGCAGCGGAGCACGGCACCCCGCGGAGGTTCCGGCGGAGCACTCAGCGGCCGACCGGCCGGGTGGCCGAGGTCAGCACGACGCGACGGGTGCCGAGCGCGTGGACGCGGGAATCGGCGTCGGTGAATCCGCGGGCCGTCGCCCAGGCACTGGCCTCCGCCGCGGTGCGGGGCAGCGGCAGATCGGTGGCGATGTGCCGGGAGAAGCGTTCCGAGGGACGGAAGTGCGTGGCCAGGGGCAGGGTGAACCCGACGCGACCGCCGGGACGCAGGGCGCGCCACCAGTCGTCGGCCGCCCGGCAGCCCAGGAAGTGCAGGGCGGAGGCGCAGAGCACGACGTCCAGGGAGTGGTCGTCGACCGGCAGCGGCACGGCGTCGCCGACCCGCCAGTCGACGGCCGGGTCCGGTCCCGGACCGGCGGCGCGGGCCCGGCCCGCCGCGATCATCCGCGCGGACAGGTCGACGGCCAGCACGGGCCGGGCGCCGGGCGGCCGGTTCCGTGCGAGGTGCAGGGCGACGGCTCCGGCCCCGCACGCCACGTCGGCGACGGCATCCAGCGGACCGGGCGCCACCCACGCGATCAGGGCCCGCGCGATCTCCTCGTGGTGCCCGTGGTCGTAGCCCTCGGCCAGCTCGTCGAAGAGCCCGGCCGGCGTTGCACTCCGTGCGCTCTGCATCACGGGCCGATCCTAGGTGCTCCGGCCCCCGGGGATGTGCCGGCGGCCGGGCGCCGGCGGCCGGGCCGCGGGGGCGGGCCGTCAGGCGGCCAGGTGCCCCACGTCGTTCCAGTGCTCGAGCGCCGGCTCCCCGTACGCCCATCCCAGCACCGACAGGGAGGTCGGGTTCAGCCGTATCCGTGCCGCGAAGTCCAGCGGCAGCCCCAGCCACCGCGCCCCGATCGAGCGCAGGATGTGCCCGTGGGCGAAGACCAGCACATCGCGGTCGGCCTCGCGGGCCCAGGCCACCACCTCGTCGGCGCGTGCGGTGACCTCCGCCAGGCTCTCCCCCTCGGGGACGCCGTCGCGCCATATCAGCCACCCCGGCCGGACGGCCTGGATCTGCGCCGGGGTCAGCCCCTCGTAGGCCCCGTAGTCCCACTCCATCAGCGTGTCCCAGGTGCGGGCGCGCTCACCGAACCCGGCGAGTTCACAGGTCTCCTGCGCGCGAACGAGCGGGCTGGTGCGGACCTCGGCCCCGGGCAGGCCGTCCAGCGGCGGCCGGTGCAGCCGATCGCCGAGCAGCTTGGCGCCGCGCCGGCCCTCCTCCAGCAGCGGCACATCCGTCCGGCCTGTGTGCTTGCCGGACAGCGACCACTCGGTCTGTCCGTGCCGGGCCAGCAGGATGCGCGGTGCCATGAGGGGCCTTCCGGGAGAGGTGTCGGGCGGGACCCCTCCATCATCGCGCACCCTGTGCAGGAGCAACCCGGGGGGCGATCCCCGCGTCTATCAGGGCCGGGGCGCACCGCCGACCAGGGCGCCCGTACGCCGTAGAGTGGCACGTCCGGCACGGCCGGGGTGCGTGGGACACAGGATGAAGGACGAAGGGGGCGGGCGATCGGATGCGGGACGCCGACATACCGGGCACCGAGGCGACTGCCCCGCCGGCCCGGCTGCGCTGGTGGACCGAGCTTCCGCTGATCCTCCTCGTCTACGCCTGCTACTCCGCCGGACGTCTCCTGGTGCGCGGCGACGTCTCGGACGCCGTCGACCACGGTCTGGCGATCCTGCGGGTCGAGAAGCTGCTCCACCTCAACGCCGAGCATCCGCTGAACCGTCTCTTCACCCGCGAGCCCTGGCTCGGCATACCCGCCGACTTCTGGTACGCGTCGCTGCACTACGTGGTCACCCCGGTGCTGCTGGTCTGGCTCTTCCGGTCGCGCACCGTGCGCTACCGCGCCGCCCGGACCTGGCTGATGACCTCCACCTTCATCGGTCTGATCGGCTTCACCCTGCTGCCGACCTGCCCGCCGCGGCTGCTGGATCCGAGCCACGGCTTCGTCGACACGATGGCCTACTACAGCTCCTACGGCTGGTGGGGCGGCGAGGCGAGCGCACCGCGCGGGCTGGGCGGGATGACCAACCAGTACGCGGCGATGCCGAGCCTGCACGTCGGCTGGGCGCTGTGGTGCGGGGTGATCCTGTGGCGGTACGGCGGCACGCGCGCGGCGAAGGCGGCGGGCGTGGTGTATCCGCTGGTGACCACAATCGTGGTGATGGGCACCGCGAACCACTACTTCCTGGACGCGGTGGCCGGCGCGGCCGTGATGGGGGCCGGGCTGCTGCTGACGCCGTACGTGATGCGGTGCGCGGACCGGGTCCGGGCCCGGGTCGCGGTGCAGGTCGCCGCCGTCCGGTCCGCGGCGCCGGCCGTGCCGGTGGTGCCGGTCGCCCCGACCTCACCGACCGCACCGGTCGCACCGGCTTCGGGCGACACGGGTTCCCCGGTTGTCAGTGGTGGATGCCAGACTTCCGCGGGTGAGCGAATTCCACGGCAGCGCGAGCCCCGGTTCCCCGCCGGAGCCGACCCGGACGCCGCACCCGCGGACGCGGGGGACGGCGCTCCGGCACCGGCTCGCTGAGCTGCGCGGTCCCGACGTACCGGCCAGGGCACTGGACGCCCGCGCCCTGGCCGCCCTGGCCGCCAACCCCGGATGCCGACGACGGGCGATCCTGGACGGCGCGGGGGTGGACAAGGCGGCGCTGGCGAGCGCGCTGGGCGCCCCGTCGGTCTTCGGCCAGTCGCAGTTCGCGTTCATACGGGGCAACGCGTTCGAGGCACGGGTCAAGGCGGACGGCGGCGCGGAGCTGCTGCGGCTGGTGCACGAGCGGCTGGACCCGGGCGCCGGCCGGCCCGACGGCGCGACGGTGCCCGACCTCGCCGCCACCGGCCCCGAGGGGCGCGCGGCGCGTACGGCGCTGGCGCTGCGGGAGGCGACCGCGGCCGGTGGCTGGACGCTCCTGGACCATCCGATGCTCGCCCTCGACGTGGCGGGCTCCCCGGCGTTCCTGGAGCCGGACGCGGTCGTGGTGCACCCCGACGGCGGCTGGACGGTGGTGGAGATCAAGTCGTTCCCGCTGCTGGACGGCTCCGCGGACCCGGCGAAGGTGGGCGCGGCGGCCCGGCAGGCCGCGGTGTACGTGCTGGCGCTGGAGGAGGTCGCGGCGCAGCTGGATCCGGCGCCGCGCGTCCGGCAGCGGATCCTGCTGGTCTGCCCCAGGGACTTCTCCAACCTGCCCGCCGCGTCGGCCGTCGACATCCGCAAGCAGCGCGCCGTCACCGGCCGTCAGCTGGCCCGGCTGACCCGGATCGAGGAGATCGCCGACGCCCTCCCCGAGGGCGCCTGTTTCTCCCCGCAGCTGCCGGCCGAGGAGCTGACCGCGGCGGTGGAGGCGGTCGAGGCGGCGTACGCGCCGGAGTGTCTGTCGGCGTGCGAGCTGGCCTTCCACTGCCGGGCCCGGTCCCGCGCGTCCGGTGCGGTGACCACCCTCGGGCGGCCGGCGCGGGCGGAGCTGGGCGGCCTGGCGACGGTGGCGGAGGTGCTGGCGGCGGCCGGCGGGGAGGCCGGGGACCCGGACGATCCGGCGGTGGCGGCGCTGCGCAGGGCGGCGGCGCTGCGTGCGGAGGCGCTGGCGGGCGCCGGAGTACCCGTCGAGGATGTCGCGGACGCCCGCCCGGGCGCCGGAGCGGAGGTGGCGCGTTGTCGCTGATCGGCACGCTCGCCCGGCTGGAGGCGGTGCGCGCGGGGCGGGCCCGTCCCGCCGCCACGGTCCGGCACCGTCATCTGTCCGACCGGCCGCTGGTGTGCGTACCGCTCACCACCGCAGGTGAGGCCGGTGCCCCGCTCGGCGCGCTGGTCGGCACCGACCGGGACGCCCCGCGTCTGCTGGTCGTGCCGCAGCCCCGGGACCGGGATCTGCGGTTCGCGTTCCTGGCCGGGCTGGCGGACGTCGTGCTGCCGTACGTGGAGTCGTACGGTGCCGCCGTCGAGGCCGCCGAGCGGACCGAGACCGACCCGGAGACCGGCAAGCGGGTCAAGGTCGAGGTCGACCTGTGCGCGGACGCCGCGCAGCTGATCGTGCCCAGCCGCGCGGGCATCGACCTCGTCCGGCTGCTCGGCCGCTCCATGCGCTTCCGGCGTACCGCCGAGCAGGATCCTCAGGCGCCGCATCCGGCGCCGCCGCGGGTGCCGCTGCTCGGCCGGTGGCTGACCCACTACGGGGAGCGGGCCCGGGTGCCCGGCTCCGCGCTGCTGCTCGCCATGACCGATCTGCTGGGCCGGCACTGGGCGACCGGCCAGTCCACGCTGGAGGACCAGCACCTGGGCGCGCTGCTCGCCTGGATCGACCCGCCCGAGGGGACCTCCGGCGCCGAGGAGGCGCTCCGCGCGGAGCTGGCGCGGGACGCCGACGGCCAGTTGCTGTGCCCGCCCGCGGGACCGGCGACCGACCCGGCCTTCGACAACAGGCGGCTCGCCCCCGCCATCGAGCGGTACGACCGGGCGCGTACCGCGCTGGCCGCCGCCGAGGACGGGCTGCAGGCCGACGAGCGGCTCGGCGCGCTGACCGTGGCCGAGCAGGAGATCCGTGCACTGGTCGCGGACCACACCCGGCCGGTGTGGGACGCGGTGTGGCGGGGCCTGGACCTGCTGCGGGAGCTGCCCGCGGGGGCGCATGCCGAGGAGCGGTGGACCCGCGACCGCTGGTCGTTCACCGGGCACCGGGACCGGATCGCCGCCGGTGAGCCCCCGCAGCCGCGCCGCGACGACGCGGTCACCGCGGCGAACAAGCTCGCCACGCGCGAGCGCGAGCAGGCCCGGCTGGAGGCGCAGGAGGCCCTGGACGATCCGCTGGTGATGGCGGGCCGGCGGCTGGCCGGGGAGGCGTTCGCCGGTGCGGTGGTGGACGTGGTGATGGCGTACAGCGAGAGCCGGCGGCCCAGCCCGCGCCCGCTGGTCACGGTCCGCACGGAGGACCGGCCGCAGCTGGGCGAGCGGGTGAAGGTGTACCGGTCGCTGGGCGGGAAGCCGCAGTCCGCCGAGTTCGTCGCACAGGAGGACGAGGGCGTTTTCGTCGTCCGGATCCTGGACAGGATGGGCCGCGGCAGGGAGCCGGAGGCCGGGTCCGTGCCGGAGAAGGGGGACCGGGTCTGCTTCACCCTGTTCGAGCACGAGCAGCGGGGCGGGGCGAAGCTGCCCGACCCGGAGCAGACACCGTGGACGCACGGCGGGCCGCCCGACGGTGAGGCCGTACCGGAACCCGCCGATCCGCCGACCGAGGAGGACCTGCTGTGACCGCGACCGCCACGGACGTCCGCACCGGCCACGGCCCGGGCCCCGGCGCCGCCGTCGACCCTGGCCACGGCGCCGGCTTCGATCCGGGCGCGGAGGCCGCCCGCGCCACGGCGGCGATCCTGCACGACACGCTGCACGGCGCCGAGCGCGGTGTGGTCGTCGACTCCCCGCCGGGCGCCGGCAAGTCCACGCTCGTGGTGCGGGCGGCGCTGGAGCTGGCTGCGGCCGGGCGTCCGCTGATGGTGGTCGCGCAGACCAACGCCCAGGTCGACGACCTGGTGCTGCGGCTCGCCGAGAAGGACCCCGAGCTGCCGGTGGGCCGGCTGCACAGCAGCGACGCCGACGCGTACGACCGGGCCCTGGACGGGCTGGCGAACGTCCGGAAGTCGGCGAAGGCCGCCGACCTCGCCGGGCTCGGCGTGGTGCTGTCCACGGCCGCGAAGTGGGCGCATGTGAAGGTGGACGAGCCGTGGCGGCACGCGATCGTCGACGAGGCGTACCAGATGCGCTCGGACTCGCTGCTGGCCGTGGCCGGGCTGTTCGAGCGGGCGCTGTTCGTCGGCGATCCGGGCCAGCTCGACCCGTTCGCGATCGTGGGCGGCGAGCAGTGGGCGGGCCTGTCCCACGACCCGTCCGCATCGGCCGTGACGACGCTGCTCGCGCACAACCCCGGACTGCCCCAGCACCGCCTTCCGGTGTCCTGGCGGCTCCCGGCGTCGGCCGCGCCCCTCGTCTCCGACGCGTTCTATCCGTACACGCCGTTCCGCAGCGGCACCGGCCCCGGCGACCGGGCCCTCGCCTTCGCGGAGCCGTCGGACGGGTCCGGCCCGGACCGGGTGATCGACGAGGCGGCGGCCTCCGGCTGGGGCCTGCTGGAGCTGCCCGCGCGGCACACCCCGCGGACCGACCCGGAGGCGGTGCGGGCGGTGGCGGCGGTGGTACGGCGGCTGCTCGACCGGGGCGGCACGGCGGCGTCGGAGCGCTCCCCGGACCCGGCCCCGCTGACCGCCGCCCGGATCGCCGTCGGCACCGCGCACCGGGACCAGGCGGCGGCGGTGCGCGCGGCGCTGGCGGAGCTGGCGGTCACCGACGTGACCGTCGACACGGCCAACCGGCTGCAGGGCCGCGAGTACGACGTGACGGTGGTCCTGCATCCGCTCTCCGGCCGCCCCGACGCCACCGCGTTCCACCTGGAGACCGGCCGCCTGTGCGTCCTGGCCTCACGGCACCGGCACGCCTGCATCGTGGTGTGCCGCGCCGGTGTCGACGACCTCCTGGACGCCTACCCGTCCACCGAACCTGTCCAGCTCGGCACGCTGGTGAAGTTCCCGGACGGCTGGGAGGCCAACCACGCGGTGCTGGCCCACCTCACCCGCCACCGCGTGCCCTGGCGGCCGTAGCAGCACCCCCACCGGACGGAGCCCGGCGGCCGGACGCCCTCTTGCGCGGGCGCGGGACAATGGACGTTGGCAGATGTACGAGGAG
Source organism: Streptomyces poriticola (assembly GCF_036689765.1). NCBI lineage: Bacteria > Bacillati > Actinomycetota > Actinomycetes > Kitasatosporales > Streptomycetaceae > Streptomyces > Streptomyces poriticola. Next base: position 234,698 of record NZ_JBAGKH010000007.1, read on the forward strand.
GAGAAGACATGGCGGAGCCCACGCCGCGAAAGAACGAACCGCGGCTACGCCCCGCGCCCCTGCTTTTCGAACCCGCGGCGGCGGCAGCCGACCCGGAGCACTTCTTCGACCTGGAGTCGATCGACGACCCCCGGGCGCTGCTGGACCGGGCGACGGAGCTGACGCAGGCGTTCCGTGCGGCGGCGGACCGGGCGATGGAGTTCCAGGCCGTCGCGGCGGCGCAGCTCGCCGACCCGCGCCGGTTCGACCGGCTGACGGCGGCGGACATCGCGGAGCGGGCCGAGTGGACCGAGGACTACGCCAAGCGGATGGTGGAGTTCGGACGGGACCTGCTGCGCGGCGGCGACGGTGGCCGGGGGCACGTCGACCCCGTGTGACCGGCATCCGGCCCTGGGCGGGCACACCCCGCCGGGCATATGCCAGGCGGGCAAGATACTCCTCTGCCCCCTCCCCTGTCCCGGTTTCGCGCAACCCAGCGGAGCGGGATGCTCACGGCCGGTAGATCTGGTGCCCATGAGCAGTGCACCGAGCATCTCCCGCGTCACTTCGGACGGCGCCGCCTGGCTGGCCTCGGCGAGCCCGTATCCGCGCAGCACCCGCGCGCTCTGGCAGGAGCGGCCGGCCGCTCCGGTGGTCCTGCCCTGCGGCTCCGTCTTCGACGTGGTCGGCGTCTCGGCGATGTTCGGACGGCGGATGCTGGACCGGCTGTGGGCGGAGGGCCCGGGTTCGGGACCGGTGGCCGAGTTCCGCGGCCGGATCCTGCTGTTCGCCGCGCCCGGCACCGCCCAGCGGCTGCCCTCGCTGCTGGAGTGGGAGGAGTGGGGCGGCCGGGCCGGCCCGGTGCCCGCGCTGCTGTGCCACGGCACCGGGGACGCGGTGACCGTCCCGGCGCCGGACGAGCTGTCGGCCCGTTCCGGCGCCCGCTGGCTGGTCGCACCGGACACCCGGCAACCCTGGCTCCCGGGTCCGGAGGTGGTGCTGTGGGCGGCCGTCCGGGCGGCCCGCGCGGCCGTGCGGATATCGATTTTTCCTCCCGCCGACCAGGATGCTAAGGTCTACGACGTCAGCAGGCGCCGCTAGCTCAGTTGGTTAGAGCAGCTGACTCTTAATCAGCGGGTCCGGGGTTCGAGTCCCTGGCGGCGCACGACACGGGAAGGCCCCTCGCGCAAGCGGGGGGCCTTCTTCGTTCAGGCCCGGTACCCCGGCGTGATCGTCACCGTCCACGTACCCGCCGCCGTCAGCCCCGCGACCTCCACCCGGACACCCTCCCCCGGCACGGTGAAGCTCTCCCCGGCCGCCACCGGCGCGTCCGCGAGCGGCGGGTACACCGAGTCCTCCCAGCAGGCCTCGGACCGCGGGTGGGCGTCGACGACCTCGATCGGTCCGCCGCCGGACGCGGCCCCGCTGCGCACCCGGTACACCAGCACCCCGGCCCGGCAGGCGCCGACGTCGCTGCCCACCGGCCCGCGCACCTCGAACGCGAGCGCGCTGTCGGCGCCGGTGCGCACCACCGCCAGCTTGGTACCCCGCCCCAGACCGAACGCAGGGGCGCCCGCCGCCCCGGCCACCGGCACCCCGGGTCCCGCCCCGAGCGGCTCCAGCGTCAGCCGTGTCGGCCCGGCGCCCCGTACGCACACCACCTGCCGGGGCTGCAGCCAGCCCAGCTTCCACTTGTGCCAGCCGAAGAGATCCGGTGCCAGCCCGAACTGGCTGCCCATCAGGTCCCAGTCCCCGACATGGGTGTCCCAGTCACCCCTGCCGTCGGCCGGCCGGTGGTAGAGGTCGGGCAGATCGAGCACGTGCCCGGTCTCGTGGGCCAGGACCAGCCGGTCGGGCGGATGGTTCTCGAAGACCGTGACCACCCGCCGGATGTCGGTGCCGTCCGCCCGCAGCGGGGTGTCCAGGTTGACGACCTTGGTGGCGTCCGAGTTCACACCGGGAGCGTCCGGGTCGGCGACGAGGTAGACGATGTCGTAGCGGGAGAAGTCGACGAACCCGTCGGCCGCGGCGAGCGCGTCCCGCAGATAGGCGGCCCGGTCCGGCGCGGCCCAGTCGCGCCGTATGGCGTACGAGGTGGACGGCATCGGCATCCGGATCCAGCGCCGCAGCGGGTGCGGCCGGAGCGTGAACCTGCCGTAGGAGGCCCGCTGGAAGAAGCGCGTGGTGGCCGGGAAGTGGTCGGCGGCCAGCTCGGCCGGCGCGGTCAGCGGATGGGAGTCGGGGAAGGACAGGAACACCATCACCGCGTCCAGCGCGCGGGTGGGCCGCGGATAGGCGGCGTTCCAGGTGTCCAGGCCCTCGGAGTGGTGGGCCTCGGTGCGCTGCAGGGCACAGGGCTCCGGGGAGAAGGGTTCGGCGATCGAGGGCGCGGTCACCAGCGAGGTCGCGGCCAGCGCCGACATGGTGGTGGCCACCGCCGCGGTACTGCGCAGCCGGGACCGCCGGCCCACCGCGCCGACCGCCCGGCGGCCCGCGGCGAGCCCGCTGAGGGCCTCGCGGGGAAGTCGCCTCAGCGGGAGCTGGCGCGGCACATGGACCTCCGGGGCGGTTCGCGGGACACCGCACCCAGCTTGTGCATATTTGTCGTACTGCGCCCTGTTCGGCTGCACCGGACGGGTGAGCCGGCACAGATTCCGGCCGAACCGGCACCCCACGACACTCACGGAACGTCACAACTGGTCGGGGGCGTTTAGAACCCGCCCATGGGCGAGCAGAAACGATCTGGCAGGACTTGAAGCCCGCCCGGCATAGCGGTCAACGGCTGGAAGGGCCCCGGGCCAGCCTCTATGATCGGCACACTTTCCTGCACGGACAGAGATCGAGTGCACTGCGGGAGCGAGCGGTGAGCGGAACGTCCGAAGGGCCGACACCTGCGGCAGACCTCGACCGGTCCGCCGTCACAGAGAGTGACAACAGCCTGGCTCCTGGTACGAGTCGTACGACCGGCCGCACGGAGACGACAGCGCGCACGGAGACGACCGGCCGTACCCGGTCGGCCGACCGTTCGGACACGGCCGTCCGCACGGACACGCCCGTACCTTTGGGCAAGACGGTCCGGTCGGACACGGCCGACGGTACCGAGGAACCCCCGGACTACCGCCATGTGTTCACGGCCGCCCCGCTCGCCATGGCCGTCGTGGCCCCGGACGGTCTGGTGGCCAGTGCCAACGACCACCTCGGCGCACTGCTCGGCACCGCCCCCGAGACGCTGGCCGGCTGTGCGGCGGCCGACCTGGTGGACCTCGCCTCCGACGCCCGCACCTGGAGCGCCTACCGCGAGGTGCTCGCCGGCGAGCGCCCCCGGCTGCGCTGCACCCGCCGGCTGAAGCGCCCCGACGGCCACTCCCTGTGGGCGCAGGTCACCGTGGAACCGCTGGCCGGCGACGCGCCGGACCTGCTGCTGTCCGTCACCGACATCAGCGCCCGTCGGGAGCTCCAGGCCCGGCTGCGCCACCTGCAGATGCACGACCCGGTGACCCGGCTGCCCAACCGCGCCCTGTTCTTCGAACGCCTCACCGCCGCCCTGGAACCGGAGTCGTACGAGCACAACGGCAACACCGGCCGGATCGGACTGTGCTACCTCGACCTGGACGGCTTCAAGGCCGTCAACGACACCCTCGGCCACCGCGCCGGCGACCTGCTGCTGACCGCGGTCGCTGAGCGGCTCACCCGCTGCGCCGAGCAGGCCTCGCACGCCCGTACCGGCACCCCGCTGGTGGCCCGGCTCGGCGGCGACGAGTTCGCGCTGCTGGTGGAGGGCTCCACCGGCACCGATCAGCTCGCCGACCTCGCCGAGTCCGTCCTGGCCGCGCTCCAGGGGCCGTTCGAGCTGTCCGGCCGCCGGGTGTCCGTCACCGCCTCGATCGGCGTCGTCGAACGCCACGCCTCCGGCACCACCCCGACCGCCCTGATGCAGGCCGCGGACACCACGCTGTACTGGGCCAAGGCGGACGGCAGGTCCCGCTGGACGCTCTTCGACCCCGAGCGCAACGCCCACCGGATGACCCGTCAGGCGCTGGCCGCCACACTCCGGCCGGCCATCGACCGCGGCGAGTTCGCCCTGGAGTACCAGCCGCTGGTGGGCATGGACGACGGCCGGCTGCGCGGCGTCGAGGCGCTCGTCCGCTGGAATCATCCTCAGTTCGGCGTACTGGCGCCGAATCGGTTCATCGCACTGGCGGAGGAGGACGGCTCGATCGTTCCGCTGGGCCGCTGGGTGCTGCGGACCGCCTGCCGGCAGGCCCGCCGCTGGCAGCTCGACCACCCCGGCGAGCCGCCGATCTTCGTCAGCGTCAATGTGGCGGTGCGGCAGGTGTGGGACTCCGACCTGGTCGCGGACGTCGCACAGACCCTCGCCGAGACGGGGCTGGCGCCGGAACTGCTGCAGCTGGAGCTGACCGAGTCGGCGGTGATGGGCTCGGCGGGCCGCCCACTGCAGGCCCTGAAGGCGCTCAGCGACATGGGGGTGCACATCGCCATCGACGACTTCGGCACCGGATACTCGAACCTGGCCTACCTCAGCCGCCTGCCGGTGTCCGTGCTGAAACTGGACGGCTCCTTCGTCCGGGGCTTCCAGTACGACAGCCGCGACGCCCGCCCCACGGGCCGGGAGGCCGAGCCGGACGCCGACCGGACCAGCCCGGCCGACGAGGTGATCGTCGAGGCGATGGTGCAGCTGGCGCACCGGCTCGGACTCACCGTCACCGCCGAGTGCGTGGAGACCTCCGACCAGGCCTCCCGGCTGCGCCGGATCGGCTGCGACACGGGCCAGGGCTGGCTGTACTCGCGGCCCGTCCACCCGGACCGCATCTCGGACCTGCTGCTTCAGGCGGCGGTCGGCAATCCGTAGGCGTCGGCGATCAGTTCGTAGGAGCGCAGCCGGACCTCACCGCTGTGTGCGTTGGCGGTGATCATCAGCTCGTCGGCGCCGGTGCGCTTGTGCAGCTCGTCCAGTCCGGAGCGGACCTCGTCCGGGGTGCCGTGGACGACGTTGGCGTTCCAGGAGGCGGCGAACTCCCGCTCCATCGGGCCGAACTCGTACGCCTCGGCCTCCTCCGGCGTCGGGACCAGGCCGGGCCGCCCGGTGCGCAGCCGCACCATGCCCAGCGCGGCGGCCAGCACCTGGCGCCGCGCCTCCCGCTCGTCCTCGGCGGCGAGCGCCGACACACCGATGAGGGCGTAGGGCTCACCGAGGACGGCGGACGGCCGGAAGGTCTCCCGGTACAGGTCGAGCGCCGGGACGGTGTTCTGCGCCGAGAAGTGGTGGGCGAAGGCGAAGGGCAGCCCGAGAGTGCCGGCCAGCCGGGCGCTGAACCCGGAGGAGCCGAGCAGCCAGACCGGTGGCCGGTGCGGGGACTGCACCCCGCCGGCGGCGGTGGCCTGGACCGGCCCGGGTACGGCATGGATGCGCCGGTAGGGATGCCCGTCGGGGAAGTCGTCGTCGAGGAACCGGGTCAGCTCGGCGAGCTGCTGCGGAAAGTCGTCGGCGCCCTCGCTCAGCCGGTCGGTGCGGCGCAGCGCTGCTGCGGTGGCCCCGTCCGTGCCCGGGGCGCGGCCGAGGCCGAGGTCGATCCGGCCCGGGGCCATCGCCTCCAGCGTGCCGAACTGCTCGGCGATCACCAGGGGCGCGTGGTTGGGCAGCATCACCCCGCCCGAGCCGAGGCGTATGCGCTCGGTGTACGCGGCGAGGTGGGCCAGGATCACCGCGGGCGAGGAGGAGGCGACGCCGGGCATGGAGTGGTGCTCGGCGACCCAGTACCGGTGGAAGCCGCGCCGCTCGGCGAGGCGGACGAGGTCGGCACTGGTGCGCAGCGCGCCGGTGGCGGTGCGCCCGGCGCCGACGGTGACCAGGTCCAGGATGGACAGGGGGACGGGGGCGGTGCCGCGGGCGGTGCCCCGGATCTCCTCCGTGGCGTCAGCGGACATGGTGGGTGCCTCCTGGGTCGGGCGACGGTCGCTGCGGGATCAACGGGTGCCGGAGGCGGGGTATTCCTGGCGCGGGTGAGCACGGCTCTGAGTACGCGTACTCATGGCAGGACGCGCCGGGCCGGGGATGGTGGTGGGCAGACCTACGACAGGAGACCACCGTGCCCACCTCCCACCCGACCGGTCGACGCGCCCTCGCCCGCCGGCGCAGCGGCGTCCGGGGCGCCGCTGCCGCAGTCCTCGCGGGTGCCGCGGCGGCCGTCGCGCTCACCGGATGCTCCATCGACTTCCGGGACGCGGTCTGCGGCGGCGGCGAGTACCCGGTCATGACGGTCGGCGGCACCGGCTCCGCATGCGTGCCGGACGACGAGCAGCCACCGGAGGGCTACGTCCGCTACCCCGAGGGCAAGGTGCCGAAGCACGTCGACGACAAGTGGGACGTGTACTGGCGGACCCACATGGTGGACGAGAACGGCGACATCGTCGACGCGCCGGAGGTCGAATGACCCTCCGCCGCCCCTCGGGTTGCCGGTGCCCGGTGTCCCTGCGCTATGATCATGAAGCGCTGGTCACCGGGACAACCCCGCGCGGCCGGTGGTGCGTTGGTGGTCCAAGGAAAGACGCCCCGCTTCCTGCGGGGAGATGCAGGTGCAAGGCCTGCCCAGCGCTCGACGAGAACCCCGGTCCCGCTGCAGCGGGACCGGGGTTCCTGCGTGCCGGACCCGGTCCGCCGGCCCGGCGGCCCGTCAGACCTGCACGATCGGCTCACGGGCGAACAGCGACCCCAGTTCCGGGGCGTTGACCCGGCGGTCCGCCAGCCGCAGCCCCTCCCAGACCGTGACCTGGTTGGCCGTGAGGATCGGCTTGGCCAGCTGTTTCTCCAGGGCCGGGATATGGGCCGCCGTGTGCAGCGCGGTATCGGGGAGCAGCACCGCCTCCGCGTCGGGGTGGTCGGCGGCCCGGGCCAGTGCCAGGACCTCCGTCTCCCCCCAGGTGCCGACCTCCGCCGCGGTGATGATCCCGGAGCTGCGGACGCCGACCGCCTCCAGGCCGCCCGCGCGCAGGAAGCCGGCGAAGAGCTGGGCCACGTCCTCCGGGTAGGTCGCGCCGATGGCGACCCGGCGGACATCGAGCTCCCGGACGGCGTGGACGAAGGCGAAGGAGGTGGAGGAGGCCGGCATCCCGGCCGTCGCGGCCAGGGTGCGGACCTGCTCGTGGGCGCCGTCCCAGCCGTGCACGAAGCTGCCGCTGGTGCACGCCCACACCACCGCGTCCGCGCCCGCGTGCCGCAGCTCCGCGACGCCCGCCGCGAGCCGCTCCGGGGAGCCCATCTCCAGCAGCGCGTCCACGCGGTGGGCGTCCTCGCCGATGTCGGTGTGCACCAGGTCGACCCGGATGTCACTGCCCAGGAGCTGCTCCATGCGGGGATAGTCGTCCTCGCCGGAGTGGCCCGGGTACAGGAATCCCAGTGCTGTCATGTCCACCCTTCCTGCTGCTGTCCTTCTTCCGGCCATCCCGGAACCTGCCCCGCCTCGGGCAGTCCGGGAACCTGCGGCGACTCCGGCAGTACGGGTCCGGGCCGGGCCGCCGGGTCGATCAGCGCCTGATACGGCCCCACGGCACGGGTACCCAGCCGGCGCAGCGCCGCCCACATCGTCACTTGGTTGGCCGAGAGCACGGGGATGCGCAGCTCGGCCTCCAGCTGCGGGATCACGTCGTAGGTGGGCAGGTTCGTGCAGGAGATGAACAGCACGTCCGCCGCCCCGGGGTGCGGTACCGCATGGCGTGCCATGTCGGCGACCTCGCGGTAGGGCACCTTCCAGATGTGCCGGGTCAGGCCCATGAAGGCACAGCCGACGATCCCGACCCCGCCCTCGGCGACATACGCCTCCAGGGACCGGGTGACCGACACGGTGTACGGGGTGACCAGCGCGACCCGGCGTGCGCCCAGCTCGGCCAGCGCCTCCAGGAGCGCGCCGGAGGTGGTGAGGGACGGTGTCGCGCCGGCCCGGGTCATCGCCGCGCACATCGCGCGCTCGCCGGCGATGCCGCCGACGAAGCTGCCCGAGGTGCAGGCGTAGGCGACGACCTCGGGGGCGATCGCGTTCAGCGTCCGGGTGGCTTCCTCCAGCGTCTCGTGTTCACTGACCAGACGGGCCAGGTCCAGGCTGACCTCGACGGGCACGTACGGGGTTCTCGTCATGTGCAGCGAGACCTCGTCCGGGACCCAGCGCCACAGCTCGCGGTCGAGCGCGAAATCGAAAGGAGCGACGACACCGACTCCGCGTTGCGGGGCGGGTCCGCCGAGAAAAGAGATGTCCATGGCACGCACCGGCCTCACACGACGGAGGGGAGGAGAACGCACCGCACGCACGGTCGTGTTGACGACGGTAGGTTCCGGTGCGAGCGTGGTCAATCCGCCCGTGTCACCCGCAGGTCAACAGCTGGTCAATCCCTCGTCGGGGCCCCGGTCGGCAACCGGCCGGTAACCCCGTGACGAGGCCGTACGCGCCGGCCGAAGGCCTGCCTTCGGCCCGCCTCCCCCGTCGCCCCCGCCCCTCTCGTCACCCTCGTCGCCCTCGTCGCCCTCGTCCTCGGAGAAGCGCCTGCCCATGACCATCCCCGGCCCCGCCCCCACCCTCCTCGTCCTGGACGCCGAGCCCCGCCCCCGCCTCGGCCGGCTGACCGGCCGTGCCCGGATCGAGTACGCGGACGAGTCGACCCTCGCCGGGCGACTGCCGTACGCCGACGTCCTGCTGGTGTGGGACTTCACCTCGCACGCCGTACGCAGCGCCTGGCCGGGCGACGGGCCGCGGCCGGGCTGGGTGCACACCGCCAGCGCGGGCGTGGACCATCTGATGTGCCCGGAGCTCGCCGCCTCGGACACGGTGGTGACCAACGCCCGCGGGATCTTCGACGAGCCGATCGCCGAGTACGTCGCCGCCCTCGTTCTGGCCATGGCCAAGGACCTGCCGCGGACGCTGGAGTTCCAGCGGGAGCGGGCCTGGCGGCACCGGGAGTCGCAGCGGGTGGCCGGCGGCCGGGCGGTGGTGGTCGGCTCGGGGCCGATCGGGCGGGCGATCGTCCGGGTGCTGAAGGCGCTCGGCATCACCACCGCGCTGGTCGGCCGCACCCCGCGCACCGGCGTGCACGGCCCGGACGACCTGGACCGGCTGCTGGCGCGCGCCGACTGGGTGGTCGCGGCGGCCCCGCTGACCGAGGACACCCGCGGCATGTTCGACGCCCGCCGGTTCGGGGTGATGCAGCCCTCCGCCCGGTTCATCAACATCGGGCGCGGTCAGCTGGTGGTGGAGGAGGCGCTGGCCGAGGCGCTGGACAAGCGGTGGATCTCGGGCGCCGCGCTGGATGTGTTCGAGTCCGAGCCGCTCGCCGCCGGCAGCCCGCTGTGGCAGGTCCCGGGTCTGATCGTGTCCCCGCACATGAGCGGCGACACGATCGGCTGGCGGGACGAGCTCGGTGCGCAGTTCGTGGAGTTGTACGAGCGCTGGCTGGCGGGCAGTCCTCTGACGAACGTGGTCGACAAGCAGCGCGGGTACGTACCCGGGCACTGACGTCCCTGGGAGGGTGGATGACCGACCTCACCGAGCTGACCGCCGTGCAGCTCCTCGACGGCTACCGCAAGGGCGATTTCAGCCCTGTGGAGGCGACACGGGCGTCGCTGGAGCGGGCCGAGCGGATCCAGCCGGAGGTGAACGCCTTCGTCCGGCTCACCGGCGAGGAGGCACGTCAGCGGGCCCGGGAGTCGGAGCGGCGGTGGCGGCGCGGTGAGCCGTGCGGGCGGCTGGACGGGGTGCCGGCGACGGTGAAGGACATCCTGCTGATGCGCGGTCACCCGACCCTGAAGGGTTCGCGGGCCGTCTCCCCGGAGGGCGCCTGGGCGGAGGACGCGCCGTCGGTCGCCCGGATGCGGGAGCACGGCGCGGTGTTCCTCGGCAAGACGACCACGCCCGAGTACGGCTGGAAGGGCGTGACCGACTCTCCGCTGTCCGGCGTCACCCGCAACCCGCACGATCCGTCCCGCACCGCGGGCGGCTCCAGCGGCGGCGCCGGGGCGGCGGTGTCGCTCGGCGCGGGACCGCTGGCGCTGGGCACGGACGGCGGCGGGAGTGTGCGCATCCCGGCGTCGTTCTGCGGGATCTTCGGGCTGAAGCCGACGTACGGGCGGGTACCGCTGTATCCGGCGAGCGCCTTCGGCACGCTGGCGCACGTCGGTCCGATGACCCGGGACGCGGCGGACGCGGCGCTGCTGCTGGACGTGATCGGGGTGCCGGACGCCCGGGACTGGTCGGCGCTGGGACCGCCGCCCGGCTCGTACACCGAGGCGCTGTCCGGCGGGGTGGCCGGGCTGCGGGTGGCGTACTCGCCGTCGCTGGGCGGGCAGGTGGCGGTGCGGCCGCAGGTGGCGACGGCGGTGCGGCGGGCGGTGGAGCGGCTGGCGGAGCTGGGTGCGTACGTCACGGAGGCCGACCCGGACTTCGCCGAGCCGGTCGACGCCTTCCACACGCTGTGGTTCAGCGGGGCGGCGCGGGTGACCCAGCACCTGGGCCCGCACCAGCGGGAGCTGCTCGACCCGGGGCTGCGCGAGGTGTGCGCCGCCGGCGCGCGCTACTCGGCGCTGGACTATCTGGCCGCGGTGGACGTCCGGATGGAGCTGGGTCGCCGGATGGGCCGCTTCCACGAGTCGTACGACCTGCTCGTCACGCCGACTCTGCCGGTCACCGCGTTCGAGGCGGGCGCCGAGGTGCCCAAGGGGTCCGGGCACCGGCGGTGGACCGGGTGGACGCCGTTCACCTACCCGTTCAACCTGACCCAGCAGCCGGCGGCGACGGTCCCGGTCGGGCGGGACGGGGACGGGCTGCCGATCGGGATGCAGCTCGTGGCCGCCCGCCACCGGGACGATCTGGTCCTGCGGACGGCGCACGCGCTCTACGGGGCCGGGGTGCCCGGCCCCGTCACCGGTGTCAGGCCCGGCGGAAGCTGAGGGTCTCCCCCGCCGCTCCCGAGCGCCACAGGTCGGTGCAGGCCTCGGCCATGGCGTCCAGCCCCTCGACGACCTGGCCCCAGACGATGCCGGGGATCCATCCGACGTCTCCGTTGAGCAGCAGGTTGTTGCGCTCGTAGAACAGGGCCAGGTCGACGAGGGTGGCACCGGCGCGGACCTCGCGGTCGTAGCCGTAGGCCCTGGTGCCCAACTCGGTGCCCGCGAAGGCGAAGTAGCACAGGTCGCCGGGGATCGGGGTGACGGTCGGATTCTCCAGAGGTGGCTCGTTTGCGGCGAAGGGCGGGAAAAGAGCGTAGATCTCATTGCGTGCGTACTTTGCGTGGTAGACGTCGCCGGCGAGCGGCAGGGCGTCCCAGACGGCCGCGCAGGTGAGCGGAGCGCGATCGTCCAGCAGCCGGGCCCTGCAGTGGACGTCGCGCTTGACCAGGGAGACTTCGATGAAGCGATCAGCCATGCCCACCATGGCAGTGGCCGCGGACCCCGGGGTCAAGGGCGCATCGGCGCGAACTGGTCCGAAAGAGACCGGCATAAGTGTGACTGCTCCGGGTAGCCGCGCGCCCATGGCCTCTCCACCAGACAGAATTCCGCCGATAGGAAGATCTGACCGCACACCCGGGCCCACTCGCCGGTCGCTGCTCGCGGGGGTTGCGGCGCTCGGCGCGCTGGGCGCCGCGGGCTGCTCACGCGTGGCGACCGCCTCGGGCACTGACGGGGGCGACCTCCTGGACCGGCTGCGCGCGCAGGGCGTGGCGCGGCTCGGGATCGCGGGCGAGATCCCCTTCGGGTACATCGACAGGAACGGCGAGCTGACCGGCGAGGCGCCGGAGCTGGCCAAGGTGATCTTCAAGCAGCTCGGAGTGGACCGGGTGCAGCCGGTGCCGACCGAGTTCGGTTCGCTGATCCCCGGTCTGAAGTCGCAGCAGTTCGATGTCGTGGCCGCCGGGATGTACGTCACCCCGGAACGTTGTGAGCAGGTCATCTTCGCGGACCCCGACTACCAGATGCCCGACGCGTTCGTCGTACGCAAGGGCAATCCCATGGGGCTGCGCGACTACAAGGACGCGTTCGCGAAGAAGGCGCGGATCGCCACCGGGACCGGCTACGCCCAGATCGGGCACGCCATCGAGGCCGGATACCGGCGCGGTGACATCCTCATCGTCCCCGACCAGGTCGCCGGGCTGAACGCCGTCGAGGCCGGGCGGGTCGACTACTTCACCGCCACCGCGGTCACCTCACGCCTGGTCGTGCGGACCTCCTCGAAGACGGAGGCGACGGAGCCCTTCACCCCGATCGTCGACGGCAAGCCGCAGCTCGCCGGAGGCGCCTTCGCGTTCCGGCCGACCGAGACGACGCTGCGGGACACCTTCAACGTGGAGCTGCGCAAGCTCAAGAAGAGCGGCGAGCTGTTCCGCATCCTCGAGCCGTTCGGCTTCACCGAGGCGGAGATGACGGATCTGACCGCGAAGGAGCTGTGCGGCGGATGACCTCTGGACTGTGGGAACTGGTACTCCAAGGCGTCTGGGTCACGATCCAGCTGCTGGTCCTCAGCGCGCTGCTGGCGACGGCGGTGTCCTTCGTGGTCGGTGTCGCGCGCACCCACCGGCTGTGGTTGGTCCGCTTCCTCGCGGGCCTCTACACCGAGGTGTTCCGCGGCACTTCGGCGCTGGTGATGATCTTCTGGGTGTTCTTCGTGCTGCCACCGGCCTTCGGCTGGCAGCTGGTACCGCTGTGGGCGGGCACGCTGGCGCTCGGCCTGACCTACGGGGCGTACGGCTCGGAGATCGTGCGCGGTGCGCTGGGCGCGGTCGACCCGGCGCAGAAGGAGGGCGGGATCGCGCTCAGCTTCACGCCCTGGCAGCGGATGCGGCTGATCCTGCTGCCGCAGGCGGTGCCGGAGATGATCCCGCCGTTCTCCAACCTGCTGGTCGAGCTGCTCAAGGGCACCGCGCTGGTGTCCATCATGGGCATGGGCGACCTGGCGTTCAGCGGCAACCTGGTGCGGCTGGCACTGCAGGAGAGCGCGGAGATCTACACGTACATCCTGCTGATCTACTTCGTGATCGCCTTCCTGCTCACCCGCGTGATGCGAGGGCTGGAGAAGAAGCTGAAGGCGGGGGTCGGGAAGGCGCCCGAGCGTAAGCCCGGCGTGGAGCTCAAGCGTGCCGCGACGACCGGCGTCGGCACGGGAGGTGGCGCATGAACTGGGACTGGAGCGCGGTCTCCGACTTCATGCCGCATTTCTGGGAAGGCCTGCTGGTCACCCTGCAGGTCCTGGTCATCGGCTCGGTGATCTCCTTCGCCCTGGGTCTGGTGTGGGCGCTGCTGATGCGGGTGCCCAGCCGCTGGGTCACCTGGCCGGTCGGGGTGGTCACGGAGTTCATCCGCAACACCCCGCTGCTGGTGCAGCTGTTCTTCCTGTTCTACGTGCTGCCCGAGTGGGGCCTGACCTTCTCCGCGCTGACCACGGGTGTGATCGGCATCGGCCTGCACTACTCGACGTACACGATGCAGGTCTACCGGGCCGGCATCGAGGCGGTGCCCGTCGGCCAGTGGGAGGCCGCGACGGCACTGAACCTGCCGGTGCGGCGGACCTGGAGCGCGGTGATCCTGCCGCAGGCGGTCCGCCGGGTGGTGCCCGCCCTCGGCAACTACGTGATCTCCATGCTGAAGGACACCCCGATGCTGATGGCGATCACCGTGCTGGAGATGCTCGGCGAGGCCCGGCTGTTCTCCCAGCAGAACTTCCAGTTCACCGAGCCGCTGACGGTGATCGGCGTGGCCTTCATCGCCATCTCCTACCTGGCCTCCCTTGCCCTGCGAGCCCTGGAGCGACGCCTTGCCCACTGACACTCTCCCCAACCCCGAGAAGAACCCGCCCGCCGAGAACTCCGGCGAGCTGATCCGGCTGGAGCAGGTCACCAAGCGGTTCGGGGACAACACCGTCCTGGACCACCTCGACTTCAGCGTGGACGCCGGCAAGCACGTCACCCTGATCGGGCCGTCCGGCTCCGGCAAGACCACGATCCTGCGGCTGCTGATGACCCTGCTCAAGCCCGACGAGGGCAGGATCACGGTCGACGGGCAGCAGCTCTTCCCGGCCTCCGACAAGGAGGTCCGCGAGGTCCGCAAGCAGATCGGGATGGTGTTCCAGCAGTTCAACCTGTTCCCGAACATGACGGTGCTGCGGAACATCACCGAGGCGCCGGTCACCGTGCTCGGCCTGTCCAGGGACGAGGCGGTGGAGCGGGCCAGGGAGCTGCTCGACATGGTGGGCCTGGCCGAGAAGGCCGACGCGCACCCGGCCCAGCTCTCCGGCGGCCAGCAGCAGCGCGTGGCGATCGCCCGGGCGCTGGCGATGCGGCCGAAGGTGCTGCTGCTGGACGAGGTGACCTCCGCGCTCGACCCGGAGCTGGTCGCGGGCGTGCTGGATCTGCTGCGGGACATCGCCCGCTCCACGGACATCACCATGCTCTGCGTGACCCACGAGATGAACTTCGCCCGGGACATCTCGGACCAGGTGCTGATGTTCGACTCGGGCCGGGTCATCGAGGCCGGCACGCCGGAGAAGATCTTCAGCGAGCCCGAGCACGACCGCACCAGGGAGTTCCTCAGCGCGGTCCTCTGATCACGGACCGTGTCCGCCCCGACGTCCGAGGTCCGGGCGTTGGGGCGTTCCCTTGACATATGCCGCAGATCAGCACCCCTGCCGAGGGGGCGGGATTCTCGTCAACCGCCGCTCCTTTCAAGCCTCTTGGGGGCTATCGTGAGAGGGATTCGCCGTCCGGACTACGGCCCTACGAGCGAGCGCAGGGGGATCACCGTGGCGCTGCAGCACAAGCCGACCTCCCACCACCACTCCGCCCAGGACGCCCTGCGCATCCTGGAGACGGTGGTGCGGCACAGCACCGGAGTCACCGAGGCCCGGCTCGCCCGGACCACCGGCCTGGGCCCCGGGCGGCTCGCCGCCCTGCTGCGGATGCTGCGCCGCGAGGGCTATGTGGAGCAGATCACCGAGGGCGCGCACGACGGGGCGTACATCACCGGCGAGACGCTCACCCGCCTGGGCTCCGCGCACGGCCGGGAGCAGGCGCTGCGCGAGAAGCTCCAGGGCACCCTGGAGCGGCTGCGGGACTCGGTCGGCGCCGCTGTCTACATCAGCCGGTACGTGGACGGCGAGGTGAGGGTCACCCAGTACGCCGACGGACCGGCGACGCCCCGGGTGAACGAGTGGGTCGACTTCCGCTGCTCGGCGCATGCCACCGCGGTCGGCAAGAGCCTGCTGACCCAGCTGGACCACGCCGGGCGCCGGGACCATCTGGCCCGGCACAGGATGGCCCGCCTCACCTCGCGCACCATCACCAGCGACAGGCTGCTGCTGTCCCGGCTGGCCGCCCAGCCGCCCACGGTGCCCGTCCTGGACCTCCAGGAGTACGCGGTCGGCACGGTCTGTGCCGCCGTGCCGATCACGGCCGGTTCCGCCGCGGGCTGCCTGGCGCTGTCGCTGCCGGTCGAGCATGCGCACCGGCTGCGCCGGGCCGCCGAGGCGCTGAACCGCGGCGCGGCGCCGGTGCTGCTGTCGCTGACGATCTAGGGCGGACCGGCCCGGGGGGCCGTGTGGCCGCGCTCACCCCGCAGCGGTCCGGAGCACCCCTGGGGACCAGGTAGTATTTTCTCCGTCGTCGCCCGCGAGACGCAGGAACGCGCGGTCGGCGGGAGTCATGCGCCGCTAGCTCAGTTGGTTAGAGCAGCTGACTCTTAATCAGCGGGTCCGGGGTTCGAGTCCCTGGCGGCGCACCACATCCGAAAGGGCCCCTCGCCGAGGCGAGGGGCCCTTTCGCTGAGCCTGGGGAGTGCCGAGCCCGAGGGGCCCGGGTCCTAGAAGGTGACGTCCGAGCAGGCGTAGAACGCGTTGCCCGTGTCATGGACCGTCCACACCGCGAGGATGACGTGGTGCCCGCTCAGCCCGGACGGCAGCCGGCCGCTGTGGGAGAGCGTGGACGGCGGACGCTGGCCGTGGTAGGGCACGGTCAGGAACGGTGTGAGGTTGAGATCGGACCGGGACAGGCCGTGGTTCTGGTTCCAGCCCGGCTTCGTCACGTAGTACTTGAAGTCGGTCGTGGCGTGCATGGCGGTGAACTGCCAGCGGAAGGTGTAGTTCTGCCCGCCGTTGAGGCGCGTGGTCGGCCACGCGCCGCCGGACGGCGTCCTGGGACTGTCGAGCTGCGAGAACCGCGCGTTGTTCGCGGAGCAGATCTGCCCGTCGGCAGGTCCGGCCGCCGGGAAGCCCTTCGGGCCCTCGACGCTCTGCGGCTCCCACTGGATCCCGCCGCAGTTGCTGACGGAACCGTTCTGGCAGAGCTTCTGGCGGCTGACGGGGAGGTCGGTGTAGCCGTGACCGCTGGCACCGGCGGAGGAGAACACCAGGGCACCGGTGGTCGCCAGACCCACCGCCCCGGCATACAGCTTGGTCTTCTTGCGCATACTGCTGCTCCTGTGACGTGGGGGAGGATCAGTGAGCCGTGCAGGTCTAGACCAAGTCCCAGACTATTGGCGTGAACTGAACATGTCCATACCAATCGCGAGGGCGGTCAGTGCGCACCCTCCCCCCGTCCCGCGCAGAACGCCACCGTCAGATCCCGCACCAGGACCTTCCGCTCGTAGTCGTCGAGTTCGACGAGGCCGCGCATGGTCAGCCGGGTCACGGTGTCCTCCACCGAGTCCACCACCGAGGTGAGCACGCTCGCGCGCTGCTGGGCGTCGAGCGCGGCGATCCGCCGGCGGTGCATCGCGCCGGCGACCTCGGGGGCGTACTCCACCCGGACCGGGCGCACCGAGAACACCTCCAGGCCGACCGCCGCCGCCTCTCCCGCCACCAGCCGGGTGAGCGTCTCGGCCGCCGCGTCCGGCGCGCTGCGCGCCCCGCCGGGCATCTCCACCGGCACCCGGGCCACCGCCGCCTCGACACACTCGCGCAGATACGTCTCGTGGTCCTCGACGCCCAGCGTGGCCCGCGCCGTGTCCCTCACCCGCCACACCACCAGCGTCACCGCCCGCAGTGCCACCCCGCTGGCGTCGGCGGCGGGCATCGGCTCGCTGCGCCAGTGCCGCAGCCGGACGTCCACCCTGCGGCGCAGCAGCAGCGGGTTGACCCACATCAGTCCGGTGCGCCGGACGGTCCCCCGGTAGCGGCCGAACAGGCCGAGCACCCAGGCCCGCCCGGTCCGGCCCCTGGCCAGCCCGCCGAAGCCGAACAGGCCCAGCGCCCCGGCGGCCGAGTACGCCGCCCACTGCGCGGGCCCGAGCCCCGCCCCCGCGTCCGCCGGCAGCCCCAGCGCCGCCGGCACGACTTCCGGCAGGGTCCCCGCCCACCAGGAGGTGAGCGCACAGCCGGCCACGGCGCAGGACCCGGCGAGCACACCGACCGCGCCGGGCAGCACCCGGGCCGGCCGCTCCGTCAGCTCCGGGTCGACCTCCGGCATCAGCCGCGGCCCGGCTGCCGGCCGGCGCAGCCGCGGCTGCTCCCCGGTGCCCTGTCTCCGGGTGACCACCGCGGGCCGCAGCGGCACCGGCGCCGGATCCGGATCGTCCCGGAAGAGCAGGTGGACGGGGATCTCGGTGGTGGACTCGTTCTTGATCAGCCGGACCGGCCGGGGCGGGCCGCCCTCCGCGGGGCCGCCGGGCTCCGGGGTGGATGACGTGGTCGTCGAAGAGGTCGTACTCATGCGTGCTCCAGCCTCCGCGCCAGATGCGTCATGAACGGGGTGCAGGCGAATGCAGTGACAGGGGTGCAGGCGAGTGCAGTGACAGAGGTGCGGACGAGTGCAGTGACAGGGGTGCGGACGAGTTCGGTGACAGGGGTGCGGTCACGGGAACGGCGAGGCGGTCATGAGAAGAGGCGCCGCCAGGTCTCCGGCCCCGGGTAGCCGTCCGCCGCGCCGCCGCGCCAGCCCTGGGCACGCTGGAAGGCCTCGACGCTGCGGCGGTCCGCCTCGCCCCAGCGCGGCCCCGGCCCGGTCCGGTAGTGCTTGCCGAACCCCTTCTTCACCAGCTGCCGGCCCAGCTGGGTGACGTACGTGTTGTTCGCGCCCGGCCGGAACATCGCGCCGCCCGGGAAGCCGGGCACCCCGTGCGAGGGGGGACCCGCGGCCCCTCTGCTCGCCGCCGGGACGTCCTTGCCCCTGCCGGTCACCAGCAGCTTCCAGGTCCCCGCGCCCGGCAGCCCGTCGGCCTCGGCGCCCCGCCAGCCCTGGGCCAGCTGGAACGCCCGGGTCGCCCTGCGGTCCGCCTCCGACCAGCGGGGCCCGGGGCCGGTGGTGTAGTGGCGCTGGGCGCCGCGCTCCACGAGCATCCGCCCGAGCTGGGTGACGAACTTGTTGTTCGCGCCGGGCCCGAACGACGCCGCCCCCGGGAAACGGGTCGCGACCGCGGCCTCGGGCCCCTTGGCCTGCGGGGCGGGTTCCTCGGCCGCCGGAGCCGGTTCCTCGGCCGCGGTGCCGAGGCCCTTGTAGCGGTAGGGAAGATAGCGGGAGGAATTGCTCCAGTAGGCGTAGGGGGTGGTCCGTTTCACGGTGTGCGGGGGGGTCTGCTCGTAGGCGGTGTAGTAGGTGTGCGTGTGGTCCGTCCAGCCGCCGAAAATCACCACGTGGGAACCCGACTGAGGGTTGGCCGGATTGTGGAAGAGCAGCATGTCACCGGGCAGCAGCTCCTCCTTCGAAATAGGGTCGGCGAACTTTCCGAGGCTGCCCGTCCACTCGTTCCCGGTCAGTCCCCAGGCCATGGACACATATCCCGAGCAGTCCTGCCGGTAACCATCGGACCAGTAGGTGCTCATGCTGTACGGGACTTTTGCGGCGACCCATTTCTTGGCCCGGTTGATGATCTGGGCGCGGGTGGTCGCAGGCGTCTCGACGGCGGCCGTCGAGGGCGCGGGAGCGCCGCCCGCACCATGGAGCGGGGACCTGGTTCCCTGGGGTGTATCAGGCTCGTCACCTGCGACGACACCCGGAATGCCGGGTGCGTGGGCGGCGGCCGGGAGGGCTGCCGCCTGGCCCGCGCCGACCGCGGCGGAGGCCGCCGTCGCCACGATCAGGGCCCGGTGGGCGGCCGGACGGGTCACGGTTGGGCCGTTCGGGGAATGCGGCGGGACACTCCGCCGCAGCCGGCAGCCCGGGCAGTCGCAGTCGCCCTCCGGGGCGATTTCCTCGAATGCCGGAGTCTCCATGCGATTCCCCTCACACGTCAGCTGAAAATCTCCGCAGCGATTCACATGCGTCAGTTTCTCAACTGACTTCCCGGTGCGCATGCTGACGGTCCGAATGATGTACGGCGGATTCCCGGACGGCGGCACGGTCCGGCCCGCGACAGGAGGGCCGCGGGCCCGTGGTCGGGAGCACCCTGCGGGGTCGGGTAGAGTTATCGGCGTCAGCAGGCGCCGCTAGCTCAGTTGGTTAGAGCAGCTGACTCTTAATCAGCGGGTCCGGGGTTCGAGTCCCTGGCGGCGCACCGACGGCAAAAGGGCCCCCCACTCACGCGGGGGGCCCTTTTGTAGTAACGCTGCCCGCCGCCCCGCGGGCCGCCCCGGCGCCCGGCTCCGGAGCCCGCGCCCCCGCCCCCTTCCGTTCCCTCCCCATACGCCACAATGAACGCGCATGACCGGTAAACACCACATTTCGCATCTTGCGATCATGCTGAACGCCGTAGAACCCTGGTCCAGTTGAGGGCAGGGAGAAACGAACCGGGTGTCGGTACGGCGAGGACAGGGGTCCCGTCATGGACCGGACACCGAGGGGGCATCCTGCAACCGGGGGCCCACATTCCATGTCTATAAAGTGTGTGGATGACGTGGTGACTGCGGGCCACCATTGATACGCCTGTGAAGGTCGAGGGGGACCGGGCACAGGCGCTGGAAGCGACGAAACACGCGGTGCGCCGCATGTGGGGGGAAGACTCATGGCGTCGACGCCGACGGGCGACCGACAGGACTCCGATCCGTCCCGGACCACCCAGCTCAGGGTGCCCGCGCATCGGAACAGCACCACCGGCACCTTCCGCCGTATCCGGAAGACGCTGCCGCGCTACGACTACGAGCACTACAGCCGGCTGGCGGGGCCCCTCACCCAGCCCGACCCGAACAAGCCGTACCGGGTCCAGTACCGCTCGCTGATCTCGCAGGAGCCGCACCGCATCCGCATCACCCTGATGCTGGCCGCGGCCCCCGTGCTGAGCCTGGTGCTGCTCTTCTGGCTGCTGCAGCCCTCGCACTGGACCGAGCGCGACCACCCGGCGTTCGACTGGCTGCCCGCCCTCGACGTCGTCATGCTCGTCTCGATCGGCCTGATCGAGTTCTTCCGCTGCATGAACGTGGTCTCGAACGCGCACGCCACCCTGGTCGCCCGCGACCCGGTCCCGGTGGTGCCCGAGACCGGCACCCGGGTCGCCTTCCTCACCTCCTTCGTGCCCGGCAAGGAGCCGCTGGAGATGGTGACCAAGACCCTGGAGGCGGCCGTCAGGATCCGCCACCGCGGTCTGATGCACGTCTGGCTGCTCGACGAGGGCGACGACCCGGAGGTGAAGGAGGTCTGCGCCCGCCTGGGCGTCCACCACTTCTCCCGCAAGGGCGTCGCCAAGTGGAACCGCAAGAAGGGCCCGCATCGCGCCAAGACCAAGCACGGCAACTACAACGCCTGGCTGGAGGCGCACGGCGACGACTACGACTTCTTCGCCTCGGTCGACACCGACCACGTGCCGCTGCCCAACTACCTGGAGCGGATGCTCGGCTTCTTCCGCGACCCCGACGTCGGCTTCGTCATCGGCCCGCAGGTCTACGGCAACTACGACAACTTCGTCACCAAGGCCGCCGAGTCCCAGCAGTTCCTCTTCCACGCGCTGATCCAGCGGGCCGGCAACCGCTACGGCTCACCGATGTTCGTCGGCACCTCCAACGCCGTACGGATCAAGGCGATCAAGCAGATCGGCGGGCTGTACGACTCGATCACCGAGGACATGGCCACCGGGTTCGAGATGCACCGCGCCAAGAACCCGGCGACGGGCCGCAAGTGGCGCTCGGTCTACACCCCCGACGTACTCGCCGTCGGCGAGGGCCCCAACGCCTGGACCGACTTCTTCACCCAGCAGATGCGCTGGTCCCGGGGAACCTACGAGACGATCCTCAAGCAGTACTGGAAGGGCTGGTACTCGCTCCCGCCGAGCAAGCTCTTCAACTACACGATGATGATCATCTTCTATCCGATGTCGGCCCTGAACTGGATCCTGGCGGCGATGAGCTGCGCGCTGTTCCTGGGCCTCGGCGCCTCGGGCGTCAACATCGACCCGGCGGTCTGGCTGATGCTCTACGGCAACGCCTCCGCGCTCCAGATCGGCCTGTACGTATGGAACCGCCGCCACAACGTCTCCCCGCACGAGCCGGAGGGCTCCGGCGGCGTCGCCGGCATGGTGATGTCCGCGCTGTCGGCGCCGCTGTACGCCAAGGCACTGATCGACTCGGTGCTCCGCCGCAAGAGCAAGTTCGTGGTCACGCCCAAGGGCGACTCGGCAAGCCCGGACACCCTGTTCGGAACCTTCCGCTACCACTGGTACTTCATCCTGATCTTCGGTGCGTCGATCGCCGCCGGCTTCGTCCTCGGCAACTCCCACCCTGCGATGATCATCTGGGCGTCGTTCGCGCTGCTGATCACCGCCACACCGGTCTTCGCCTGGCGGCACGCCCTGCGTGAGGCGAAGCGGCAGCCCGCCGCCGCGGCCCCGGCCCCGGCGGCCGAGGTACGGGAACCGGCGCCCGCCGCCGCGTACGACCAGCCCGCGGTGCCCGCACCGCACCCGGGACCCGCACCGCACCCGGGGCCCGGGCCGCACGCGCCCAAGCAGCCGCCCACCTGGGCCGCCGCGGACGGGAGCAGCGGAGGGAACGACCAGACCATGCAGATCGCCCTTGGTGGACTTGGGGGACGTAAGGAATGAAGGACCGTGCCGGCCGTCGCCGGGCCCGTCGCTTCGCGATAGGCACGGCGGTGGTAGTCGCGCTGGCCGGGATGAACGGGCCGTGGCTCTACCGCTTCGGAACCGAGAAATACCACCAGTACACGATCAACAAGCCCGAGTACAAGGCCGAGAACGGCAAGTGGGAGATCATCGAGTTTCCCGAGAAGTACCGGCAGAACACCATCCACGCGGCGCTGCTGCACACCGGCAAGGTGCTGCTCGTCGCCGGCTCCGGGAACGACCAGGACAACTTCGACGCCAAGCAGTACGACACCCGGATCTGGGACCCGGTCAAGGGCACCGTCAAGAAGGTCCCCACCCCGAACGACCTGTTCTGCACCGGCCACACCCAGCTGCCCAACGGCAATCTGCTGATCGCGGGCGGCACCAAGCGGTACGAGAAGCTCAAGGGCGACGTGAAGAAGGCCGGCGGCCTGATGATCGTCCACAACGAGAACCCGGACAAGCCGATCACCCTGCCCGCCGGAACGAAGTTCACCGGCAAGGAGAACGGCAAGACCTTCGTCTCCAAGGACCCGGTCCTGGTGCCGCGCGCGGAGAAGAACTTCGACGAGGAGACCGGCCGGTTCCTCGGTAACACGCCGGGCTACGGCCGGGTCTACGTCGAGGCGCAGAAGGAGGGCCGGCAGTACGAGACCGGCACCCAGGACAACTACCGCGTCCAGGGGCTCGAGGGCGAGGACGCCCGCAACACCTACGGCATCGCGGAGAAACTCGCCCTCGACAAGAAGGACTTCCAGGGCATCCGGGACGCCTTCGAGTTCGACCCGGTCGCCGAGAAGTACGTCAAGGTCGACCCGATGCACGAGGCCCGCTGGTACCCGACGCTCACCACACTGAGCGACGGCAAGATCCTCAGCGTCTCCGGACTCGACGACATCGGCCAGCTGGTCCCGGGCAAGAACGAGATCTACGACCCGAAGACCAAGGGGTGGACGTACACCGAGGAGGAGCGTCAGTTCCCGACGTATCCGGCGCTGTTCCTGATGCAGGACGGGAAGATCTTCTACTCGGGTTCGAACGCCGGTTACGGGCCCGACGACGTCGGCCGCGACCCCGGCGTCTGGGACGTGGAGACCAACAGGTTCACCGAGATCCCCGGCATGAGCGACGCCGACATGCTCGAGACCTCCGCCACCGTGCTGCTGCCGCCCGCGCAGGACGAGAAGTACCTGGTGATCGGCGGCGGCGGGGTCGGCGAGTCCCGGCTGGCCAGCGAGAAGACCCGGCTGGTCGATCTCAGGGCCGACTCGCCGGAGTTCACCGACGGCCCCTCCCTGGAGAAGGGCACCCGCTATCCACAGGCCTCGATCCTGCCCAACGACGACGTGCTCGTCTCCGGCGGCTCCGCGGACTACCGGGGCCGCAGCGACTCCAACATCCTGCAGGCCCGGATCTACGACACGGAGACCAACGAGTTCGACCGGGTCGCCGACCCGCTGGTGGGCCGCAACTACCACTCCGGGTCGATCCTGCTGCCCGACGGACGCGTGATGTTCTTCGGCTCCGACTCGCTCTTCGCCGACAAGGCCAACACCAAGCCGGGCGAGTTCGAGCAGCGCATCGAGATCTACACGCCGCCGTACCTCTACGGCGAGGAGCGGCCGGATCTGTCCGGCGGCCCCGAGACCCTCGAGCGGGGCGGCTCGGGGACGTTCACCTCGAAGGCGGCCGGGTCCGTGGAGAAGGTGCGGCTGATCCGGCCGAGCGCGTCGACCCACGTCACCGACGTGGACCAGCGGTCGGTCGCGCTGGAGTTCGAGGCGGAGGGGGACCGGCTCACGGTGACCGTGCCCGAGAACAAGAACCTCGTGCAGTCGGGGTGGTACATGCTGTTCGTCACCGACGGGAACGGGGTGCCCAGCAAGGCGCAGTGGGTGAAGATCCCCTAGGGCTGCGTCTTCGCGTTTCTCTCGTTTCACGGCGCTCCCGCCGGCCGGTTCTCCGGCTCTGCGGGAGCGCCGTGGTACGTCGCGCGGCCCGAGCGCGCCTCAGGCGTCCGATCCCTTGGCCAGCTCCAGGGCGTAGTCGGGCCACCACTCGCCCGCCTTCGGGCCGCCCTTGCACTCGCCGTCGGACTCGCCGGGGCGTTTGATCCAGAGGTAGGCGTCGACCAAGGGGTCGGCCGTGTCCGTCGTGGGGATCTCGCCGAGTGCGCGGCCGGGCGGGTTGCACCAGCGCTCGCCCGGGTCGCCCTCGGTGTACGGGCCGTTGCCGTTGCGGCTGGTGTCGATGACGAAGTGCTTGCCGCCGACCTTGACGGAGAGCTCCTTGCCGTAGGCGATGGAGTCCTCGGTCGTGTAGTAGTTGGACACGTTGACCGAGAAGCCGTCGGCCTGGCCGACGCCCGCCCACTGCAGCGGCTGGAAGATCTGGTCGGGGTGGCCCCAGCCGGCGTTGCCCGCGTCCAGGTAGACCCTGGTGTTCTTCAGCGACTTCAGCTTGGCGACGGCACTCTTGAGGAGGTCGTAGCGCTCCTCGTGGTACTGCTCCGGGGTGCAGCCGTCCACCAGGTGCAGGACCGCGTCCGGTTCCAGGATCACCGTGGCGGAGCGGTCGCCGATGCCCTTGGCCACGGCGTCGACGAAGGAGCGGTAGGCGTCGCCGTCGGCGGCGCCGCCCTGCGAGTACTGGCCGCAGTCGCGGTGCGGGATGTTGTAGAGAACCAGCAGCGCGGTGCGGTCGGCGGCGTCGGCGGCCTCGGTGAAGCCCCGGGTCTGTTCCTCGGGGTTCTCCGGGCTGATCCACTCGGCGACCGGCTGCTGGGCGATCTTGCGGATCTGGTCGGCCTGCGTGTCCTGCCCGGACTTCTTCAGCTCCGCCAGCTGCCGGGCCGCGGTGCCGTCCGGGTTGACCCAGAACGGGTCGGCGTCCTTGGGCTGCTGGGTGATTCCGGCGCCCGCCCCCTTCTCCTTGCCGTCGTCCTCCCCGTCTCCGGCGGACGAACAGCCGGCGAGCAGCAGTGCCGCCCCCAGCACCGCCGCGGACGCACGTGTTCCGGCGAACGTTCCGGCCCCCCTGGTGCCGTACATCCAACCCCCCTCGGGTGCACTGTTCCGAGGCTCAATCCTGACATACGCCCAGGGCGGGACGGGGCCCGAGGCCGCCGGTCGAGCGGCCGGTTCAGCGGCCGGTTCCGGTGAGGTAGGCGGAGACGACGACATTGGCGGTGTAGCGGTTGCTCACCTTGTCGAAGCTGCCGCCGCAGGTGATCAGCCGCAGCTCGGCGCGGCCGGAGCGGTGCGGCCCGTACGCCTGGTGGGCGTCGAAGGAGTCGCGGGTGAGGACCTGGATGTCGTCGACGGTGAACTCGGCGACCCCGGCACCGTCCCGGACCACGCGGATGGTCTCGCCGGGCTCCAGGGTGCTGATCTTGTAGAAGACGGCGGGGCGCGTCTCCGTGTCGACGTGGCCCACCAGCAGCGCGGTGCCGGCCTCCCCCGGGGTGGCACCGGCCGCGTACCAGCCGACCGCGCCGGCCCGGTCGTAGGGCGGGGCCTGCAGGGCGCCCTTGCCGTCCAGGCCGCGGGCCAGCACCGGAGCCCGGATGCCGAGTTCGGGGATGTCCAGGCGCTCGGGCAGGGCCGCGTCGAGCGGCCTGTGGGCGGCCGGCAGGTCGATGACGGGCGGCCGGCCGGCCGCCGCCATGTCGCCGGTGGCGGGCCCGGTCGTCCGGTCGGGGACGTCGGTGGCCTCACGGCCCCACAGCCACAGCCCGAGCAGCAGCACCGTCCAGGCGATGCCGGTCAGCAGGCGACCGCCACGGGCGGCGCGTTCCTGGTCGGACATGATCGGTCAGTCCGTTCCGCGGCTCCGGCGGGCGCTGCGCAGCGCGACGGCGACCGCGGCGACTCCGGCGAGGATCAGGCCGGTCACCGCATGGGCGGTGCCGGGACCCTCGGCGCGGGCGTCGTCCCCCCGGCCGTCGGCTGCGGCCAGACGGGCGGTACCGCCGCCGCCCGCGTCGACGGGGGCGACGGGTGAGGAAGGGGCACTGGGCCGGGCGTACGGGTCGGCTTCGGTGGAGGGGTGGTGCTTCTCGGCGATGTTCAGGGTTCCGGTGTGTTCGGCGGTGCCGCAGCGGACCTTCACGGCGTAGGCGCCGGCCGTGACCGTGTTCCGGACGCGGCCGGCGCCGACGAGTGCGCCGTCGGTGCCGGCGAAGGTGAGCCGGGCGTCGGAGACGAATGCCACGGAGACGGCGACGGCGGTCTTCTCGGTGCAGTCGGCCACGCGCAGCGTGACGTCGGTGCCGGGTGCGGGACGGGCGGGGGTCACCGTGACTCCGCCCCCGTCGGTGGCGTACGCCGTGGGGGTGAGCACCGCGGCCAGCGCGGCTCCGGCACAGAGAGTGACTTTCAGTGAGCCCATCGTGAACCTCCAGTGCCTGGAGACTCCCCCGCGGGCCCGGTCCCTGCATCCGGCGCCGGGCTCCGGCTACGCCGATCGGGTGATGCCGGGTCGTTCCGTCACTTCGTGAGCACGGGTTCGGCCAGGGCGGTGACCACATCGCTGCTGCAGCCGTCGCTGTCGACGTTGGTGACCTCCAGCCGCAGCCGCAGCACACCGCTCACGTCGACGGACACCGGCATGGCCGACCCGAAGTTCAGGGTCTTGCTGGTCAGCAGCTCTCCGTCGCCGTGGACGGTGACCTTGCGGGGGATGCCGTCGGCGGAGACGTCGGTGATGCCCGCGACGAACCGCAGGGTGGCCCACTCCCGGGCGAGGTTGTACTCCACGGAACTGACGAAGCAGAACCCCGCCTCCGCGAGCAGGGCGTCCTCGTGGGGCTCGGTGTCGACGGTCGCGGAGCCCTGCTCCATGTTCGTCATCTCCACCGCCTCCAGGGAGGTCAGCGGCAGTTCACCGGTGTCCGCGCCGGCCCCGGACTCCGACGGGCTCGCCGGGTCCGCACCGGCCTCTTCAGCGCTGCCGGACGGCGAGGAGGTGGGGGTCGGGGTGGCAGTGGCTCCGGTGTCCGGGGCACCGGTGGTCTCGGGGGCGGGGGTCGGGGTGGCGGGTGGCGGGCCGTCCTGGGACGCGGCGGTGCCGGTGCGCCCGGCATCCAGGTAGTGGACGGCGGCGTACGTGCCGCCGCCCGCCACCACGGCGACAGCGAGCAGCGCCGCGGCAACGGACAGGACACGGCGCCGCCGTGTCGGAGCCGCTGCCGGGTGCGGTGCGGCCGGGCGAGTGGGTGCGGCGGCGGTGTGCGGGCCGTGCGGGGGCCGGGACGCCGGCGCCGGAGCGGGTGCGGCCGGGGGGCCCGGCGGGCCCGCGGGCGGGGGGGGGGGCGGTGGGGGGGCGGGGGGGGCCGGGGGAGGCGCCCGGGGGGGGGCGGGGCGGGGTCGCGCCCCCGGAAACACCCCCCCCGGGGGGGGCGGGGCCCGCCCCCGACACAGTGTCTGTGGTTTCCGTGCACGCGTA
>NZ_JBAGKH010000070.1:0-4450 GCF_036689765.1 Streptomyces poriticola
CTCCATGCCTGTGTTCGCGGAGTCCATCGCCCGCTGTGAGGAAGCGCTCGCGCCTTACGTCGACTGGTCGCTGACCGAGGTGCTGCGCTCCGGCGCCGACTTGGACCGGGTCGACGTCATCCAGCCCGTCACCTGGGCCGTCATGGTCTCCCTTGCCGCCACCTGGCAGCACCTGGGCGTCCGTCCTGACGCCGTGGTGGGCCACTCCCAGGGCGAGATCGCCGCCGCCGCTGTGGCCGACGCCCTCACCCTGGAGGACGCGGCCAAGGTCGTCGCCGTACGCGCACGGATCATCGGTGAACACCTTGCCGGGCTGGGCGCCATGGCCTCCATCCCTCAGTCCGTCCAGGCGGTCGAGGAAATCCTGACCAGCGGTGTCAGCATCGCCGCCGTCAACGGCCCCAACACCACCGTGGTTTCAGGCGACAAGGACGCCGTGGAAACCCTGGTCGCGGACCTTCAGGGCCAGGACATCCGGGCCCGGATCATCCCCGTCGACTACGCCTCACACTCGGCCCACGTCGAGACCATCCAGGACGAGATCGCCACCGCCCTCGCTGGAATCGAGCCCCGTCGGTCAGACGTCCCGTTCTTCTCCACCGTAGAGCGCGGCTTCCTGAACACCGAGGCGCTCGACGCCGGCTACTGGTACCGAAACCTGCGCCAGACCGTCCACTTCCACACCGCCATCCAGCAGCTCACCGAGTCCGGCCACACCACCTACATCGAGTCCAGCGCCCACCCCGTCCTCACCTACAGCATCGAAGAAGCCTCAACCGACGCCCTCACCACCGGCACCCTCCGCCGAGGCGAAGGCACCCTCACCCGCCTCCTCACCTCAGCAGCACACCTCCACACCCACGGCCGGCCCATCAACTGGCCCACCCCGCGCACCAACCGCGTCACCGACCTCCCGACCTACCCGTTCCAGCACCAGCGCTACTGGATCAACCCGACCACGACCGGTTCCCCGGACACCGCCGACACCCGCTTCTGGGAGGCGGTCGAGAACGAGGACTGGGAGTCGCTCGGCCGCACGCTCTCGGTGGAGGGCGATGCCCCGCTGAGTACGGTGCTCGCGGCGCTGGCGTCCTGGCGGAAGAGCCTGGATCGTGTGTCGGCGGTGGACAACTGGCGCTACCGGGCGGCATGGAGGCCGATCGCCAATCCGCAGGCCGGACCGGTCGGTACCTGGCTGGTCGTGGTTCCCGTCGGCCAAGAGGACGACGCGCTGGTGGGTGCTGTCACCCGCGCTGTACGGGGGCGGCAGGTCGTGCTGGACCCGTCCGAGGCGGACCGCGCGCGCTACGCCGAGCAAGCCTCCGACGCTTTGGGCTCGGGTGATGACAACGCTGCCGTGACCGGCGTGCTGTCCCTTCTCGCGCTGGGCGGCGACCACGTGGCCCCGGCGGCGCCGGCGCTCGCTCTCTTCCAGGCGCTGGGGGACGCCGGTGTGCAGGCTCCCCTCTGGTGTGTCACCCAGGGCGCGGTCAGCACGGGCAGCTCCGATCCGCTCACCCGGCCCGCCCAGGCGCAGGTCTGGGGCCTGGGCCGGGTCGCCGCGCTGGAGCACCCCGACCGCTGGGGTGGGCTCGTCGACCTGCCCGAACAGCTCGACGAGCGCGGCGCCGCACGCCTGCGTGCCGTACTGGCCGCTCCGTCCGGCGCTGAGGACCAGGTGGCCATCCGCGCGGCCGGTGTCCTCGCGCGCCGACTGACCCGGGCGGCAGCCGGCAGCGGTAGGTCCTGGCAGCCGCGCGGCACCGTCCTGATCACCGGCGGTACCGGCGCGCTCGGCGCACACGTGGCGCGCTGGGCCGCCGAGAACGGCGCCGAGCACCTCGTCCTCGCCAGCCGGCGCGGCGGCGAGGCCCCCGGGGCCACCGCCCTGCACGACGACCTCACCGCGCTGGGCGTCACCGTGACCCTCACCGCCTGCGACGTCACCGATCCGGACGCCGTACGTGCTCTCGTCTCCGCGCACCCCGGCTTGACCGCCGTGGTCCACACCGCGGGTGTTCTCGCCGACGCGGTGCTCGACCGGCTCACCACCGAGCGCCTCGACGACGTCCTGCGTCCGAAGGCCACCGCCGCCGGGCTTCTCGACCGGTGCACGCGTCACCTCGACCTCGACGCGTTCGTCCTGTTCTCGTCGGTGGTCGGCACGCTGGGCCGGGCCGGGCAGGGGAACTTCGGTGCGGCCAACGCCCACTTGGACGCGCTCGCCGAGCAGCGGCACGCGCTCGGACTGCCCGCCACCTCCGTGGCATGGGGCCCCTGGGACGCGGACGGAATGGCGGCAGGCGAGGTCGCCGAGCAACTGCGGCGGCGCGGGCTGCCGGCCCTGGCGCCCGACCTGGCGCTTACCGCACTGGGAGAAGCCGTCGGGCGCGGCGAGGCGACGGTGACCGTCGCCGACATCGACTGGGCGCGGTTCGTGCCGGCGTACACCGCCGCCCGTCCCAGCGCGCTGATCTCCGACCTGGCGGACGTACGGGAGCTGCGGGCCGAGTCCGGTGCCCAGCGAGTCGGCGACGACGCCACGTGGACGGCGCAGAATCTGTCGGGCCTCTCCGACGCCGAGGCCGAGCGGCTGCTGCTGGACCTGGTGCGGACGCAGGCGGCCGCCGTGCTCGGGCACGCCTCCGCGGACGCGGTGAACGCCTCGCACGCGTTCAAGGACATCGGTGTCGACTCGCTGACCGCGGTCGAGCTGCGCAACCGGCTCGTCGCCGTCACCGGCCTGAAGCTGCCGCCGACGCTGGTGTTCAACCATCCGACGCCGCAGGCGCTGGCCCGCTTCCTGCACACGCAGGCGACCGGCACGCCGGAGTCCGCCTCCGTGCGCCCTGTGCCGGTCCCAGTGGGTGCCGCGGCCGAGGACGACCCGATCGCGATCGTGTCCATGGCCTGCCGCTATCCCGGCGGGGTGCGCTCGCCGGAGGACCTCTGGCAGCTGCTCACCGACGGCCGGGACGCGGTGTCCGTGTTCCCCACGGACCGCGGCTGGGACATCGACGCGCTCCACCACCCCGACCCGGAGCGTACGGGCACGTCGTACGTCCACGAGGGCGGATTCCTTTACGACGCCGCCGAGTTCGACGCCGAGTTCTTCGGGATCTCACCGCGTGAGGCGCAGGCGATGGACCCGCAGCAGCGCCTTCTGCTGGAGACGTCCTGGGAGGTGTTCGAGCGGGCCGGGATGAATCCGGGGTCGATGGCAGGCAGCCAGGCGGGCGTCTTCGTCGGTGTGGCGTCGCAGGACGAGTACGGGCCGCGCATGAGCGAGGCACCCGAAGGGTTCGAGGGGTACCTGCTCACCGGCACCGCGGCGAGCGTGATCTCCGGCCGGGTGGCGTACACCCTCGGTCTGGAGGGCCCGGCCGTCACGGTCGACACGGCCTGCTCGTCCTCGCTGGTCGCCCTGCACATGGCCGTCCAGGCACTGCGCGACGGCGAGTGCACGCTCGCGCTCGCGGGCGGCGTCACCGTGATGGCCTCGCCGGGGACGTTCGTGGAGTTCAGCCGGCAGCGGGGGCTCGCTCCCGACGGCCGCAGCAAGTCGTTCTCCGCGGCGGCCGACGGCACCAGCTGGGGCGAGGGCGCCGGTGTCCTGCTCCTGGAGCGGCTGTCGGACGCCCGGCGCAACGGGCATCCGGTCCTGGGCCTGGTGCGCGGTACGGCGGTCAACCAGGACGGCGCCAGCAACGGCCTCACCGCCCCCAACGGCCCCTCGCAGGAGCGGGTCATCCGCCAGGCGCTCGGCCGGGCCCGGCTGACCGCCGCCGAGGTCGACGCCGTCGAGGCGCACGGCACCGGCACCCGGCTCGGCGACCCGATCGAGGCGCAGGCGCTGATCGCCACGTACGGCCAGGACCGGCCGGACGGACAGCCGCTGCTGCTCGGCTCCCTGAAGTCGAACATCGGGCACACGCAGGCCGCGGCGGGCGTGGGCGGGGTCATCAAGATGGTGATGGCGATGCGCCACGGTGTGCTGCCGAGGACGCTGCATGTGGACGAGCCGACGCCGCACGTCGACTGGTCCGCCGGTGCGGTGACGCTGCTGCGGGACGCGGTCGAGTGGCCGGAGACCGGACGGCCCCGCCGAGCCGGCGTGTCGTCGTTCGGTGTGAGCGGCACCAACGCCCACGCGATCATCGAGCAGTTCGAGGAGGAGCCGGCCGTCGCCGACGCGTCCGACGCCGTGTCGGGGCCGCTGCCGTGGGTCCTCTCCGGCCAGGGCACGGACGCTCTGCGGGCGCAGGCCGAGCGGCTGCGGTCGTTCGTCGCGGACCGGCCCGAACTCCCCATGGCCGACCTGGCGTTCTCGCTCGGCACCACACGGGCCGCGCTGGACGACCGGGCCGCCGTAGTCGCGGAGGACCGGTCCGACTTCCTCGACGCGCTGGGCGCGCTCGCGCGCGGCGAGGTCGACAGCCGGGTCCTGACC
>NZ_JBAGKH010000071.1:0-4335 GCF_036689765.1 Streptomyces poriticola
GCGGGCCGACGACGACAGTCTTCCGGCGCTGCTGCGAGGTCTGGCCCAGCGTCGGGTGCGTCGTCACACCGCGGAGGCCGGCATGCGACGGCCCGCGGAGTTGTCGCTCGCCGAGCGGCTCGCCCGGGTGTCCGGGGAGCAGCGGGCGCAGGCGCTGGAGGACCTGGTCGTCGCGCAGGTGGCTGCCGTGCTGGGCTACGCGTCGACGGCCGCGGTCGAACCGGACCGCGCCTTCAAGGACATCGGCTTCGACTCGCTGACGGCGGTCGAGCTGCGCAACCGGCTCAACACGGCCACCGGGCTGCGGCTGCCGGCCACGCTGGTCTTCGACCAGCCGACTCCGCAGGCGATCGCCCGCTTCGTGGAGCGGAAGCTGTTCCCGCAGGAGACCGCGCAGACCGCACCGGCGCCCGCGGCCGCGCCGGACTCCGGCCACGAGACCGGAGCCATCGACGCCATCGACGAGATGGACGTCGACCTCCTCATCAACCTTGCTTTCGACGGCGACAGCGCCGGATCCGACGCGGAGCGTGAGTGACCCCATGAGCAACCCCAACGACAAGGTCGTCGCCGCCCTGCGGGCGTCCCTGAAGGAGACCGAGCGGCTGCGGCAGCACAACCGTGAGCTCACCGAGCGTGGCCGGGAGCCGATCGCGATCGTCGCGATGAGCTGCCGCTACCCGGGCGGCGTACGCACGCCGCAGGACCTGTGGCGGCTGGTGGCCGCGGGCGAGGACGCGGTGTCCGAGTTCCCGACCGATCGCGGCTGGGAGCTGGACGGGCTCTACGACCACGGCGGATTCCTGTACGACGCCGCCGACTTCGACCCGGCGTTCTTCGGGATCTCGCCCCGTGAGGCGCTCGCCATGGACCCGCAGCAGCGCCTGCTCCTGGAGACCTCCTGGGAGGCCTTCGAGCGGGCCGGCATCAACCCCCAGTCCCTGCGGGGCAGCCGTACGGGCGTCTTCGCCGGTGTGATGTACCACGACTACGGCACGCTGGTCGACGCGTCGCCGGACGCCGTCGAGGGCTATGTCTACAACGGCAGCGCGGGCAGCGTCGCCTCCGGCCGGGTGGCCTACACGCTCGGCCTGGAGGGGCCCGCGGTGACGGTCGACACCGCCTGCTCGTCCTCGTTGATCGCGCTGCATCTGGCGGTGCAGTCGCTGCGCAACGGGGAGTGCTCGCTGGCGCTCGCCGGGGGCGTGGCGGTGATGTCGACGCCGACGCTGTTCGACGAGTTCAGCCGGGGGCAGGGGCACGGACTGGCCCCGGACGGACGCTGCAAGGCGTTCGCGGACAGCGCCGACGGGACCAGCCTGTCGGAGGGCGTGGGTCTGCTGCTGCTGGAGCGGCTGTCGGACGCGCGCCGCAACGGCCACCCGGTGCTCGCGGTGGTCCGCTCCACGGCGGCCAACCAGGACGGCGCCAGCAACGGCCTGACCGCCCCCAACGGTCCCGCCCAGGAGCGGGTGATCCGGGACGCGCTGGTCGCCGCCGGGCTGACCGGTGCGGACGTGGACGTCGTCGAGGCCCACGGCACCGGCACCACTCTCGGCGACCCCATCGAGGCCCAGGCCCTCCTTGCCACCTACGGCCAGGACCACACCGACGAACAACCGCTGTGGCTCGGCTCGTTGAAGTCCAACATCGGCCACACCCAGGCCGCCGCCGGCGTCGGCGGCGTCATCAAGATGGTCATGGCCATGCGCCACGGCCTCCTCCCCCGGACTCTCCACGTCGACACCCCCTCCACCCACGTCGACTGGGACTCCGGAGCCGCCTCGCTGCTGACCGAGGAGCGGCCCTGGCCGGCCGCCGACCGGCCGCGCCGTGCGGCCGTGTCGTCCTTCGGCGTGAGCGGCACGAACACGCACGCCGTCCTGGAAGAGGCCCCGGAGAACGTGTCCACCGAGGACGTGCCGGAGCGCGGGGCCGGGATGCCGGTCGTGCCGTGGGTGCTGTCCGCGCGGTCGGCGGACGCGTTGCGCGAACAGGCCGCACGGCTGAGGGAGTTCGTCCAGACGGATCCCGCCGATGTCGGCTTCTCGCTGGCCACGGGGCGTTCGGTCTTCGAGCACCGCGCGGTGCTGTACAACAGCGGTCCCGGCGGGCTCGACACGGCGCTGGCCGCGCTCGCCGAGGGCAGGGACGCGGCTCCGGGGCTGGTGACGGGCGCGGGTCACCGCGCGGCCCGGACGGCCTTCCTCTTCACCGGGCAGGGCAGCCAGTACCCGGGCATGGGACGTAAACTCCACGCCGCCTACCCGGTGTTCGCCGCCGCCTTCGACGAGGTCTGCGCCGCCCTGGACCCGCACCTGGACCGTCCGCTGCGTGAGGTGGTGTTCGCCGAGCCGGGCACGGCCGAGGCGGAGCTCCTGGACCGGACGCGGTACACCCAGGCAGGGCTGTTCGCCGTCGAGGTCGCGCTGTTCCGGCTGGTCGAGGCATGGGGCCTGCGTCCCGCCGCGCTGCTGGGCCACTCCGTCGGCGAGCTGGCGGCGGCCCATGTGGCGGGGGTGCTGAGCCTGCCGGACGCCTGCGCGCTGGTGGCCGCGCGCGGCCGGCTGATGCAGGAGCTGCCGACGGGCGGGGCGATGGTGTCCGTACGCGCGACCGAGGACGAGGTCATGGAGGTGCTGGCCGGACGCACGGACCGGGTGTCCGTCGCCGCCGTCAACGGGCCGCGGTCCGTCGTCGTGTCGGGCGACGAAGAGACGGTGCTCGCGGTGGCCGCCGAACTCGCCGAGCGCGGCCGACGCACCAAGCGGCTCAACGTCAGCCATGCCTTCCACTCGCCCCGCATGGACGCCATGCTCGACGACTTCCGGACCGTCGCGCGCTCGCTGCGGTACAGCGATCCGCTGATCCCGGTCGTCTCCGATGTGACCGGCCGTACGGCGACCGCGGAGGAGCTGACCGACCCGGACTACTGGGTGCGCCATGTGCGGCAGGCCGTGCGGTTCGCCGACGGCGTGCGGACGCTGGGCGAACTGGGCGTCGGCAGCTGCCTGGAACTCGGTCCCGGCGGGGTGCTCTCCGGCATGGGCGAGGACTGCCTGCCCGGCGAAGCCGTGGCGTTCGCCGCCGCGCTGCGGCGGGACCGCGCCGAGCCGGAGTCGGTGGTGGAGGCGGTGGCGACGGTGTTCGCCCGCGGCGCCCGGGTCGACTGGGCGGCGTTGTTCGCCGGCAGCGGTGCCCGGCGGGTGGATCTGCCGACCTACCCCTTCCAGCGGCAGCGCTACTGGCCGAAGGCCTCCTCCGGTGCGGCCGGGGACGTACGCTCGCTCGGCCTGGAGTCGGTGGACCATCCGCTGCTGGGTGCCGTACTGGAGAGCGCCGACGGCGACGAGCTGCTGTTCACCAGCTGGGTCTCGCTCGCCGCCCAGCCGTGGATCCGCGGTCACCGGGTCGAGGGCGCGGCCCTGCTGCCCGGCACCGCGCTGGCCGAGCTGGCCGTACGGGCCGGGGACAGGGCGGGTTGCCCGCTGCTGGAGGAACTGACTCTGGAGGCGCCGCTGGTGCTGCCCGAGGACGGTGGCCTACGACTCCGGGTACGGGTCGGTGCCGCCGACGCGTCGGGTCGGCGCACGCTGACCGTGCACGCGCGGCCCGACGGGGACACGGCGCAGGACGGCCTGCCGTGGAAGCGCCACGCGAGCGGCACCCTGAGCCCGGACCGCGCCGACGCCGGGCAGGACCTCAGCGGGGCCTGGCCGCCGGCCGGGGCCGAGCCGCTGGACATCGAGGGCCGCTACGAGCGGTTCCGGGAGAGCGGCTTCGAGTACGGCCCGGAGTTCCAGGGCCTGCGGGCGGCGTGGCGGCGCGGTGACGAGGTGTTCGCCGAGGTCACCCTGCCGGCGGACCTGGCGGAGAACGCGGCGGACTTCGAGCTGCACCCCGCCCTGTTCGACGCGGCGCTGCAGACGGTCGGCCTCGGCAGCCTGGCCGAGGACGGCGCTCCGGCACTGATGCCGTTCTCCTGGCGGGGCGTACGCCTGCACGCCACGGGCGCGACCGTACTGCGGGTTCGGCTGACCGTGA
Source organism: Streptomyces poriticola (assembly GCF_036689765.1). Classification (NCBI taxonomy): domain Bacteria; kingdom Bacillati; phylum Actinomycetota; class Actinomycetes; order Kitasatosporales; family Streptomycetaceae; genus Streptomyces; species Streptomyces poriticola. The sequence continues at coordinate 4,045 of NZ_JBAGKH010000071.1, forward strand.
CCGGTCAGGAGGAGGTACGGCTCGACGCGGCGGACGCCCTGGGCAGTCCGGTCCTGACCGTCGACTCGCTCGCGCTGCGGCCGCTGTCCGGCCGAGCGGCGGAGGCCGCAGCCGCGGCGACCCTGCGCGACGCGCTGTTCCGCGTGGAGTGGGTACCCGTCGAGGCCGCGCGGGCGGAGGGGCCGGAACCGGTCTGGCTGTCCGCCGGTGAGGGCCTCGACGGCCTGTCGGCTCCCGAGGTCGTGGTCGCTCCTTGCCCACCAGGTGAACGGGCGTCACTGCATTGGGCGT
>NZ_JBAGKH010000072.1:0-4054 GCF_036689765.1 Streptomyces poriticola
GACGACGTGCGGCGAGGGTTCGCCATGGGCGAGGGCGTCGAGCGCGGCGGTGAGAGCGTCGGGGGTCTCGGCGACCACCACGGCGCGGTGCTGGAACAGGGCGCGGCCGTTGACGAGCGTGTCGGCGACGGCCGCGGGGTCCAACTCGGGCCGCTGCTCGACGTATTCGCGGAGCTGTCGTGCCTGAGCGCGCAGCGCCTCCGCGGTCCGCGCCGAGATCACCCACGGCACGACGCCCGAGTGGGCGGGCTGGCCCTGGTCGAGGGCGATGGGGGACTCTTCGATGATGGCGTGCGCGTTGGTGCCGCTGACGCCGAAGGAGGAGACGCCGGCCCGGCGAGGCCGGTCGGTCCCGGGCCAGGCCTGTTCCTCGGTGAGGAGGGTGACGGCTCCGGCGTCCCAGTCGACATGGGTGGTGGGCTCATCGACGTGGAGGGTGCGAGGTAGCAGGCCGTGGCGCATGGCCATGACCATCTTGATGACACCTGCGACACCGGCGGCTGCCTGCGTGTGCCCGATGTTGGACTTGACCGAGCCCAGCCACAGGGGCCGGTCGACAGGCCGGTCCTGGCCGTAGGTGGCGATCAGCGCCTGCGCCTCGATCGGGTCACCCAGGATCGTACCCGTGCCGTGTGCCTCGACCGCGTCGACCTGGTCAGGGGTGAGACCGGCGTTGGCGAGGGCCTGCCGGATCACCCGCTGCTGCGAGGGGCCGTTCGGCGCGGTCAGCCCATTGCTGGCGCCGTCCTGGTTGACGGCCGTGCCCCGCACGATGCCCAGAACCGGGTGTCCATGCCGTTCGGCATCGGAGAGCCGCTCCAGCAGCAGCATGCCGACGCCCTCGCCCCAGCCGGTGCCGTCGGCGGCCTCGGCGAAGGCCTTGACCCGGGCGTCGGGGGCGAGCCCCCGCTGACGGCTGAACTCCACGAAGACCTCGGGAGTCGACATGACCGTCACACCGCCCGCGAGGGCGAGCGAGCACTCGCCGGAGCGCAGTGACTGCGCGGCCATGTGCAGGGCGACCAGGGACGACGAGCAGGCGGTGTCGACGGTGACGGCCGGGCCCTCCAGGCCCAGGGTGTATGCCACGCGGCCCGACGCGACGCTGCCCGCGATACCCGTACCGAGGTAGCCCTCGACGGTTTCCGGCACCTGCCGGAGCAGGGTGGCGTAGTCCTGCCCGTTGCTGCCGACGAAGACGCCGGCCTTGCTGCCGCGCAGGGACTTCGGGTCGATGCCGGCCCGCTCGAAGGCCTCCCAGGAGGTCTCAAGGAGCAGCCGCTGCTGCGGGTCCATGGCCAGGGCCTCGCGCGGGTTGATGCCGAAGAAGGCCGCGTCGAACTCGCTCACGCCCTGGAGGAAGGCCCCTTCGCGCACATACGACGTGCCGGAGCGCTCCGGGTCGGCGTCGTAGAGCGCCTCCAGGTCCCAGCCGCGGTCGGCGGGGAAGGGCGCGACCGCGTCACCACCCGCCGCCAGCAGCGCCCACAGCTGCTCGGGCGTCCGGATCCCGCCCGGGAAGCGGCAGCTCATGGCCACGATCGCGATCGGGTCGTCGTCGGCCACCGGCGCACCGGGAGCGGCCACCTGCGCGGCCGCGGCGGTGTCGCCTCCGAGGCCGGGGAACTCGCCCAGCACATGGCGGGCGAGCTCGGTCGCCGTCGGGTAGTCGAAGATCACGCTGGTGGTCAGCCGCAGCCCGGTGGCCGCGTTGAGCCGGTTGCGCAGCTGGACCGCGCCGAGCGAGTCGAAGCCGAGCTCCTTGAACGCGCGGTTCGGAGCCACCGACTGCGGCCCGGCGTGTCCGAGCACCAACGCCGCCTGGGTGCGCACCAGTTCCAGCACCAGCTCCTCCCGCTGCGGCACCGTCAGCGCGGCCAGCTGCCCGGCCGGCGACGACTCCTCGGCGCGTTGCGCTCCGCCGGACCCGGCCGGCCCGGCCGTCGCCCGCAGCTCCCGTACGTCAGCCAGGTCGGAGATCAGCGGGCTGGGACGGGCGGCGGTGTACGCCGGTACGAAGCGGCCCCAGTCGATGTCGGCGACCGTCACGGCCGGAGTGCCGTGGCCGACGGCCTGGGCCAGCGCGGTGAGCGCGAGGTCCGGGGACATCGGGGGGAACCCGCTGCGGTGCAACTGCTCCGCCGCCGCGTGCCCCGTCGCCATACCGGAGTCCGCCCAGGCCCCCCACGCCACGGAGGTGGCGGGTAGCCCCAGCGCCTGCCGCTGCTGTGCGAGTGCGTCCAAGTGGGCGTTCGCGGCAGCATAGTTGGCCTGGCCCTCGTTGCCGAAGGTGGCGGCCGCCGAGGAGAACAGGACGAACGCGTCGAGGTCGAGGTGACGCGTGTACCGGTCGAGCAGCGCCGCGGCGGTGACCTTCGGACGCAGGACATGGTCGAGGCGGTCGGCGGTGAGGTGGTCCAGTACGCCGTCGTCGAGGCTGCCGGCGGTGTGCACGACCGCCGTGAGGCGCGGGTGCTCGGCGACCAGGGAGCGCACCGACTCGGGGTCGCTCACATCACAGGCCGCGAAGGTCGCTGTGACGCCGAGTGCGGCGAGTTCGTCGCCCAGGGCGGCGGCCCCGGGGGCGGCCTCGCCGCCCCGCCTGCTGGCGAGGACGAGGTGGTCGGCGCCGTTCTCGGCGGCCCAGCGCGCGACGTGTGCGCCGAGCGCGCCGGTGCCGCCGGTGATCAGGACCGTGCCGCGCGGCTGCCAGCCCGTACCGCTGCTGCCTGCCGCCCGGGTCAGTCGGCGCGCGAGGACACCGGCCGCGCGGATGGCCACCTGGTCCTCGCCGCCGGGCGCCGCGGCCAGTACGGCACGCAGGTGTGCGGCGCCGCGTTCGTCGAGCTGTTCGGGCAGGTCGACGAGCCCGCCCCAACGGTCGGGGTGTTCGAGAGCCGCGACCTGCCCCAGGCCCCAGACCTGCGCCTGGGCGGGGTGGGCGAGCGGGTCGGAGCCGCCGGTGGTGACCGCACCCTGGGTGGCGCACCAGAGGGGAGCCTCGACGCCCGCGTCGCCGAGAGCCTGGACGAGCGCCAGGGTCGGGGCGACCGTACCGGCCTCCTCCTCGCTGTCGGCGTCCGCGAGCGCGAGCAGCGACAGCACGCCGGTCACCGGGGCGTCGAACTCCGCGCGCGCATCCCGCAGTTGCTCGGCGAAACGCCCCCGGTCGGCCACGGCGGTGTCGAGCGCGACCTGCCGTACGGTACCGTGCCCGCTCTCCAGAGCCCGGACGGCGTCACGTACGAGAGGCCGGCTCTCGTGACCGGCAGGCAGCAACAGCAGCCAGTCGCCGCTGAGTTCAGCCGTGTCGGACTCATCCGGCATCGGCCGCCACACCACCCGGTAGCGCCAGCCGTCCACCGGTGAACCACCGGTCTGCTCCCTGCGCCCGGACCTCGCGTCGAGCCAGTACCGGCAGCGCTGGAAGGCGTACGTCGGCAGGTCGACCCGGCGCGGCGTGTTCCCCCGGCCGGTGAAGAAGGACTGCCAGTCGACGGGTGTCCCGTTGACGTGGAGTTCGGCTGCGGCGCGGGTGAGGGCGTGGGTCTCGTCGAGGTTCTTGACCAGGGTGGGGACGAGGAGGGTGTCGGTGCGGGTGAGGGTGTCCTGGGCGAGGGCGGTGAGGACGCCGCCGGGTCCTATTTCCAGGTAGCGGGTGGTGTCGTGCTGTTCGAGCCAGGTGATCTGGTCGGTGAAGCGGACGGCGTCGCGGATGTGGCGGACCCAGTACTCGGGGTCGTGGACGGCGTTTCCGGCGGGCAGTGCCAGGCGTGTCGGGTGGAACTCGACACTGTGCAGGACCTGTCGGAACTGGTCGAGCATGGGGTTCATGTGGGGGGAGTGGAAGGCGTGGCTGACCTTCAGGCGGCTGGTGCGGTGGCCGCGTGTGGTGAGCTGGGTGGCGATGTCCTGGACGATGTGTTCGGTGCCGCTGATGACGGTGGCGCGGGGTCCGTTGACGGCGGCGATCGCCGCGTGGTGTTCGTGTCCGGCGAGCAGGGGCAGGACGTCGGTTTCGGGTGCTTCGATGGCGATCATGGTGCCGCCGGGG
>NZ_JBAGKH010000073.1:0-3960 GCF_036689765.1 Streptomyces poriticola
ACGGAAGGCACCACCTCCGCCGCTGCCGAGGGTGCAGACACCCTGACCCGCCTTGAGCAGGAGGGGGAGATCGCGGCGGACTATCTGGAGGGTCTGCTCGATATCGCCGACCTCGACGGCGATATCGACATGGACGTCGAGGCCGACCGTGCCTCCGTCTCGATCATCAGCGACTCGAGCAGCCGGGATCTGCAGAAGTTGGTCGGCCGCGACGGCGAGGTGCTCGAGGCCCTGCAGGAGCTCACCCGCCTGGCCGTGCACCGGGAGACCGGTGACCGCAGCCGGCTGATGCTCGATGTCGCGGGCTACCGCGCCCGGAAGCGCACCGAGCTCGCCGAGCTCGGCGCCAAGGCCGCTTCTGAGGTCAAGAGCAGCGGCGAGCCCGTGCGGCTGAAGCCGATGACGCCGTTCGAGCGGAAGGTCGTGCACGACGCGGTCAAGGCCGCGGGCCTGCGCAGCGAGTCCGAGGGCGAGGAGCCGCAGCGCTTCGTCGTCGTGCTTCCCGCCTGATCGGTCTCACGCTCCTCCGGCCCCGTCTGTTGCGCAGGCGGGGCCGTGCTTTGTCAGCCTGATAGTTCTGGTGGTTCTGGTGTCGGCGGTGAATGCCCGCCGACACGGTACGGAAGGACGGTTCCCCGTGACGGAGGCAGCGGAGCTTCCCCCCGCGCCCGAGCAGGCGCGCGAGGTGTTCGGCGATCGCTTTGCGGATGCGGTCCGCTACGCGGAGCTGCTCGCCGAGGCGGGAGTGCAGCGCGGTCTGATCGGTCCGCGTGAGGTGCCGCGGCTCTGGGAGCGGCATCTGCTGAACTGTGCTGTGCTCTCCGAGGTCGTGCCCGCGGGGGTGACGGTGTGCGACGTGGGGTCCGGGGCCGGCCTGCCTGGCATCCCGCTGGCGCTCGTCCGTGACGACCTGAAGATCACCCTGCTGGAACCGCTGCTGCGCCGGACCACCTTCCTGACCGAGGTCGTGGAGCTGCTGGGGCTGGACCATGTGACCGTGGCGCGGGGCCGCGCGGAGGAGGTCATGGGCAAGCTGCCACCGGTCCATGTGGTGACGGCCCGGGCCGTGGCTCCTCTGGACCGCCTAGCCACCTGGGGGATTCCGCTGCTGCGTCCCTACGGGGAGATGTTGGCGCTCAAGGGAGACACGGCAGAGGAGGAGCTGAAGAGTGCGGCCACGGCCCTGAGCAAGCTGGGCGCCGTGGAGACCTCGATCCTGCATGTCGGTGAGGGCGTCGTGGACCCGATGTCCACAGTGGTGCGGGTGGAGGTCGGGGAGAGCCCCGGTGGTGTGCGCTTCGCGGCGAAGCGGGCGAAGGCGGCCCGGACGGGGCGGGCACGACGTCGGCGCTCATAGCCCCCGGGAAGGTGGAGTCTGTGAGTGCTGCTGATCCGTCCTGACGACGAGACGTACTCCACACAAGCCTCCAAACCTACGCATGCCGGAGTGTCGCGACAGTTCGGCTTCGGCCGCTGTGCATCGTGTTTCACGTGAAACGTCGCTCACTGCTGCACGGCATCATCAGTCGTGGCCGCGCTGCGGCCGAACCTCGCGACCGAAAGCCCCTTGGCTCCCTGAGGGAGGACTCCGAACCCGCTTCTGAGCACACACAGCTCCCCGCACGGGCGACGGAGTTGTCCACAGAGGTGGATTTCTCCACAGAAGGCCAGGCCTCACTGGTTCACGACCCCGAAGACATGGGAGGCTCTGTTCATTGCGAGCCTGAAGTCGAGGAGAGTGAATCCTTGCGGTCCGACGCCAACATCGCGGGACCGATGACCGATCCGGTCCCCGGTCCCCGTACCGAGTCGCTGGGGGTGGATGTTTCACGTGAAACACCGCCTCCGATGGACGACACTCCGATCGGTCGTGCTGCCCAACTGGCGGTGGAGGCTTTGGGCCGCGCCGGCGAGGGTCTGCCACGGCCCGAGCAGACCCGGGTCATGGTGGTCGCCAATCAGAAGGGGGGTGTCGGCAAGACGACGACGACCGTGAATCTTGCCGCGTCGCTCGCCCTGCACGGTGCCCGGGTCCTGGTGGTCGACCTCGATCCCCAGGGGAACGCCTCCACCGCTCTGGGGATCGACCACCACGCCGAAGTCCCGTCCATCTACGACGTATTGGTCGAGAGCAAGCCCCTCTCCGAGGTCGTCCAGCCTGTTCCTGACGTCGAGGGCCTCTTCTGTGCGCCTGCCACGATCGATCTCGCCGGTGCGGAGATCGAGCTGGTGTCCCTGGTGGCACGCGAGAGCCGACTGCAGCGGGCGATCCAGGCCTATGAGCAGCCACTGGACTACATCCTCATCGACTGCCCGCCCTCGCTCGGCCTGCTGACCGTGAACGCCCTCGTGGCCGGCCAGGAAGTGCTGATCCCCATCCAGTGCGAGTACTACGCGCTGGAAGGGCTGGGTCAGCTGCTGCGTAACGTCGATCTGGTGCGGGGGCACCTCAACCCCGCCCTGCATGTGTCGACCATCCTGCTCACCATGTACGACGGTCGGACGCGGCTGGCGTCCCAGGTCGCCGACGAGGTGCGCAACCACTTCGGTGACGAGGTCCTTCGGACGAGCATCCCTCGCTCCGTCCGCATCTCCGAGGCGCCGAGCTATGGGCAGACGGTGCTGACCTACGATCCAGGATCGAGCGGCGCTCTCTCCTACCTTGAGGCGGCCCGAGAAATCGCGCTGAGAGGCGTCGGCGTCACCTACGACGCTACGCACGCCCACATCGGCGCCCAGAACGACCCGAGCATGGTGGAGGGGATCCAATGAGTGAGCGACGGAGGGGGTTGGGCCGTGGCCTCGGTGCACTGATCCCTGCTGCCCCTACGGAGAAATCGGTGGCCTCGGCTGCGCTGGGGAACCCCGGGTCCGCATCTCCCACCGCAGTGCCCGGTCTGTCGACCGACCGCGGAGTGGCCGCGGCAAAGGTCGCCACGCTGCCCCCTGTTTCACGTGAAACAGAGGAGCATGCCCCGGCTCCCGGCACTGCGGAGACCTCGGCGCCCCTCCTGGGCGCCCACTTCGCCGAGGTGCCGCTGGATGCGATCACGCCGAACCCGCGGCAGCCGCGGGAGGTCTTCGACGAAGATGCGCTCGCCGAACTGGTCACCTCGATCCAGGAGGTCGGCCTTCTCCAGCCGGTTGTCGTCCGTCAGACCGGCCCGGAGCGCTATGAGCTCATCATGGGCGAGCGTCGTTGGCGGGCCTGCCGTGAGGCGGGGCTCGAGGCGATCCCCGCGATTGTGCGGGCCACGGACGACGAGAAGCTTCTCCTGGACGCACTCCTGGAGAACCTGCACCGGGCTCAGCTGAACCCGATCGAGGAAGCAGCCGCCTACGACCAGCTGCTGAAGGACTTCAACTGCACACATGACCAGTTGGCGGACCGCATCGGCCGCTCCCGTCCGCAGGTGTCCAACACCCTGCGTCTGCTGAAGCTCTCCTCGGCCGTCCAGAAGCGGGTCGCAGCCGGAGTGCTGTCTGCCGGACACGCCCGGGCGCTGCTCTCGGTGGAGGACACCGAGGAGCAGGACCGGCTGGCCCATCGGATCGTGGCCGAGGGTCTTTCGGTGCGGTCTGTCGAGGAGATCGTGACTCTGATGGGGTCTCGGCCGCAGAAGGCGCAGCGGGCGAAGGGGCCGCGTGCCGGTGCTCGGGTGACGCCAGCGCTCTCCGATCTTGCGACGCGGCTCTCGGATCGGTTCGAGACGCGGGTGAAGGTTGACCTGGGCCAGAAGAAGGGCAAGATCACTGTCGAGTTCGCTTCTGTGGAGGACCTCGAGCGGATCCTCGGCACCCTCGCTCCGGGCGAGGGACCGGTGCTGCAGCAGAGCCTTCAGGAGGACGACCAGTCGGAGGATCTTTAGCCCTGAGGTCCCACGGCGGGCGCGGCAGCGAATGGTGTCCCGCCCGCCTGGGCCGCTGCTCGAGCGGGGCGGGGGGGGGGGGCCCGCCCCC
>NZ_JBAGKH010000074.1:0-3922 GCF_036689765.1 Streptomyces poriticola
ACCGGCGGCAACCACGCCACCAACCTCCCCACCTATCCCTTCCAGCACCAGCGTTACTGGCCCGCGTCGGCCGCCGCGCGGTCCGTCGACGCCGAATCCATCGGGCTCGGCATCGCCGGACACCCGCTGCTCGGCGCGGCGGTTGAGCTGGCGGGCACGGACACGCACCTGTTCACCGGGCTGCTGTCGTTGCAGAGCCACCCCTGGCTGGCCGACCACGCCGTAGCCGGCACCGTCCTGCTGCCCGGCACCGGCTTCCTCGAACTCGCCCTCCAGGCCGGCCACCACGTCGGCTGCGGCACCGTGGAGGAACTCACCCTGGAGGCACCCCTGGTACTGCCCGAGAAGGGTGGCGTACGGATCCAGCTCGGGCTCGGGGAGACCGACGACTCGGGTCGGCGGGAGCTGAACCTGCACTCGCGGGCGCAGGACGCCGGGGACGACGAGCCGTGGACGCTGCATGCCACCGGCACGGTGGCTCCCGCCGGTGCGCAGCAGTCGCCGGAGCCCGATGCCGATCTGGCCGCCTGGCCGCCCGCCGGGGCGGAGGCGATCACGGTGGCGGACGCCTACGACCGGCTGGCCGCGCAGGGTGTCGAGTACGGCCCTGCCTTCCAGGGGCTGCGGGCCGCCTGGCGGCGCGGTGACGAGGTCTTCGCCGAGGTCGCCCTGCCGGACGAGGAGTCCGCCGAGGCCAAGGAGTACGGCCTTCACCCGGCGCTGCTCGACGCGGCGCTCCAGCCGCTGGGACTGGGTGTGCTGCTGGCCGAGCCCGGCGAGGGACTCACCCGGCGCCCGTTCGCATGGAGTGGGGTGACCCTCCACGCCCAGGGCGCTAACGCGGTCCGGGTACGGATCGCCCTGGCCGGTGAGGACGCCGTGTCCGTCGCGGTGGCCGATTCGGTGGGCCGTCCTGTCGCCTCGGTCGACGTACTGACGCTGCGGCAGGTCGGCACCGAGCAGCTGGCTGGAGCGCGGGAGGCGCGGGGCGACTCGCTGTTCCGGGTGGAGTGGGCGCCGGTCGCGGTGTCGCGGTCCGGCGCGTCGGCCGGACGCTGGGCCGTCGTCGGCAGCGGCAGTGGTGACAGCACCATGGATGTGTACGACGACCTCGGCAGCCTCGCCGCCGCAGCCGCGCCCGTCCCCGAGCTGGTCTTCGCCCCCTTCCCGGACACCACCGACGGCACCACGGCGGACGCCGGCACCGCAGACGCCGTACGCCAGGTCACGCACCGCGCCCTGGACCTCGTACAGGCGTGGCTGGCCGACGACCGGTTCGCCGCGTCGCGGCTGGTGATCCTGGCCGGGCAGGGCCTGACCGGTGCACCGGTCTGGGGTCTGGTCAGGTCGGCGCAGGTGGAGAATCCGGGCCGGTTCGTGCTGGTGGAGACGGACGGCGGCGGCGAGCCTGACTGGGAGACGCTGGCGGCCGCTGCGGCCGGCGACGAGCCGCAGCTGCGGCTGCACGGCACCGAGGTCGGCGCACCGCGGCTGGCTCGTGCCGAGCGCCCCGAGGAGGTGGAGTCCGGGTTCGCGCCCGAGGGCACGGTCCTGCTGACCGGTGCCTCTGGTGGGCTCGCCCGGCTGCTCGCCCGGCATCTGGTGGCCGAGCGCGGGGTGCGGAACCTGCTGCTCACCAGCCGCCGCGGGGCCGCCGCCGACGGGATGCCGGAGCTGGTGGCCGAGCTGACCGGGCTCGGTGCCACGGTCGAGGTGGCCGCCTGCGACGTCGCCGACCGGGAGGCGCTGGCCGGACTGCTGGCCTCCGTACCGGCGGAGCGTCCGCTCACCGCCGTGGTGCACACCGCGGCCGTCCTGGACGACGGGGTGGCCGAGGCGCTGACGCCGGAGCGGGTCGACCGGGTGCTGCGGCCGAAGGTCGACGGCGCGCTGAACCTCCATGCGCTGACGGAGGATCTGGACCTGTCGGCGTTCGTGCTCTTCTCCTCCCTGTCGGGCACCCTCGGCGGGGCGGGGCTGGCCAACTACTCGGCGGCCAACGCCTTCCTCGACGCCCTCGCCCGCCACCGGCACGAGCGCGGACTGCCCACCGTGTCGCTGGCCTGGGGACTGTGGGAGCAGCGCAGCGGTATGGCCGGGCGGCTGAGCGACGTGGACCTGGCCCGGATGTCCCGGGTCGGTGCGGCGCCGATGTCCGCGGACGAGGGCCTGGCCCTGTTCGACGCCGCCACCGCGCTGGGCGACGCCGTGGTCGTGCCGGCCCGGCTGGATCTGGCGGAGCTGCGCGCGCAGGCGGCGGCCGGTGTCATGGCGCCCCTGTTCCGCGGTGTCGTCCGCACCTCGGCCGTCCGGCGTACGGCGGCCGCGTCCGGGGGCCGTACCGAGGAAGCCGCGTCCGGGATCGCCGGCCGGCTGGCCGGGCTGGCCCGGGCCGATCAGGAGCGGATGCTGCTGGATCTCGTACGGGAGCAGGTCACGGCCGTGCTCGGGCATGCCTCGCCCGAGGAGGTACGGGCGAACCGGGCCTTCAAGGATCTCGGGTTCGATTCGCTGACCTCCGTCGAGCTGCGCAACCGGCTCCGGTCGGCGACCGGGCTGCGGCTGACGCCGACCCTGGTCTTCGACTATCCGAACCCGGCCGCCCTCGCACAGCGGCTGCTGGACGATCTCGTACCGCAGGCGCAGGAGGACGGACCGCCTCTCTCGGCGGAGTTGGAGCGGCTGGAGGCCGCGTTCCTCGAATCCGCCCTGGACGACCACGCGCGAGGCAAGATCGCGGCGCGGCTGCAGGCCCTGCTCTGGAAGTGGGACGACACCCGCGGCACCGCGATCGAAGCCGAAGGGCCCGCGGAGGACGGGGAGTTCGACCCCGTCAGCGACGACGAGATGTTCGACCTCATCGACAAGGAGCTGGGCCAGCTCTGATCCCGTCTCCGCTCCGCCCCTCGCCGGCGGCGCCGCCCTCTCTCTCCCCACCGTGCCACCTGACCACTGGCCCTTCCCGGCCGTTCTAGGACGTGACCTGATGTCAAAGCCCGCCCGTTCCTCCGACGCTGCCCAGAACATGACCGAGGACAAGCTCCGCGACTACCTGAAGCGGGTCGTCAACGACCTGCGCCAGACCCGCCGTCGGCTGGGCGAGGCCGAGGCCAAGGACCACGAGCCGATCGCCATCATCGGTATGAGCTGCCGTTTCCCGGGTGACGTCCGTTCCCCGGAGGACCTCTGGCAGGTCGTCGCCGAGGGCCGCGACGCGATCTCCGCGTTCCCCGACAACCGCGGCTGGGACCTGGAGGCGCTCTACGACGCCGACCCGGACCGCTCCGGCACGTCCTATGTGCGGGAGGGGGGGTTCCTGTACGACGCCGCCGACTTCGACCCGGCGTTCTTCGGCATCTCGCCGCGCGAGGCCCTCGCCATGGACCCGCAGCAGCGCCTGCTGCTTGAGACCTCCTGGGAGGCCTTCGAGCGGGCCGGCATCGACCCGAAGTCCCTGCGCGGCAGCAAGGCCGGCGTCTTCGTCGGCAGCAACTACCAGGACTACGCGAACCGGTTGCCCGAGGTGCCCGCCGAGCTGGAGGGGCACCTCGGTATCGGCAACACGCCGAGCGTGGTGTCCGGCCGGGTGGCGTACACCCTCGGTCTGGAGGGCCCGGCCGTCACCGTCGACACGGCCTGCTCCTCGTCGCTGGTCGCCCTGCATCTGGCCTGCCACGCGCTGCGGCAGGGCGACTGCTCGATGGCGCTGGCCGGGGGCATCTCCGTGATGTCCTCGCCGGCCTCGTTCATCGAGTTCAGCCGACAGCGGGGGCTGGCGCCGGACGCCCGCGTCAAGGCCTTCGCGTCGGGCGCGGACGGCACGGCGCTGTCCGAGGGCATCGGCATGCTGCTGGTGGAGCGGCTGTCGGACGCGCGCCACAACGGGCACCGGGTGCTCTCCGTGATCCGCGGCAGCGCCATC
>NZ_JBAGKH010000075.1:0-3096 GCF_036689765.1 Streptomyces poriticola
TTGAACGCCAAGCTGTGGGTCAGGCCTTGCGGCGGGTCAGGGCGTCGGTCGTGGTTCGGTTCTCACCCGTGGTGGTGTCGGAGCGCTTGGTCCGGCAGACGGCAATGGTGGCGTCATAGGCGACGATGAGGCTTGTCAGGCCGAACGCCATGACGCTGTCGCTGGCTTCGATGGTGTTGGTGAAGTGGAGGATCGCCGTGGTGGCAATCGCGGGCAGGGCCAGGCTGCCGGTCGGGCGGCGCAGAGCCTTGATCTTGCGGGCCCAGCGCTCGCGTACGGGCTTCGGCGGGATGACCTTGAACCAGTTGCTGCTGGCCGATGGGTCGCTGCTGTCGCTGCTGGCGACCAGAGTGAGGGGGACGTCGTTCATGAGTGTTTCCCTGAGAGGTGTGCCCGGGGTGTATCGGTGTCAGGTGGTAGCACATGAGGGCTAGGCGTCGTTGAAGTCGAATCCGAAGTCGTCGTCGAGGTCGTCGAGCGGTGCGAGGGGGTCGAGGTCTTCGGCTGGGAGAGCTTCGGTCCTGAGGACACGACTGATACGTCGGGCGGCCCACAGGTCGCGGGCAATGATGAAGTCCCCGAAGGACTGCTCGCCAGTGACGGCCCTATACATGTACCGACTGGCGTCCCAGGGCTTCTCGAGGACCTCGCCGCTGTCGAGGGACAGGACGATCATGCCGTGGCCGGTGGCGACGGGGATGATCGCGGAGTTCAGGACCGGCTCGGTGAGGTGGAAGGCGACGGGGACCTTGCCACCGAGGACGGCCTGGACGACGGCGCTGCTGGTGTCGAAGGGGAAGAGCGGTTCGGCGTAGTGGCTGCGCATGCGGGAGGCGCCGTCCATCATCGAGTGCGGCAGGACGACGTAGTTGGGGTCTTCCTCGGCCACCACGGGTTCGCCTGACATGGCGAGCCAGCCGCTCTTGGTCAGACGCCAGGCACCGGAGCAATCGCTGAGCAGGGCAGTGCCCGCGGTGACCTGGGCGGCGTACAGGGGCCTGCCGGGGATGTAGGTGGTGACGGAGATCGAGGTCGCCTGGGTGTCGCCGGTGGACAACCAGCGGCGCAGGGATCCGGTGAATGAAACGCTGACGACGGGCTGTTCGGCGCGTACGTGGGTGCGGAACTCGGCCTCGCGTTGTTCGGGGGTGCCGGCCGCTCCCAGTACGGTGGGCGTGCGGCCGCCTTCGTTCTCGATGCCGTTCAGTGTCCTTTCGGCGGCTTCGACAAGGCGGGTTCGGCAGGCGTTGGCCTGAGCTTCTTCGTGGGCGTCCTGAGAGGGAACGCCAAGGGGGATGGAGCGCTGGCCGAGGAGGGCGAGGACCTTCTCGTCCTGCTCGTCCTGGGTGAGCGGTTCGTCCATGTCCTGACCGTAGATTTTCTCGTCGTCGAAGACATCGAGCATCCGGAGGGCGGTGCCGCAGACGTGGGCAGTGACACCGCCGGCTCCGAGGGGCTGCTTGGGGCCGTTACTGAGGGCCTCGGGAAGGTCGTGCACGTGAACTCCTCGGTGGTGCTCGTCACTTGCGACTGCGCGCGGGGCGTACGCGGTCGAACGCGCCGCGTAGCGACCGGACATGCGGGCGCTCGCGTAGCCCAGTTGGAGGATTGCATGTCCGACTACGGCACGCCCAAGACATGCCAGATTTTCGGAAGTGTTGAAGGCCACACCAGAACTTGTACAACTGATGAGCAGTAGGGGATATCTATGACAGCACATGCGGCAGAGAGGCTACAGCACTCCAGGTAGTGCCGTAGTCTGATTGGCGTTCAGTCAGCGAGGGTGCTGGGACCTGGCAGTCTTCGGCACTCCGAAACCGGAGTGGCGTGCCCCGGTCCCTGGCACGGACGGGGCGTCAGTCCCCGGTGAAGGGAACACGCATGTCGAACGATCAAGGAAAAACAACTACTGAGGGCAAGGGTCGGCAGGTCGTTGTGTCCGTCCGGTTTCCAGGAGAGCTACTTGACCGCATCCAGGCCATGGCGGCGGTGATGTCCACGACCGCCAACGCTCTCATCCGGGAGGGCATGGAGGCCTACGTGCGGGAACAGGCAGCCGGTTCAGAGTTCAAGCAAGCCAGCGAAAAGTACATCGCTGAGGCGCAGGCCCGGGTCGCCACGGTACTCGGCACCCCGCCTGACGGCCGCGGATCGCGTAGCTGACATCTATTTCCGGATCACCAGGCGACATGTGTGCACTGTGCTCACTCTTTGATCCATTCTTTCGGTCCCGCTGCGCCGGGGCCCGTCAACGAGCCCCGGCGCCCCTGCGCCTGCTGCGTGCGGCGAGTCATCCGCTCAGCCCAGCGACATGCCAGGACTCCTGCGCGAGGTCGGTGCGCTGTGGCAGGGCTTGGACGCCAGCGTCAAGGAACTGTAGCCGGGCTGCGACGGAGACGTCACCGCCCGGTCAGCTGGCGCAGGTCGAGGTAGCAGCGCAGTCGCACGCCGGGCTCTCCCCGGCGTGCGACTGGTGCGGTCGGCCATAGCGGTTGCCCAGCGCGCCGCCAGCTCATCCTGGAAGGCGAAAGCGGTCTCCTCATCGGCGGCCGCAATGTCGACTACGACCAGGCCCGGTTCCGCGACATGTTGGGACTGGCTCTCGCCGGACCAGGACTACCACACGCGGCGGTCGTTTCCGCCTACCGCCCTCGGTCCCACACGTCCGCCTCGACCATCGCTTCTCCGACGCTGCCTCGCCGCCCATACCTGGTGCCCCTCAGCCGATAGTCCCCGCCCCAGCCGAATCAGCCGCGCAGTTGACACGGCCTCTGCCAGCACCGGCGGGACGCCCCGGATCGTGTCAGACCGTCGCGCCAGTCCACCACGGCCCGGGACACCCGTCACAAACCCAGTCCGCGGACGCGTTGTTCGGACACCGCGCACGCGGTTCGGCACCGGGATGCTGCACGCCGCCGCGGCGGGGGCGCGCCGGATTCCGAAGGCGATCGCTCCGTGACAAGACCGCGCCTCCCGGGAACTGGCGAACGACAATGCTAAGTTGCCCAGACATCTGAGCCACCCCCTGTGCGGCGAACCATCCATGGGGAATGAAGTGAGGCAATTGGTGATGCTGGCACGCGCATACGTTCTGTT
>NZ_JBAGKH010000076.1:0-3059 GCF_036689765.1 Streptomyces poriticola
GGGTGATGGGTGGTTGGTCGTTGTTTGAGAACTGCACAGTGGACGCGAGCATCTGTGGCCAAGTTTTTAAGGGCGCACGGTGGATGCCTTGGCACCAGGAACCGATGAAGGACGTGGGAGGCCGCGATAGGCCCCGGGGAGTCGTCAACCAGGCTTTGATCCGGGGGTGTCCGAATGGGGAAACCCGGCAGTCGTCATGGGCTGTCACCCTTGCCTGAACTCATAGGGCAAGTGGAGGGAACGCGGGGAAGTGAAACATCTCAGTACCCGCAGGAAGAGAAAACAACCGTGATTCCGGGAGTAGTGGCGAGCGAAACTGGATGAGGCCAAACCGTATGCGTGTGAGACCCGGCAGGGGTTGCGTATGCGGGGTTGTGGGATCTCTCTTCTGTTGTCTGCCGGCAGCAGGACGAGTCAGAAACCGTTGATGTAGGCGAAGGACATGCGAAAGGTCCGGCGTAGAGGGTAAGACCCCCGTAGTCGAAATGTCAGCGGCTCGTTGGAGAGACACCCAAGTAGCACGGGGCCCGAGAAATCCCGTGTGAATCTGGCGGGACCACCCGCTAAGCCTAAATATTCCCTGGTGACCGATAGCGGATAGTACCGTGAGGGAATGGTGAAAAGTACCCCGGGAGGGGAGTGAAATAGTACCTGAAACCGTGTGCCTACAAGCCGTGGGAGCGTCGCATGCAAGCTTGCTTGTGTGTCGTGACTGCGTGCCTTTTGAAGAATGAGCCTGCGAGTTTGCGGTGTGTTGCGAGGTTAACCCGGGTGGGGTAGCCGTAGCGAAAGCGAGTCCGAAGAGGGCGGTGGAGTAGCACGCTCAAGACCCGAAGCGGAGTGATCTAGCCATGGGCAGGTTGAAGCGGAGGTAAGACTTCGTGGAGGACCGAACCCACCAGGGTTGAAAACCTGGGGGATGACCTGTGGTTAGGGGTGAAAGGCCAATCAAACTCCGTGATAGCTGGTTCTCCCCGAAATGCATTTAGGTGCAGCGTCGTGTGTTTCTTGCCGGAGGTAGAGCACTGGATAGGCGATGGGCCCTACCGGGTTACTGACCTTAGCCAAACTCCGAATGCCGGTAAGTGAGAGCGCGGCAGTGAGACTGTGGGGGATAAGCTCCATGGTCGAGAGGGAAACAGCCCAGAGCATCGACTAAGGCCCCTAAGCGTACGCTAAGTGGGAAAGGATGTGGAGTCGCAGAGACAACCAGGAGGTTGGCTTAGAAGCAGCCATCCTTGAAAGAGTGCGTAATAGCTCACTGGTCAAGTGATTCCGCGCCGACAATGTAGCGGGGCTCAAGCGTACCGCCGAAGTCGTGTCATTGCAGCATGTGGTCCAACGGCCGCTGTGATGGGTAGGGGAGCGTCGTCTGCCGGGTGAAGCAGCCGTGTAAGCGAGTTGTGGACGGTTGACGAGTGAGAATGCAGGCATGAGTAGCGATACAAACGTGGGAAACGTTTGCGCCGATTGACTAAGGGTTCCTGGGTCAAGCTGATCTGCCCAGGGTAAGTCGGGACCTAAGGCGAGGCCGACAGGCGTAGTCGATGGATAACCGGTTGATATTCCGGTACCCGCTGTGGAGCGTCAAACATCGAGTCCAGTGATGCTAAGCCCGTGAAGCCGTTCCGGACCCTTCGGGGGAAGGAAAGTGGTGGAGCCGGTGGCCCGAGCTGGTAGTAGGTGAGTGATGGGGTGACGCAGGAAGGTAGTCCATCCCGGGCGGTGGTTGTCCCGGGGTAAGGGTGTAGGACGGTGTGCAGGTAAATCCGTGCACTTTGTGTCTGAGACCTGATGCCGAGCCGATTGTGGTGAAGTGGATGATCCTATGCTGTCGAGAAAAGCCTCTAGCGAGTTTCATGGCGGCCCGTACCCTAAACCGACTCAGGTGGTCAGGTAGAGAATACCGAGGCGTTCGGGTGAACTATGGTTAAGGAACTCGGCAAAATGCCCCCGTAACTTCGGGAGAAGGGGGGCCATTTCTGGTGACGGCATTTACTGTCTGAGCTGGGGGTGGCCGCAGAGACCAGCGAGAAGCGACTGTTTACTAAAAACACAGGTCCGTGCGAAGCCGTAAGGCGATGTATACGGACTGACGCCTGCCCGGTGCTGGAACGTTAAGGGGACCGGTTAGCTCCATTTCGGTGGGGCGAAGCTGAGAACTTAAGCGCCAGTAAACGGCGGTGGTAACTATAACCATCCTAAGGTAGCGAAATTCCTTGTCGGGTAAGTTCCGACCTGCACGAATGGCGTAACGACTTCTCGACTGTCTCAACCATAGGCCCGGTGAAATTGCACTACGAGTAAAGATGCTCGTTTCGCGCAGCAGGACGGAAAGACCCCGGGACCTTTACTACAGTTTGATATTGGTGTTCGGTTCGGCTTGTGTAGGATAGCTGGGAGACTGTGAAGCATGCACGCCAGTGTGTGTGGAGTCGTCGTTGAAATACCAGTCTGGTCGTGCTGGATGTCTAACCTGGGTCCGTGATCCGGATCAGGGACAGTGTCTGATGGGTAGTTTAACTGGGGCGGTTGCCTCCCAAAGGGTAACGGAGGCGCCCAAAGGTTCCCTCAGCCTGGTTGGTAATCAGGTGTTGAGTGTAAGTGCACAAGGGAGCTTGACTGTGAGACCGACGGGTCGAGCAGGGACGAAAGTCGGGACTAGTGATCCGGCGGTGGCTTGTGGAAGCGCCGTCGCTCAACGGATAAAAGGTACCCCGGGGATAACAGGCTGATCTTCCCCAAGAGTCCATATCGACGGGATGGTTTGGCACCTCGATGTCGGCTCGTCGCATCCTGGGGCTGGAGTCGGTCCCAAGGGTTGGGCTGTTCGCCCATTAAAGCGGTACGCGAGCTGGGTTTAGAACGTCGTGAGACAGTTCGGTCCCTATCCGCTGTGCGCGTAGGAGTCTTGAGAAGGGCTGTCCCTAGTACGAGAGGACCGGGACGGACGAACCTCTGGTGTGCCAGTTGTTCTGCCAAGGGCATGGCTGGTTGGCTACGTTCGGGAGGGATAACCGCTGAAAGCATCTAAGCGGGAAGCCTGCTTCGAGATGAGG
>NZ_JBAGKH010000077.1:0-2922 GCF_036689765.1 Streptomyces poriticola
CATCGCCGTACCGCGGACGACGGCAAGGACTCGGTGGCCGTTGCGGCGTGCGTCCGACAGCCGCTCCAGAAGCAGCATGCCCACGCCCTCGGACATGCCCATGCCGTCGGCGTCGACCGAGAAGGCCCGGCACCGGCCGTCCACGGACAGGCCGCGCTGCCGGCTGAACTCGGTGAAGGAGGTGGGCACCGCCATCACGGACACACCGCCGGCCAGCGCCAGCGTGGACTCGCCCTGCCGTAGCGACTGCGCCGCGAGATGGAGGGCGACCAGCGACGACGAGCAGCCCGTGTCCAGGGTGACCGCGGCGCCCTCCAGGCCGAGGACGTACGAGACGCGGCCCGAGGCGATGCTCGCCGTGTTGCCCGTACCGAGGTAGCCCTCGATCTCCTCCGGGGTCTCGCCGAGGCGCGAGCCGTAGTCGTGGTAGCTGACGCCCGCGAACACGGACGTACGACTGCCCCGCAGGGACTGGGGGTTGATGCCGGCCCGCTCGAAGGCCTCCCAGGAGGTCTCAAGCAGCAGGCGCTGCTGCGGGTCCATCGCCAGGGCCTCACGCGGCGAGATGCCGAAGAACGCGGGGTCGAAGTCGGCGGCGTCGTACAGGAATCCGCCGTGCCGGGTGTAGGACTTGCCGCGCTGCTCCGGGTCCGGGTCATAGAGCGCGTCGAGGTCCCAGCCGCGGTCGGTCGGCAGGCCCGAGATCACGTCGCCGCCGCGCAGCAGGAGTTCCCACAGCTCCTCGGGCGAGCGCACGCCGCCCGGGAAGCGGCACCCCATGCCGATGATGACGATCGGGTCGTCGTCGGCGGCCGGCAGGGTCGGCGGCGCCGCGGCGGTCCCGGCCGGCGCGGTGTCCGGCAGCGCTCCGAAGAACTCGTCCCGCAGATGGGCGGCGAGCACATCGGGGGAGGGGTAGTCGAAGACGAGGGTCGCCGGCAGCCGCAGCCCGGTGGCCGTGTTGAGCCGGTTGCGCAGCTCAACCGCGGTCAGCGAGTCGAAGCCCAGATCACGGAACGCCCGCCCCGGCTCGACCGCCTCACCGGAGGCATGACCGAGGACCGAGGCCGCCTGGTCGCGCACCAGCTCCAGCAGCACCCGGTCCCGCTCCTCGGCCGCGAGACCCTCCAGCCGGTCGCGCAGCGGCGACGACGGAGCGCTCGGCGCGTCCGCGCCCGACGCGGTTCCGGGGGACGACGTGGCCGCCTCGATCTCGCGCTGCGCCTCGGGAACACCCGCGAGCAGCGGGCGAGGTCCCGCCGAGGTGAAGACAGGGACGAAGCGCTCCCAGTCCACCTCGGCCACGGCCACGAAGGTCTCGTCGTGCGCGAGGATCTGGCGCATCGCGGCGAAGGCCGTGTCCGGGTCGAGGAACGGCAGTCCCCGCGCCTGCAGCTGCTCCGGCTTGACGCCCTCCGGCAGCCGCTCCGGGTCCCAGACGTTCCACACGCCCCATGCGATGGAACTGGCCTTCAGACCGCGGGCACGGCGCTGCTCCGCGAGCGTGTCCAGATAGGCGTTGGCGGCGGCGTAGGCACCGTGGTCACCGCTGCCCCAGACACCGGCGATGGAGGAGAACAGCACGAACGCGTCAAGGTCGTCGCCGCCCAGCAGCTCGTCCAGGTGAGCGGCGCCCGCCACCTTCGCGGCCAGCACGTCCGCGAACTCGTCGAGCCCCGACTCCGCCAGCGATGCCAACTCGATGAACGCCGCCGCGTGTACGACCGTACGCAGGGACTCCCCGTCGGCCTTCAGCTGCTCCAGCACGCCCGCGAGGGCCTCGCGGTCGGCGGCGTCGCACGCGGCCACCGTGAGACGGACCCCCTCGGCGGCCAGTTCCGTCGCCAGCTCGGCCATGCCCGGAGCGGACGGGCCGCGCCTGCTGGTCAGCACCACATGCTCGGCGCCGTTCGAGGCGAGCCACCGCGCGATGTGCGGGCCGAGCGCTCCCGTCCCGCCGGTCACCAGCGCCGTGCCACTGGTGCGCCAGCCGGGCGCCGCCTGCTCGGGCGTCCGCACGTCCAGCGGGTTGCGCACCAGGCGCCGGGCGAAGACGCCCGAGCTGCGGACCGCCACCTGCTCCTCGCCCGCCAGCCCGGCCAGCACCGCGCACAGGCGCGCCCGGGCCCGGTCGTCCAGCTCGCGCGGCAGATCGACGAGGCCGCCCCAGCGCTCGGGCTGCTCCAGCGCGACGACCCGGCCCAGACCCCAGACCTGCGCCTGCGCCGGACTGGTCACGGCGTCGGACGCCCCGACCGCCACGGCCCCGCACGTGCCGAACCACACCGGAACCTCAAGGCGCGCGTCACCGAGCGCCTGCACAAGAGCGAGCGTCCCTGCCACACCGGCCGTCATGGCGGGATGCATGGGGTGAGGGCTCTCGTCGAGCGCCAGGAAGGAGAGCACGCCGGCCGGCGGAGAGTCCTGCGCGGACAGCTTCTCGCCGATGAGACCGACGTACGTCCCCCGGGCGGCCTCGGAGGCGTTCAGCTCCAGCGGCACGACCTGCGCGCCGTGCCGGGCGAGCCCCTCCGCCGCCGTACGGACGACGTCGTCGGTGGCCCGCCCCTCCGGGAACACCACGAGCCAGGTCCCCCCGAGCCTGGTCGTGGCACCCCCGTCGGCCACCGGCTTCCAGCTGATCCCGTACCGCCAGTCGTTCACCGTGGCCTCGCGCCTGCGCTCCTGCCGCCAGGACGCGAGCGCGGGCAGCACCGTGCTGAGCGAGGCGTCGTCGGGAACGGCGAGCGTGTCGGCGAGCGACTCCCAGTCCTCGTTCTCCACGGCCTCCCAGAAACGCGTGTCGACGATGTCGGTCGCCGGGAACGGGGCGGGCGCCGCCGTGGTGTCCGGTACGTCGATCCAGTAACGCTGGTGCTGGAAGGGGTAGGTGGGCAGGTCGACGTGCCGACCGCCCTTGCC
>NZ_JBAGKH010000078.1:0-2820 GCF_036689765.1 Streptomyces poriticola
TTCGACGGCCTCCCAGGCGGTCTCCAGGGCGAGCCGCTGCTGCGGGTCCATCGCCAGCGCCTCACGCGGGCTGATGCCGAAGAAGTCGGCGTCGAACCCGGCGACGTCCGCGAGGAAGCCGCCCTCCCGCACGTACGACGTGCCCGCGTGCTCGGGGTCCGGGTGGAAGAGGCCCGCGAGGTCCCAGCCCCGGTCGTCCGGGAACGGGGTGAGCGCGTCGCGCTCGTCGGCCAGAAGGCGCCACAGCTCCTCGGGCGAGGTCACTCCGCCGGGGTACCGGCACGCCATGCCGACGATCGCGATGGGGTCGTCGGCGGCGGGGCGGGCGACGGCGACCACCGGTGCCGTCTCCCCGGCGGGTTCGCCGAGGAGTGCGGCGAGCAAGTGGCCGGCCATGGCCTGCGGGTTGGGGTGGTCGAACACGAGGGTCGCGGGCAGGCGCAGCCCGGTGGCGGCGGACAGCCGGTTGCGCAGTTCGACGGCGGTCAGCGAGTCGAAGCCCAGCTCCTTGAACGCCCGGCCGGGGGTCACCGCGGTGTCGTCGGTGTGGCCGAGGACCACGGCGGCGTGCGAGCGGACGAGGGCGAGCAGGGTCCGTTCGCGTTCCGCGGCGGTGAGTCCGGTGAGCTTTCCGGCCAGGGTGTCCGGCCCGGCGTCCGCGGTGGCGGCGCGACGGACGGGGCCGCGGACCAGCCGGCGCATCAGAGCGGGTACGGCGGTGACGCCGGTGGCGAACGAGGTGAGGTCCAGCCAGGCGGGGACGAGGACCGGGGCGGAGCCGGCGGTGGCGCGGTCGAACAGGGCGAGCGCGTCGGACGTGGGCAGCGGCACCACACCGTCGCGGGCCGCGCGCCGCAGGTCTGCGGTGCCGAGATGGCCGGTCATGCCGCTGGCGTGCGCCCACAGGCCCCACACCTGGGACGTGGCGGGCAGGCCCTGGGCGCGGCGGTGTGTCGCGAGCGCGTCCACGAACGCGTTGCCCGCCGCGTAGTTGCCCTGTCCGGGCGCCCCGAAGAGACCGGACGTGGAGGAGAACAACACGAAGACGGCAGGCCGGTGGGGCGCGGTCAGTTCGTGCAGGTTCCAGGCGGCGTCGACCTTCGGGCGGAGCACCTTGGCGAGCCGCTCGGGGGTCTGCGAGGCGATGACGCCGTCGTCCAGGACGCCCGCGGCGTGGACGACACCGGCCAGGGGGCGCTCGGCGGTGATCCGGTCGAGCAGTGCGGCCAGAGCGGTGCGGTCGGCGGCGTCACAGGCGGCGACGGTCACCTCGGCGCCCAGGGCGCGCAGTTCGTCGGCGAGGGCCACGGCCTCGGGTGCCGCGTCGCCGCGCCGACCGGCCAGGACGAGCCGGCGTACGCCGTGCTCGGTCACCAGGTGCCGGGCGCTGAGGGCGCCGAGCGTGCCGGTGCCGCCGGTGACGAGGACGACGCCGTCGGACGGCCACAGGGCCGCCTCGCTCGTGCGCTCCTCGGTGCGCGGGGCACGGACCAGCCGGGGCGCGAGGACCCGGCCAGAGCGTACGGCGGTCTCGGGCTCGCCGGTGGCGAGGACGGCGGGCAGCTGCTGCAGTGCGTCGGGGCCGTCGACGTCGACCAGCACCAGCCTGCCGGGGTGTTCGGCACGGGCGGAGCGGATCAGGCCCCACACGGGCGCGTGGGCGAGGTCGGTGACGTCCTCGTGCTCGACCGGGACCGCGCCGTGGGTGAGGACGGCCAGCCGGGTGCCGGCCAGCCGCTCGTCGGCGAGCCACTCCTGAAGGACGGTCAGCACGCGCCGGGTGCCGGCGTGGGCCGCGCCGACGGTGTCGTCGGTCGGCTGCTGCCGGCACGGCAGCACCAGGGTGCCGGGCACGGTGTCCAGGGCGGCGACGGCGGCCAGGTCGGGGCAGGAGGGGTAGCCGGGCAGCGGAAGGTCGCCGAGCACGGCGATGCCGTCGACGTCGGCCGCAGGCAGCGGCACGGGCGTCCACTCGACCCGGTACAGCTCGTGGTCGCGGCCCGGGCCGGCCGTGGCCGGCGGGCGCAGGGTCACCGAGTCGACGGTGAGCACGGGGGCTCCGGTGTCGTCGGTGGCGTGCAGCGTGAACGTGTGCTCGCCCGCGGGGTGCAGGCGTGCCCGCAGCCGGGTGGCGCCCACGGCGTGCAGGGTGACGCCGTGCCAGGCGCCGGGGACCAGGCCGGGGCGTACGGCCGCGAGGGCGTCGGTGAGCAGGGCGGGGTGTACGCCCCAGCCGCCGGCGGTGTCGTCGGTCAGCTCGACGGTCACGTCGGTGTCCGCGTCCCGTGGTGCGGCGGCCGGGGCGGTGCCGGTGTGCGGGAGGAGGACGCCGGTCGCGTGCCGGGTCCAGGGCTGGTCCTCGCCGGCGTCGGCGGGCCGGGAGTGGACGTCGACCGGGCAGGTGCCGTCCTCGTTCTCCGCGCCCAGGGTGACCTGGAGGTGGAGGGCCCCGTCGGCGGTGTCGAGCGGGGTCTCCTCGGTCAGTTCGCCGAGCGTCCTGCCGTCGGCCGCGTGCAGGGCCAGGTCGAGCACGGAGCCGGCCGGCAGTTCGGTGCCCGCCGGCACGCGCCCGGTGAACACCAGTCCGCCGGACCCTGCGAGCGGGGTGACGGCGCCGAGCAGCGGGTGCCCGGTGCCGGTGAGGCCCAGGCCGGTGGCATCGGAGGCGACCGGGCCGCTGGGCCAGAAGCGGCGGCGCTGGAATGCGTAGGTGGGCAGGTCGACGTGGCGTCCGTCGGGGCAGCCCACCGTCCAGTCGACGGGCACGCCGTGGACGGCGGCCTCGGCGAGCGAGGTGAGGAGGCGGCGCGGGCCGTCCTC
>NZ_JBAGKH010000079.1:0-2585 GCF_036689765.1 Streptomyces poriticola
GCCGTGACCCGGCGGACCTGCCCGGCGTCGGCTACCTCCCGTTCGACCTGTTGCTGGACGCCGGCCCCGACCGCATCCAGAGCCTGCTGACCGAGGTCGTCGCCCACGCCGAGGCGGGCGAGCTGACCGGCCTGCCCACCCGGACCTGGCCGCTCGCCGACGCGCGCACCGCGTTCCGGTTCATGGCCCAGGCCCGGCACACCGGCAAGATCGTGCTGACCGTCGCCCCCTACGCCGACGGCACCGTCCTGATCACCGGCGCCGGCGTGCTCGGCGGCATGCTCGCCCGGCACCTGGTGGCCGAACACGGCGCCCGCGACCTGGTGCTGGCCAGCCGCCGTGGCGCCGCGGCCCCCGGCAGCGCGGACCTGGTCGCCGAACTGGCCGCGGCGGGCGCCACCGTCCGCTTCGAGACCTGCGACGTCACCGACCGCGCCGCCCTCGACGCGCTGCTCGCGAAGCTGACCGTCGAGGCCCCGCTGACCGCGGTGGTGCACACCGCGGGCGCCCTCGACGACGGCGTGCTGACCGAACTCGGCGCCGACCGGCTGCCGGGCGTGCTGCGCCCGAAGGCCGACGCCGCCTGGCACCTGCACGAACTCACCGCAGGCAGGGACCTGTCCGCGTTCGTGCTGTTCTCCTCCGCGGCGGCCACCCTCGGCACCCCTGGTCAGGCCAACTACGCAGCCGCCAACGCCTTCCTCGACGCGCTCGCCGAACGGCGCCGCGCCGCCGGCCTGCCCGGCACCGCCGCGGCCTGGGGCCTGTGGGTCGACGCCACCGGCCTCACCCGGCACCTGGACGCCGCCGACGTCGCCCGCGCCGGCCGCAACCGCATCGTGCCGATGGCCGCCGCCGAGGGACTGGCCCTGTTCGACACGGTCACCGCCACCGGCGAGGCCGTGACCGTCACCGCCCGACTGGACCTCGCCACCGCCTCCGCCGCGCCCACCCCGCCGCTGCTGCACGGCCTGGTCGCCACCCCGGCCGGCCCGGCCGCAGCCCGCCCGGTGACCGACGCGGCGGCCCTGGTGGCGCGGATCACCGCACTGCCCGCACCCGAGCGGGCCCCCGCCCTGCTCGACGTCGTCCGCGGCCAGGTCGCCGATGTCCTGGGGCACCGGGGAAGCGACGCGGTGGCACCCGACCGTGGCTTCAAGGAGCTGGGCTTCGACTCGCTGACCGCCGTCGAACTGCGCAACCGCCTCGGCGCCGCCACCGGCCTGCGGTTGCCCACCACCATCGTGTTCGACCATCCCAACCCTGCCGCGCTCGCCGACCACCTCCTCGACGCGCTCCTGCCGAGCGAGTCCGACGAGGCGACCGCCGACCGGATCATCGCCGAACTGGCCCGTGTGGAGAGCGCGCTCGGCGCCCTGCCCGCCGACGGCGCCGACCGCGCCCGGGTGGCGGCGCACCTCCGCGAGCTGGCGGGCCGCTGGGACGCCGGCACGACCGGCGGCACACCCGAGCGGGCCGCGCTGGACGGCGTCACCGCCGACGAACTCTTCGACCTGATCGACCGGGGCATCTCTTGATCCGCGCCGAACGAACCGCACGGGGGTGCACTCATGGCTGACGAGGCCAAACTGCTCGACTACCTCAAGCAGGTCACGGGCGACCTGCAGGTCGCCCGGCGCCGGCTGCGCGAGGCCGAGGCCCGCGACCGCGAGCCGATCGCGATCGTGGGCATGGCCTGCCGCTACCCCGGCGGAGTGGCCTCGCCCGAGGACCTGTGGCGGCTGGTGACCGCCGGGACCGACGCGGTCTCGGCGTTCCCCACCGACCGCGGCTGGGACATGGCCTCGGTCTACGACCCGGACCCCGACCGGCCCGGCACCTCCTACGCCCGCGAAGGCGGATTCCTCGACACCGCGGCCGACTTCGACGCCGGCTTCTTCGGGATCAGCCCGCGCGAGGCGCTCGCCATGGACCCGCAGCAGCGGCTGGTGCTGGAGACCTCCTGGGAGGCCCTGGAGCGGGCCGGCATCGACCCGGCGGGCGTGCGCGGCAGCGCCACCGGCGTGTTCGTCGGCTTCAGCAGCGAGGACTACTCCGACATCACCGGCCCGGTGGCCACCGAGCTGGAGGGGTACGTCGTCACCGGCACCTCGCCCAGCGTGCTCTCCGGCCGGGTCTCGTACACCCTCGGCCTGGAGGGCCCCGCCCTCTCCGTGGACACCGCCTGCTCCTCGTCCCTGGTCACCCTGCACCTCGCGGTCCGCTCCCTGCGGGCCGGGGAGTGCACGCTGGCGCTCACCGGCGGGGCGACCGTGCTGTCCACGCCCGCCGTGTTCACCGAGTACAGCCGGCAGCGGGCCCTCGCGGCCGACGGCCGCTGCAAGGCGTTCGCCTCGGCGGCCGACGGGTTCGGCTTCGCCGAGGGCGCGGGCATGCTCGTCCTGGAGCGGCTCTCGGACGCCCGCCGCAACGGCCACCCCGTGCTGGCCGTGGTCCGCGGCACCGCGATCAACCAGGACGGCGCGAGCAGCGGACTCACCGCTCCCAACGGGCTCTCGCAGCAGCGCGTGATCCGCCAGGCGCTGGCCGACGCCCGCCTGGCCGCGAGCCAGGTCGACGTCGTC